>JAQWQB010000087.1 GCA_029245065.1 Flavobacteriales bacterium | reverse complement strand
AGATATGGGGAAAGTAATGGGTGCTGCTAGCGGCAAAATGGCCGGGAAGGCAGATGGTAAGGTTATTTCTGAAATCGTGAAGAGACTACTCTCTTAACTTATTTTTTGAGGGCTACCTTTTCTGACTTACGGTAGAGCTTTTCAACTTTTCTCCACATCGCGTCTACCACATCTAAATCTGGTACCATGTCGCGTAGATCTTGATCGTAGTTGAAAGCTACAACAGGAGCAGCATCCATATCGGAATAGTCAACTTCACCTACTGGACGAAACAATGACATGTTCATTTCTAAGGTGTAGCCTTTTTTGCGAATCTTACAGTTTGTAGCGTCTATTTCGACACGTTTGTTGACGAAATCATCGCCACCATATGTGAGTTCGTATTTGTGTCCAATTGGGAGGTTGAAGATGTATTCTCCTCGTTCGTCGCTAGTAAAGGCAACGTAAATTTCATTATCTCTATAGACTATGACGCGTGTGTTCGGAGCGTTGGCTTTGTTTTCTGAGCCATATACCTGTTCTACCATGTCACCGTGAATCAAGAAGTGTTCTTCGTTGATTGGGCTGAGGCTATTGTCTGCTGGAGATGCGGTTGCTATCCAGGCTGAGAGTAAGACAGTGATAAAATTCATAATGCTTCTTTTAAGTCAAATAGAGTAGTTGCCTAGATTGTACGAAAGCCCTTACAAAGGGTTACAGAAAGTACTACGCCTGATGGCGCTCTGAACTGACTTAAACCAAAAAAAGGCCCTTCCGCTGGATGGAAGAACCTTTTCTTAGCACTATGAAATGAATGTTATTCTTCTTCGTTTTCGAACCAGTCTCTAACCGCATTCAGGAATTTCTTCATTCCCTTGCGTTCATCGGCTGCACGTTGAGTTGTTCCGGCATTCTCCATTTCTTGAGGAGATGACGTCCCATTTTCGTACCCTTTGATAACGAGTCCAACACCTGTTGCGAAGAGCGGAGAAATAAGCTCTTTATTAGGTGCTTTCGCTACGTGTTCATTCGGGTAACCAATACGGCAGTCCATACCAGTTACATATTCGAAGAGTTGGGTGATGTGTCTCAGCTGACTTCCGCCCCCTGTAATCACAATACCACCAATAAGTTGCTTTTCGAGCCCACTGCTGCGAATTTCGTAGTAAACGTGTTCTACGATTTCCTCCATTCTTGCTTGAATGATACTTGCAAGGTTCTTAAGCGAAATTTCTTTTGGATCTCTTCCTCGCAGTCCAGGAATACAGACAATTTCACTGTCTTTCATCTCAATTGCGAGAGCAGATCCGAATTTACGCTTCAACTGCTCAGCTTGGTTCTGCATTATAGTGCAGCCAAGTTTGATGTCTTCTGTAATGACATTGCCTCCAAAAGGGATAACTGCCGTATGGCGAATAATTCCATCTTGGAAAATTGCGATGTCTGTCGTACCACCACCAATGTCAACAAGTGCCACACCAGCTTCTTTTTCCTCAGCGCTCAAAACGGCTTCAGAAGAGGCTAGTGGCTCAAGAATTAGTTGGTCTACCTTTAGTCCAGCACGAGCAACACATTTATAGATGTTGCGCGCAGCAGCCATCTGTCCTGTTATGATGTGGAAGTTCGCTTCAAGACGAATACCAGACATGCCTATTGGGTCACGGATCCCCTGTTCGTTGTCCACAGTGTATTCTTGTGGTAACACATGAATAATCTGTTCACCTGGAAGCATCACCAGTTTGTACATGTCATTCACCAATGCATCAATATCATCTCGGCAAATTTCATCATCCAGGTTATCTCGTGTGCGTAATCCGCGGTGCTGCAAACTCTTAATGTGCTGCCCAGCAATACCTACATTGACGACCTTGATTTCAACATCTGAATTCTGTTCAGCTTCTTCCACCGCAGCGCGAATGGAAGCAACTGTCTTCTCAATGTTTGAGACCACGCCACGTGTAACACCTACAGATTCGCTTTTGCCATATCCGAGGATCTCGATTTTTCCATGTTCTGTTTTTCGACCAACCAAACACGCAATTTTGGTTGTTCCAATGTCAAGCCCTACGATGATTTCAGAGTTCTCCATGATAGTGTGGTTTTAGAAGTACCGTTCGCAAACTACTTGGTCGCGATACTTTACATTGATGCGTTTGTACTTATTGATGTTGTTATTGTGAGCCATTTCTAAATAGAAGGCTTTCAATCGCTTAAATTTTTCAGGCAATTCTGTTGGTTTGCCTATGAGAATGCGCGCTGATCCAACCCGAGGAATAAGCTCAAACTCGTTGTTGCTGTCCACAACAATGTGTTCCGTTTGAGCTGACCATAGCCCATCATTCTCAATGAATTGTATTAATTCATATGCTTCAGCAAGAAGGGTCACTTCCTCAGTTGAGCTCGCTGCCTCAGCATAAGGAGTTGTAATATTTCCAGTAAGTACCGGGACCCGCGCAGTGTAGTGCTGAGAGAGTGGCATTCTTCCGCCATCGGTGTCAACATAATAGCTTTCTCCTTCTGCATTGATAACGCGAAACAGCGGGGTGCGCTGCGTAACATTCACCTTCAAAATGCCATCAACGGTATGGTAAACTTCAGCGCTTTTTACAGATGGAAGATCAATCAGTCGTTGCCTAATTTTGTCAACCCTGATAGCCTCCAGCTTGCTCCCTACAATTGGATCACCTAAATCCAAAATTCGTTCTTCGATGGAGGTGTTATCGATGAAATAGAGCCCACTTAAGTGCTCAACTTCAATGTCCATTTTCCAACAAACGGCAGATTTATGGCTTGAAGAGGCAAAACCAAACAGCACCAGTGCAATCACTAGTGTCCCACTCCAGAGAATGATATGTTTGATGTTGTTCTTCATGTTGTTGATATCCAGTCTTTTATAGGTGAAATCAGGCGGTCAATATCTCCAGCTCCTAAGGTCAGGAGTACTTCAACTTCGCGTTCCCTTAATTCAAACAATAACTGAGATTTCTTAATGTACTTTTTATGGGGTGTCGAAATTTTATCCAATAACCATTGTGAATCAACGCCTGGGATGGGTTTTTCGCGTGCAGGATAGATGTCGAGTAAGATGATTTCATCGAGCTTACTGAGCTCTTCAGCAAACTCATTTGCAAAGTCCCTGGTACGAGAAAACAGGTGTGGTTGAAAAATTCCAGTGACCTTCAAGCCGGGGTGTTTGTCGCGAGCAGCCTTGATGGTGGCGGCTAATTCGGCCGGATGATGCGCATAATCATCTATGTATACTTTCGAAGTACTTTGGTAATGGTATTCGAAACGTCTTTTAATACCCATAAAGGAGTCGAGGGCTTCACGTATCGCAGATTCATGAATTCCGAGTTGATGCGCTATGCCAACGGCTACTAAGGTGTTTTCAATGTTGTGTTTCCCAGGAAGTGGTAGCGGCATCTTTTCTAATACTTCGCCTCGGAGGGCTATGTCGAAGGTTGGCTTCACAGCTGTGTAGTCCACTGCAGTGCACTTGATGTCGCTATCGTCAAATCCGTAGGTCAATGTGTCCAGTCCCAAATCTCCAACGTTAGTGGCGGTGTAGAGTGAACCTGATTTAGGGAGTAGGTTAGCGAATTCCACGTACGTTCCTTTCATTTCTTCCACCGTCCCATATACATCCAAATGGTCTGGGTCAATGGAGGTGATCACTGATATGGTAGGTTCTAACGTCAAAAATGAGCGGTCGTATTCATCTGCTTCCACCACATTCCATGCGTCTGGCCCTGAAAACAGGAAATTTGTTTGGTAGTTGGCAGCAATTCCTCCAAGGAAAGCATTGCATCCAAAACCAGCGTCGTGAAGAATATGTGCAATGATGGTGCTCGTGGTTGTTTTTCCATGTGTGCCAGCCACGGCTATTGTTTTACTCGTCTTGGTTATGGCGCCCAAAACAACGCTTCGTTTATGGGCTGGGAGACTGTTGGATTGAAGAAATAGAAGTTCAGCGTGGTCTTTCGGAATCGCTGGTGTGTAAACAACCAATGTTTGCTTTTTTTCAATCGAGTCTCGAAGGGTCGAAATTCGTTCTTCGTCTTCGTTAAAGTAGACAGGAATGCCTTCTGCTATCAGTTGGTCCGTAATTGGAGAAGGGTTCTTGTCGTACCCTGAAACGTGATTTCCTTTCGCATTAAAATACCTAGCCAAGGCACTCATTCCAATGCCTCCAATCCCAAGAAAATAAACGCTATTTACTTGAGCTAGATTCATTTTCCACCGATCAGTTTTTCAATTTCGTCTACCACATCAGAGGCGGCATTAGGTCTTGCTTGTGCTTGAATTGAGGCGCTTAGTTTCGTGCATAGCACTTCATCTGAAAGTAAGTTAAGGACAGTAGCTTCTAAATCGTCTACCACCGCTTTGTCGGTCAACAAGATGGCTGCGTTTCGATCCGTTAAAGACTTTGCATTTTTGGTTTGGTGATCCTCACTTACATGGGGTGAAGGAACGAAGATGCTGGGCTTACCAACAATGGCAAGTTCTGAAATTGACATGGCGCCTGCTCTACTAACAATGCAGTCTGCTGCACCATATGCCAAATCCATTCGGTCAATAAAACCAAGCACAACGACATGGCTAAATCCAGCTTCTTGAACGAGTTGTTGATTGGGTTCAAAAAAGCGTTTCCCAGTTTGCCACAGCACCTGTATGCCAGCCTTATCCCATGCTTCCAGTGCTTTTTTGGTCGCCTCATTCATCGAGCGAGCACCCAAACTTCCGCCCATGATGAAAACGGTTTTTTTGGCGTCACTTAAGCCGAAGTGTTTGAGGCCTTCTTGTTGTTTCCCCGAGATGTCTGAAATGCCAGATCTGAGTGGATTTCCCGTAATCGTAATTCGACTTTTTGGAAACCAACGTTCCATATCGGGAAAGCCCGTGCATATACGGAGTGCTTTTTTCGCAAGCAGTTTATTTGTTATTCCTGGGAAGGAGTTCTGTTCTTGAATAAGTGTCGGGATTCCTTTTCCTGCCGCTCTGTAGAGCAATGGACCGCTCGCAAATCCTCCCACACCGATGGCGATTTGAGGCTTGTGTTTTCTAATCAGTTTACCTGCTTTCAGTAAACTACTAATGAGTTTGAAGGGGAAGAGAAGGTTTTTCTTGCTTAATATTTTTCGCTCTATTCCAGTAATCCAAAGCCCGTCAATGGGGTAGCCAGCGTTGGGCACTTTCTCCATCTCCATCCTTCCTTCGGCACCCACAAACTGGATTTGACATCCAGGGTGCCTTCTTTTGATTTCGTCTGCGATAGCCAATGCAGGATAGATGTGTCCACCTGTTCCACCTCCACTTATGATGACACTATCCAGCGACATAGGTATTTTGATTTGTGTTGTTCGTTTCGTCTTTGTTCTCTTTCGCCCAGTTTTCTTCGTTGTACACACTTCTGCTAACCGAGATGATCATGGCAATAGAAAGGCAGGTGAACACAATGGACGTTCCACCCATACTAACCATTGGAAGTGGTTGTCCGGTAGTAGGGAATAGTTTCACGGCAACAGCCATATTTACGATGGCTTGAGAAACCAACATGAATGACAGTCCCAAGGCGAGCAATCCTCCAAAATGCTTGGGGCACCGAGTAGCCATTTTAATACTTCGAAATAGCAAAATTAAGTACAGGAGTAACAAGCCGAGTCCGCCAAAGATGGCGCCATATTCTTCAATGATAAAGGCATAGATCATATCGGAATAGGGGTGAGGAAGGTAGTTTCGTGAAGACCCCGTTCCTGGTCCTGACGGAAATATTCCTCCGTTGTAAATCGCTGCTTGAGCTAAATCAGATTGGTAGTTTCCAGCGTCGTTGGCGTCTGGGGACACGAAGTTGTCTATTCTGCTTTTCCAAGTTCCAAACCGTCGAAGGCTATCGGGAGCTACCGTTCCGAGCATATAGATGAAGCCGATTGCTAGCACACCCAGGCCAGCAATTTTCCCAAGGTGTTTAATGGGTACTCCACCAATGAACATCATAAGAAAGCACACTCCGCCAATCATGGCAGCCGTAGAAAAATCGGCAGGTAGAATTAATCCGCAGATGGCTGCAATAGGCAGCAATACGGGGATTACACCATTTCGAAAATCGTGAAGCTGTGTGCGGTAGATGTTCAATTGCCGCGCTACAAACGTAATGAGCACAATTTTGGCAAAATCCGATGTTTGAAAGGTCATCCCAACGAAGGGAATTCTTAACCAACGTTTGGCATTGTTGATGTCTACACCAAAGAAAAGGGTCAATAGAAGCATTCCGGCAGCAACCCAAATGAGGATGGTGCTGGTTCGCGAGAAGTACTTAAACCTCATTTTGTGAACCACGAACATTACCCCAAACCCCAGCACAATCATCAGCAGGTGCTTAACCAGAAACTTCAGTGAGTTTCCGTCAGCTTTCATTGCTAATGTTGAGATAGCGCTATAGACCGCCAAAAGAGAGATGATGCTCAATAAGAACGTCACCATCCACAAGACCTTGTCGCCTTCTAGTTTTTTGAGGAATGCTTGCATCCGGTTGTGCTTAAAGACCTTTTACAGCTTTTTTGAACTGATGTCCTCGGTCTTCATAGTTGTCAAACAGATCAAAACTTGCACACGCAGGTGAAAGCAATACTGCATCTCCTTTGAAGGCAAGATCATAAGCCATGCGAACTGCGTCTTCTGCAGAAGTTACTTCTACAATTTCTGCAACAACGCCGTCAAAGGCTTTGGTGATCTTCTTGTTGTCTTTACCCAAGCAAATGATGGCTTTCACCTTTTCATTTACAAGTGGCAACAAGTCGTCGTACTCGTTTCCTTTGTCTACTCCTCCAGCAATCCAGATTACGGGCTTGTCCATGCTTTCAAGGGCATACCAAGCACTGTTTGTGTTGGTCGCTTTGCTGTCATTGATGAACGTGATGCCATGTACTTTGGCAACAAATTCGAGTCGGTGTTCGAGGTTCTCAAAATTGGTAAGGCTATCTCTAACCCCTTCTTTTCTGAGTTCGAATAACTTTGCGGTAACCCCTGCAGCCATTGAGTTGAAGAGGTTGTGCTTGCCTTGTAGGGCGAGTTCTTGGATTTTCATCGTGAACGGTTCGGTTTGGGTGTTGATGTGTAGTTGGTTGTTTTCAATACCTCCGCCTAGGTGGCCTAGTTCGGAGAGTGTTTTTGAGGTGCTGACTGGCCATTTATTCATGGGCAAATCAAGCGGCTCTAATTTTTTTTCAATGATGGGATCATCAGCGTTGTAAATGAAGTGTGCATCTTTCTGCTGGTTCTGAATTACCCTGAATTTGGAATCCACATAGTTGGCTAACTCGTAATCGTACCGATCCAGGTGATCTGGAGTGATGTTCAACAGAATGGAGATGTCTGCACTGAAGTCAAACATGCCATCCAACTGGAAACTGCTCACTTCAATGACATACACATCCCGTTTCGGTCCTTCTGCAATGCTTCGGGCCAGACTAGTGCCAATGTTTCCTGCGATGCCAGCGTTGATTCCGTTTTGACTCAACACATGGTGAACCAATGTGGTTGTGGTCGTCTTCCCGTTGGTACCGGTGATTAGAATGGTCTTAGCGTCGGTGTATTTTCCAGCAAATTCGATTTCTGAAATCGGTGTTTTGCCAGCGGCTTTCGCCTTTTTCACCAAGGGATGTGTATCTGGAATTCCCGGGCTTTTGATAATGACGTCGGTATTCAGAATTTGATCTTCCGAGTGTTTCCCACTTTCAAATGAAATTCCGGCTTCTTCCAACTCTCTTTTCCGAGCAGGAGAAATCGTTCCCATATCTGAGACGAAAACGTGCATGCCTTGCTGCTTCGCAAGAAGTGCTGCACCTATTCCGCTTTCACCAGCGCCCAATATGGAAACAGTTTGGCTCATTAGCGGACTTTAAGTGTTACAATGGTGACTACAGCGAGGAGAATTCCAATAATCCAGAATCGCGCAACGATCTTCGATTCAGGAAGGTTTTTCTTCTGATAGTGATGGTGGAGAGGTGCCATAAGAAACACTCTCCGACCTTCACCAAAACGTCTTTTGGTTATCTTGAACCAGCCTACCTGAATGACAACTGATAGGTTTTCAATAAGGAAGATTCCGCACAAAACAGGAATCAATAATTCTTTACGTATAGCAATAGCGAACACGGCGATAATACCTCCAAGCGCCAAACTACCGGTGTCGCCCATAAAAATTTGAGCGGGAAATGCGTTGTACCAGAGAAACCCAATACAGGCTCCAACAAAGGCCGCAATGAACACCACCAGTTCTCCTGAATTTGGAATGAACATAATGTTCAAGTAGTCGGCGAAAATGTAGTTACCACTTACATAGGCCAGAATTGCGAGCGTGACTCCTATGATGGCGGAAGTTCCTGTGGCCAAACCATCTAGTCCATCCGTCATGTTGGCTCCATTGGATACTGCTGTCACCACTACAATCACCATGAGGATGAAAACAATCCATCCGTAATCTTTCGCACCATCGCCCATCCAATTCAGCAGCCAAGCATAATCGAATTCATTGTTCTTGACGAAAGGAATGGTTGTCTTAGTTGACTTGACAGTTTCCCAAGTAGAAATGTCTGAAACTGCTTCGATCTGATTGGACTCTACTGTCGGTTGCTTGATGTTAACGTCATCTGAGAAGTACAGCATACTACCAACAATGATCCCCACTCCAACTTGTCCGATGATCTTGAATTTGCCGGCTAGACCAGCTTTGTTTTTCTTGAATACTTTGATGTAATCATCAATGAACCCAATGAGACCTAACCATACAGTTGCTACGAGCATTGTTTGTACGTAGATGTTCGTTAGATCGGTGAACAACAACGTAGGAATGATGATTGAGGCTAGAATAATAATTCCTCCCATGGTCGGAGTGCCTTGCTTCTTCATCTGTCCTTCCAGTCCTAGGTCACGAACGATTTCTCCCACCTGCTTTAGCTGTAGCCATTGGATGATGCGTTTTCCGAACACCATGGAAATCAAGAGCGAAGTAATGACACTCAATGCCGCACGAAATGAGATGTATTGAAACAGCCCAGCTCCAGGGAATTGATATGCTTCTTCTAAATAGGTAAATAGATGGTACAGCATGTCAGATACTTAATTCATTTAAGGAGTGTGATACCACTTGCATGTCGTCAAATGGG
Source organism: Flavobacteriales bacterium (assembly GCA_029245065.1). Taxonomy (GTDB): domain Bacteria; phylum Bacteroidota; class Bacteroidia; order Flavobacteriales_D; family Sanyastnellaceae; genus JAQWQB01. The sequence continues at coordinate 24,328 of JAQWQB010000087.1, read as the reverse complement.
AAGCGCTCTCCGTTGATTTCTTGGTATTTTTCGTGGCCTTTTCCAGCAATCAGAATGATGTCTCCTTTTTGAGCGATATCGCATGCCATGCGAATGGCTTCTTTGCGATCGGTAATGGAAAATGACTTAGAAGCTTGTACAGGATCAAGTCCTGCTTTCATGTCTTTAATAATGAGCGATGGCTCTTCGGTGCGTGGGTTGTCAGAGGTGATGATCAATTTATCTGATAGCTCAGCGCCAATACGCGCCATGTTTGGACGCTTGGTTTTGTCGCGATCGCCTCCACACCCAACTACGGTGATCACTGTTTCGTTCCCTGTACGGATGTCTTTAATAGTGCTCAATACATTTTTCAAAGCATCAGGCGTATGGGCGTAATCAACAATGGCCGTGATGCCTGCTTTTGACTTGATGTATTGGAACCTTCCTTCTACGCTTCCTAGCACACTCATATTGGTCAAGACATCCATTTGATCTTGATCAAGTTCCATTGCAACTGCATATACAGTGAGCAAATTGTAAGCATTAAAGCCACCAATTAATTTGGTGTAAAGGTCTTTCCCGTCAATGGCTAGGTGGAGTCCACTAAATTGATTTTCAAGCACCTTCGCACGGTAATCACACATGGTTTTAAGTCCCATGGTTTTGACACGAGCCTTGGTGTTCTGCACCATTACTTCAGCGTGCAGATCGTCGTTGTTAACCAATGCAAAAGCACTTCCTGGCAACCCGTCGAATAAGAGTTTTTTCGCCTTGATGTACTCATTGAATGTTTCGTGGTAGTCAAGGTGGTCATGCGTGATATTGGTGAACACCGCACCTCGAAAGGTTACCCCTTTTATGCGCTGTTGGTGAATGGCGTGAGAACTCGCCTCCATAAAGCAGTATTCACAACCAGCATCGGCCATTTTGCGCAACATGGCATTGAGTGAGATAGCGTCTGGAGTGGTATGAGTGGCTTTTACTTGTTGATCGTTGATTTTGTTAATCACCGTGCTAAGCAGCCCCGTTTTCACATTTAGAAGACGAAACATCTGATACAGCAACGAAACGGTAGTTGTTTTACCATTCGTTCCGGTTACCGCAATGATGTCTAGTTCCTCGAATGGGTTGTCGTAAAAGTTGGCAGCAATGTACCCGAGTGCTTCTTGAGAATCATGCACTTGGACATAACTCACAGATTCATTGAGCTCTTCAGGGAGCGTTTCACAAACAACAGCTACAGCACCTTGCTCAATAGCTTGGTTAATGTACTTATGTCCGTCAGTTACGGTTCCTTTCACCGCAATGAATAGACTGAATGTCTTGGCCTCCCTGCTGTCTGATGCAATGTGTTCAATCGCTACGTTGGTTGAACCATTCACCTCTTGAAGGCGACACTTATAAAGTATGTCTTTCAGAAATTTCATCAGGATAGTTCAATTAAAATGGTTCGGTGGTCACTTAAGCGAGCCCCAGGCGTTACGCTTTGACGTTTTACGGTTCCGTGCCCAGAGATTTTGACGTTTAACCCACAATTCTCAAGTAGGTAAATGGCGTCTTGAAGCCCCATTCCGCGTACATCAGGAACAAGCCCTTTTCGGAGGTCGTGTGTATTTATTTCAACGAGGGTTTCTTTGGTTGAAGTTTTTACCCAGTCTTCTTGGGTGTTGATTTGAGTGTTGATCTTCAACTCAGCAAAAACCTTTTCCAAGTCTTCCTTCGCGCCGTTTTTTGATACCGGAATTTTGTGTTCACCTACCAATTCAGGTAGGTCAATAAGCTCTTGCATCTCAAGTTGCGTCGCATAAATCTTATTGGCTACATCTCTGAATACAGGTGCTGAAATGGTTGACCCATAGTAGCTACCAGTCTTGGTGTCGTTCACAAGAACTAGGCATGCATAACGCGGGTTTTCAGCGGGGAAGTAACCTACAAATGAAGCGCGATAGCGATCTCTGTAGTATCCACGAGAATGAGCAATTTTTGCTGTTCCCGTTTTGCCTGCTACGTGGTATGGACTGTTTTTGAATATTTCGCTCGCCGTTCCTTTGTACTCTTCTTTGCATGAAGCCTCCATAATGTCTTGACAGGCTCGAAGGGTGCTGTTAGAGCATATTTTATCTTTGATCACAACCGGCTTGAATGACTCCAACGTTTTTCCATTTTTCTTGAGCGCTTCTACAAAAAGAGGGCGAACCATTTTTCCGTCGTTTGCAATGGCGTTGTAGAATGCGAGTGTTTGCAAGGGGGTTTGCAGTACCTCATATCCTATTGACATTTGCGTTAAAGAAAGACCAGACCAGTTCCCTTCTCTAACCTTCTCATAAATCATAGGGGACGGTTCTCCTTTAAGCTTGATTTCTAGTGGAGAGCGAAGTCCCATTTCACCTAATTTATCGAGGTAGCGTTGCGGGTCGGATTCGAAGTGTTTTTGAACAAGAAGTGCAGTTCCTACGTTTGATGACTGCGCGAACACTTCTCTCACTGTAAGTTTGGTGTTGTCACTGTCATATTCATGTGAGTCAGACATTTCTTCACCATAGAATTCTACCGTTCCGTTACCGATGTTCACGCTGTCTTCAAGGCTGATTAAGCCTTCGTCAAACATGCTAATCATGCTCGCGAGTTTGAATGTTGAACCAGGTTCAGTAGCCTCGCCTATAGCAAAGTTGTACGTTTCATAGTATTCCCCAGATTCTTCATCACGTTCCAAGTTGGAAATGGCGCGAACGTATCCGGTTTCTACTTCCATCAAAATAACCGTGCCCCAATCAGCGTAGTGTTTCTTCAGTTGCTTTTCCAAAGCGGTTGTTGCAACATCTTGTAGATGGACATCTATGGTAGAGACGAGGTCTACACCATCAACTGGGTTGACGATGTATTCGTCGGTAGTGGGTTTCCAAACAGACCCGGCAATGCGTTCCATAAGTTGCTTGCCTGGCTTGCCGGCCAAGTCTTCGTTGAACGCCAATTCAATTCCTACTCTTGCGCCAAGCCTATCAATGCCAATAGTTCGTGAGGCCAACTTGCCAAACGGTTTTTTGCGGATGTCTCTTCGCTCGAAAATGAATCCGCTTTTGTACTTCCCTCGTCTGATGAAAGGAAGTGTTTTGAGGTGTTCCTTGTCGAGGTGATTGATTTTACGCTTAACGAGGTAGTATTTCTTCTCTAGTCTTTTCGCTTCTAGCAGGTCTCGCTGGTATTCAGAAGGCGTGCGGTCTCCGAAATAATTGGAAAGATTGATGCAAAGGGTGTCTAGTTCCCTGTTGAATTCTTCGTCATCAATATTTGCTTGAGAATCCCAATAGAGGTTGTACACGGGCACGGATGTGGCCAATAAGCTCCCATCAGTTGAGAAAATTTGTCCACGTGTTGGCTCAATGTCTTTGATCTCTTCTTGTTTCGCTTTCACGAATTCAGACCATTTGTTGGCATCCACAGTTTGGATCCAGATAATTCGAACGAAGATTGCCAGCGCTATGAATGCCATGAGCGCAAATACAATCCAGGTGCGGCTTGCTATTTCACTCGTGTTCTTCAAAGCTTTCAGGGTTTACTTCAATTATTAATGGAGGGGTGTTCGGTTGTTCGAGGTTCAGTCGTTGAATGTCGGCAGCAACACTACTCTGGCGTTTTTTCGCTTCGAGTTCACTTTTCAGTGTTTTGTATTCAGCGTTCATTTCTTCGAGTTGTCCCTTGATGCGCTGCTTGTCGCGTTCGGCGTCTTCGAAAGTGAATCCGATGTAGATGTAAAGCAGGAAGAAAACGGTCAGGTACAACAAGAAGGGAGCGTGTTTCATCACGCCCTCGTGCGACAAGAATTCACCGCTAAGAACATTGGTAATCCCTTTCGAGAATTTCCCTTTCTTCTTTGGCGCTTGTTCTTGCGTCTCTTTCTTTGTTGTGAACTCGTTCTTCATGTGCTTTCAGCAACCCGAAGACGTGCGCTTCGAGCTCGGTTATTAGTGCTTAATTCTTTTTCATCAGGCATGACTGCCTTGCGCGTTACCAACTTGTAGGGTGCGATTGGATTTCCGTAAAAATCTTTTTCGACCTCACCGTCAAAATTGCCGGCGCGCATGTAGTATTTGACCAAGCGGTCTTCAAGGCTGTGGTAAGAGATAACTGAAAGTCTTCCGCCCTTTTTGAGGAGCTTCTCACTTTGTGTCAATAGTGCTTTCAATGCTGCTATTTCATCATTCACTTCTATGCGGAGTGCTTGATAAACTTGGGCAATGAACTTGTTTTGCTTCTTCGGTGGCACCAACGGCATAAGCACTTTGTTCAGTGCGGTTGTAGTGGTGATGCGCTCTTCATCTCGTTTAGTGATGATGGCATTCGCCACTCGCATGGACCCTTTGACTTCGCCATACTGTCTGAGAATTCGAGCTAGTTCATTTGCTTCTAGTTTGTTCACTAAATCTGCAGCTGAAAGTGCTTGGTTCTGAGACATACGCATGTCTAATGGTCCTTCGAAACGAAGAGAAAACCCTCTAGAGGCCTCATCGAATTGATGAGAGCTAACGCCTAGGTCAGCGAGAATCCCATCGACTTCCTGAATCCCATACATGCGCAAGAAATTCTGCATGTAGCGGAAATTTTGCGGTATGAGCGTGAAGCGTTCGTCGTTAGGTACGTTGGCTTGAGCATCGGGGTCCTGATCAAAAGCAATCAGTCTTCCTTTATCCAGTCTTGTCAATAGTTCTTTCGAATGCCCTCCTCCTCCGAAGGTGACATCCACGTAAACCCCGTTTGGGTTTATCGCCAATCCGTCTATGGATTCATGGAGCAAAACGGGTACGTGGTATTCGCTTTTCTCCATTGTGTAGCTTAGTTGAGTGGCGGCATGTTAGACCCTTCTATCTCGCGGCGGATTTCTTCAGCTAAATCGCCGAAGTCATCATCTTCCTCCAATACTTGAGCTTCGTATGCGTCCTTGTTCCATAGCTCGATTTTCTCGAGCATGCCAGTAATAATGATCTCGTTGTTCTTTGACGGGTCAATCCCTGCGTAGGTAAGAAGGGCTGAAGGGATGTTCAGTCTTCCTGTTCCGTCAAGCTCAATAAGTGTTGCTCCTTTCATGAATTTCCGCTGAAAGAGCTGGTGCTTTCTGTTGTACCTGCTCAAACGACTCATCTCAGTGTTCACCTTTTCCCATTCAGGTTTCGGGTAAAGCACAAGGCACTTTTCGAAGATGTCACGGTTCAATACCATACCCTGATGTAGCACCTCTTCAAGTTGCTTTCGCAGCTTCGAAGGGAACATCAATCGGCCTTTGGCATCGACTTTACATCCGTATTCTCCTAAAAGGTTGAGCATGAATTACTGGTTTCCGAAAGTAAAAGTAGGAATAATTTACCACGGGGTACCACAATCTACCACTTTTTACCACCGTGTTGAAAACTTCTGGTGCTTAGTGAGTTGCGTTCGGAAAAAGTGGGATAGCTGAAAATGTGCTCTAGTGCCTGAAATTGAAAGATTTATCTAGAAGAAAATTGAGTGGGAAATCTTGATTCTCAACAAGCGAGTGTTTATAGTGATTTTGAGCTATTAACACGTTTTGAACAATTGGAGCGTAATTCGTGTCCCAGTTTGAAAAAAAATGAATCGATGGTAGGAGTGCAATTCTTGTATTTTTGCCTAATTTTTCAGCATGACAGAAGACCTAAAGGAAGAAGGAAAGTTTAAGTACATCGAAAAAGGGGAAGGGAAGACGCTTGTTTTGCTTCACGGACTCTTCGGTGCGCTTAGTAATTTCAAAGAAGTAGTGGATCATTTTTCGCCCAATTACCGGGTCGTAATCCCAATGCTGCCCCTCTACGAATTGCCAGTACTTGATACCAATGCCAAAAGGTTAGCGAAGTTTTTGCACGAGTTTATCGAATTCAAAGGGTTTAAGGATGTGTACCTTCTTGGGAATTCACTTGGAGGACACGTGGCGCTCATTTATTCGCGCAAGCACCCTGAAATTGTAAATGCATTGATTTTAACTGCGAGTTCTGGACTGTATGAAAATGCGTTTGGTTCAAGCTTCCCGCGCCGTGAAGACAAGGAGTTCATTCGTAAAAAAGTGGGGCTTACATTTTATGATCCTGCGCACGCTACAGATGAATTAGTTGATGAGTGCTATGAAGTGGTCAATGATAGAGGTCGTGTGCTCCGTATTTTAGCAATTGCGAAATCAGCCATTCGTCATAACATGGCAAAAGACCTTCCACATATGGAAATGCCAGCCTGTCTAATTTGGGGGAAGAATGATACTATAACTCCTCCGGAAGTTGCCGAGGAATTCAACACAAAACTACCAGATGCTTCGTTGTACTGGATTGATAAATGTGGACATGCACCCATGATGGAGCATCCCGAAGAATTCAATACGATATTGTCGGGCTGGTTGAAAGAAAGAAACCTATAATGGCAGCAGATATCGTTACCGCTGATTTCGTCAAGAGTAGTTCTACCATTTCTCAGTGTCCAGAACCAGACTTGCCTGAATACGCCTTCATTGGGAGGTCGAATGTTGGGAAATCAAGCCTCATTAATACACTAACTAAAAAGAAGAAACTCGCCAAAATTTCTGGTACACCTGGAAAGACTCAGCTGGTCAATCACTTCAAAATTAATGAGAAGGGGCGTCCATGGTTGTTGGCAGATTTACCAGGATATGGGTACGCCAAGGTTTCCAAAAAAGACCGGGCTACATTTGACAAAATGATTCGGGAATACCTGAAAAACAGACCGAATTTAATGTGTGCTTTGGTGTTGCTAGACAGTAGGCATACTCCACAAAAGATTGACTTGGAGTTCATGGAGTGGCTCGGGAAAAACGGCATTCCATTCGTCATGGTTTTTACCAAGCTCGATAAACTCTCTTCATCTGAAAAAAGCACCAATCTCAAGAAATATCAAACTGAAATGTTGAAGGTGTGGGAAACACTCCCTCAACTATTTCACACCTCTAGTAGTACCGGTGTAGGTAGGCAAGAGTTAATCGATTTTATCGAAAAGACAAACGACTTTTGGGAGGGCTACGACGAAGATTAATTACTTCTTGTCGAGCTCCATCTTTTCTGCGAAATACTCGCAAAAATCACGCATCGTAGCAGCCATTTTGTCTTCGCCGGTAGCTCGTTCGAAGCTATCTGCCATGGTTAAAATGGTTTGGTGGACGAAGAACTTCATTTCTTCTACATCCATCTCTTTGTCCCATAAGTCCATTCGAAACGTATTTCGTTCCTGCTCATCCCACATCGCAAGGATCATCGCCTTGACTTTGCGGTCTTTGACATCGCCATCGGTGGCAGTCCATTGGATGTTAGAAGGGACCTTGTTTTCGTCCGTTTCGACGTTAATTGAAATCTTTGAAGTAGGCATACTAATTGGGTCGGTAAGCATTCAGCATCGCAAGGTAGTTCTCATCTTCGAATAATTGCTGAATTGTTTTGTCTGGATTTCGTTTCATGTAATCATTTGCAATCTGCCATGCGATCCAAACCCCAATTCGAGAAGGGGTCTCCTGCGGTAAACCGTCTACGCGTGTGAACGGTCCGTCTACAATCCAACGGTTGATTTCAAATCGCCTTGTTTCATAGAGCACGTCTTGTTGTGAGAATTCAACCCAGAGGCTCCGTTCGTGGCTTTCGCACCACGCCAATTCCTCTTTGGAATAGTCCATGAGGTTTTCCTTGTCAACTTCAGGAAGCATACGCTCTAAGAGGTACATGACTTTGCCCCAGTACATGAGATTGGAGATAAGGTTTTCCTCATGATAGTAGTCGTCTTGAAACCGAACAAGCAACCAACCCCTCAATGCGTCTGGAACAAGCAGTCTTGGCTCCATTTTGTTTCGCATGTACTGCGGGAACATTTGTGGGTCCAACGTGCTGCTGATAAAGTGATCTTTTCCCAAAAAGAACTCAAGTCCGATGCCTAAATGTGCTTCAGATGGAAAAACAGCGAAATTGTGACCGCTGTTCATGAAAACAACATCCGGCAACCGGTCATTTGGAAAAAAATAGTGGTACCTCCGAAAGCCTAAATCAATGGATTTGGTATAGGTGGAAAGGCTCGTGCCGTAGATTTCTGTAATCCCTTCGTCAGATGCTTTAATGTCCGGGAACGTCAAAAACTGCTCTATTTGATTTAATGTGCTGCTTTCCCTTCCGCTGCCAATTCGAAGGATGTCCTCGGTGTAATTCGTCCAGAAATTCCCGAAGCTTTGGTACAGTCTTTGGTATTCCTCTTCTTGTTGTGTGAAATCAGTTTGCGCCAAACTATCTTTTAAGTTTAGGAATTGAACTTGTTGCTCAATTGCAGAGATGTCGGCTTGCCGGTCGTCGCTTTCGCAAGAAATGAACAACAGGGCAATTATAACGGTGTAAAAGAGGTGTCTACTCAACATGTGAAATTTTGGTAGCTTTGGACCGTCCAAAGGCTATAGTCCGAAACGGATTTGAAACAGCAATATTATGAAAAAGACGCTTTCAGCTTTAATACTTCTAACAGTGCTTTCATGCGGATTGAACGCACAAGAAGATTTTTCGAAATTCAGAATGGGATTTAAAGGGGATTTGAACACCTCTTGGTTTCAGCCTCAAGAAAAACATTTTGTGAATGAAGGTGCGGTGTTACGCGCAGGATTTGGGTTTATAGCAGATATCTATTTCACGAAAAACTATGCGTTTGGAACCGGATTGAACATCATTCGAAATGGAGGAGAACTGTCGTACCTAAGTGAAGATCAAGTTGAAGGTGTTGATGTGGTTACACGAATCACAAGAGACTATTCAGCTCAGTATATTCAAATTCCATTGACGTTCAAGTTGAGAACAAATGAGATTGGTTACATGACCTATTTCGGACAGTTCGGTATTGGTCTTGGTTTTAATACGAAGGCGAATGGCGACGAGCGCATTGATTACATTTTTGAACTCATTGAAGAAGACATGAGTCAAATATGGGAAGAATCAAAAATCCCTTCTTTCGAAGAAGAGAACATCAACTTTACAGACGATATCAACTTGTTGCGCATGAGCATGATTTTCAGTGCTGGGGTTGAATACAATCTTTCAGGAAGTACTTCTTTAATGGCTGCCATCTTCTTTGACAGTGGCTTTACCAATTCTATGCGCAATACTGACGCAGTGGAAACGGAAAGAGATGAGCCAATCTTCAATTCTGAAACCCTTCGCCCTGAAACAACCAAGTTGAAGGCTAATGGAAGTACAATTGGACTATCTGTAGGTTTATTGTTCTAATTATGAAGACCAATCTTGTTGTTGAGCATATTGTAGGGTGGCTGAAATCTTATTCTGAAAATTCACGTACCAACGGATTTGTTATTGGAATTTCAGGAGGAATTGATTCGGCTGTTACCTCTACGCTGGTAGCCATGACCGGAAAGCCGGTGCTTTGCGTTGAAATGCCTATTCACCAAGCGCCCTCCCAAGTGACACGTGCCTCTGAGCATATTGATTCGCTCATGAAGCGGTTTCCAAATGTCAGCAGACAAGAAGTGGAATTGACGAAATCCTTTGATGACTTTATTGAAGTGGTCCCTGATGCTGATCCTGATAAAGCAAGCATGGCTTTGGTGAATACCAGAGCGCGTTTGAGAATGACAACTCTCTATTACTTTGCAGGATTGCAAGGTTCCCTAGTTGCAGGAACGGGAAATAAGGTGGAAGACTTCGGAGTAGGATTCTATACCAAGTACGGAGATGGAGGTGTTGATTTAAGTCCAATTGCCGACTTAAATAAAACGGAAGTCTACGCGGTTGGAGCTGAAGTTGGTGTTGGAGACGCAATTATGGCTGCCGCTCCAACAGATGGCCTGTGGGGAGATGACCGCACGGATGAAGATCAAATTGGTGCTTCCTACCCAGAACTCGAATGGGCAATGGATTTTATTGAAGCAGGCAAAGATGCTTCAGAGCTAACTGGCCGACAAAAAGAGGTGATGGATATCTACACAAGACTTCACCGTGCGAACCAGCACAAAATGGTGCCGATTCCGGTGTGTGAAATCCCCGCTCACCTCAAATAACCAATCGTTATTCGATTACTAGCGTTGTTGATGAAGATTTACCTTCCTTGTTGATCGTTACCGTGTAACTTCCAACAGGTAGATAGTGTTTTTCGTTGTCAGCAACAGCACTTCCTGCGTTTTCCTCAGTTGCCTTGGTTTGATTGAATTCTTCAACAGCTTCAGGGTCAATGGCCAGGTCGTAATCGATGTAATTCACCCCTTTGTTTAAGCTAACCTCTTCTTTGTGGATCACTTGTTCGTTGTAAGTGATCTCGAGCGTAGCGGTCCCTTTTTCTGGGTTGAAGATAGCCACCGAAGTCTCCGGTTCCCAAACGTCTACCCACTTGCTCCATGCTGATCCCCAAGAACCATTGTGGTTTATTGTTTCGGTCTCAAAGACAAGCAGGTCATTTGACTCTTGTGCAAGTCCAAGATGAAGATGTGTTAACGGTAGAATGTAAATAGATCTGCCATGGGTTCCGATGACCAAGTCTTCTTCACGCTCCTGAATTACTAAGTCGTGAACAGCAACTGAAGGGAAGTCGTTTTGATAAAGATCAAATGACAAACCAGCGTCAACAGAAATGTAAAGTCCGTTGTCTGTTCCAACGAACAACAACTCGGCGTAAAGCGGGTCTTCAAGCACTACATTGATGGGTTCGTTTGGAATATCAATGCCTAACCTTTCCCATGTTTGTCCGTCGTTTGATGAGGTGTAAAGAAGGCTGGCGAAGTCGTCTGTTCTATATCCGTTCAGGGTAACATATAGAACGTCTTCTTCATGGGCGGAGTAAGCTACGCGTGAAATCCAGTAGTTGGCAGGAAGTCCATTGCTAATTTCAGTCCAAGTTTGCCCTGCATCACTGCTTTTCCAAACGTGTCCATCGTCTGTTCCTACAATCAGTTTTCCGAATTGAAGCGGGGATTCATCAATGGAAGTGGACGTTCCGAAAGGTACATCACCTGGAACGGCGCCAGAAGTCAGGTCTTCGGAAAGCGTTTCCCATGTTTCTCCTGCGTCCATTGAACGGTGGAAGCGATTGGAAGCCATGTAGAGAATGTCTTGATTGAATTTCGAAAGGTGGATAGGTGTTTGCCAATTCCACCGCAATGGAAATTCGCCCAATTCGTGCTTGGGATGAATGTAAAGTTGTTCTCCCGTTGTACGATTAATGCGGTAGTAATGTCCGAACTGATAGCCCGTGTAAACAGTTTGATTCGTGCGGGTGTCTACTTCAATTTGCATCCCGTCGCCTCCCATGAGTTCTTCGTAAGGGTATCTTCCAGATTGGTGCCAACGAACGCTCGCTTCATAGTCACTTGGTCCTACCCAAACGCCATTGTCTTGCAGTCCTCCGTATACGTTGTAAGGGGTTGCGTTGTCAACTTGTACGGTGTAAAACTGTCCAACCGCAGGGGAGTTGCATTTGAAATACGTCTCTCCGTCATCGTACGAAATGTTGATCCCTCCGTCGTTTCCGTTGATGATGTGGCCGTCGCGGTTGGGGTTAATCCAGAGTGAATGGTGGTCTACGTGTTGGTTGGCTTGTTGGATGCTCTTCCAAGTTGCCCCACCGTCATCAGATGTGATGATTGGAACACCCGCGATGTAAAGTTTTTTAGGGTTCTTGGGGTGAACTCGCAGCATACCGAAATAATACCCATAGCTGTAGCAGACGTCATCTAGGAAATCTTCGTGTGTTCGTTTCCAGTTTCCAAAAACCTCCTCATAACGGTATACTTCTGGTCCAATAACCGGGGTGTCGAAAAGGTTCTCATTCGCGTCATAAAGGTAGTTGTAGAGCGCAATGGGTTCCAGTTCTTCAGTAGATATTTGTTCAAATAAATACGTCGCGGTGTAAGCTTCGTCAAAATTATTTGAAGCTAAAAAGCCTTCTAGTTTTAAGGTGTCCAACTGCATGAACGCAGCTTTGTCCATGTCTTTGAAATCTAGCTTCGTTAGATTGGTGTCCGCCTCTTCCGTTTCTGGTCTATGTTCTTGGTTGTCTACCATGGCATACAGTGCCAATCCTTTTGGTCCATTGTACATAGAAAGCCCAATTCGCCCACAACGAGATCCTTCGGGGAAATCGTTTTCTGAAGTGATACGCTTCCAGGTCGCTCCGTTGTCAATGCTTTCCCAAATTCCTGAACCATTCCCTCCTTCTACAAAGTTCCAAGCTGCTCTGCTTTTTTCCCACGTAGAAGCAAAGAGGTGATTTGAGTCTAACGGGTCTCTTACCAAGTCTATGGCCCCTGTTACTTCGTTCACAAAAAGGGTTTGATTCCACGTTTCGCCCTGGTCTGTTGATGTATAAATACCTCTCTCTTTGTTCGGGGTGTATAAGTGACCCATGACTGCTACGCAGAGTTCTGACGGTGTTGATGGGTTGATGGAAATACGACCAATGTGGTGACTTTCTGGAAGCCCCTTGTGTTGCCATGTTTCACCTCCGTCTGGTGAGAAATAGAGTCCCATTCCCGCGTATGAACTTCGGGATGAGTTGTTTTCACCCGAGCCAACCCACAATTGTTCCGTTTCTCCCCAAACAACGGCAATGTCACCTATGGTTAATGTTGGTAGTTCGTCCGCTACAGGTTCGAAGGAAGCTCCGTTATTTCTGGTTACCCAAAGTCCACCGCTAGCGTATGCAACATAGAACTGCGAAGGGTCATTGGGGTTCACGTCAATATCAGTTACTCGTCCGCTCATGATAGTAGGTCCAACGTTTCGAGCCGGAATTCCATTCAAAGATGACGCCGCTGCCATGCCTTCTTTTTGGGACACGTTTTGCATCCTACTTTCACTTGAAGTTTTCGGTAGTGCAGATTGGTTGCGTTGTGCTTGAAGTGAGGCGCAAGAAAGCATTACGGTGCTCAGGGATAGCGCAAAAATTAATCTCATCATGGGTTGAGTTTAGGGTTGTTGATGTGGCGGTCGTGGTCACGGTCCGTTTTCTTCTTCATGTTTCGCTCAAAAGCTTCTTCAAGGTTGATGTCGCACTGATTCGCAAGGCACATTAATACCCACATGACATCGGCCATTTCATCTCCGAGATCTTTCTCGGCATCAGAAGGTTTTTCCGATTGCTCTCCGTAGCGGCGCGCAATGATTCGGGCAACTTCACCTACTTCTTCGCTAAGAATTGCCATGTTGGTGGTTTGGTGAAAATAGCGAACACCATACGTCTTAATCCAATGGTCAATTTTTTGCTGAGCTTCTGTAATGGTCATAAACGGTCGTGAATTTGAAATCGAAAGGTACTAAAGTCAAAGGAAGCTTGTTATTACCGATCGTTTGCTTGTGCAGTTAAATATCCGTATCTTGCAACTGACCTTTTGGGGCTTTTACGCCCTAGCCTTAGTTACTATTGAATGAGAACCTCTACCTACTTGGTGTTTGTACTGGCTTTGCTGTCTGCTTTTTCCATGAGCGGACAATGCGGGTATGGTGGTTTGAATTACGGCGATGTCACGCCCACAGTTCCTGGTCAAACAGTAGAGTTATTGAATTTCGCATGGGGTGGAGATCAGTTCACCCTTCAGGCTACCGCTGGATGTACATATACCATATCTACTTGTGGAACAACATGGGATACACAACTGACACTCTTTGATCCGGCATTAGCCGTTGAGGCTTACAACGATGATTTTTGTGGTCTTCAATCAACCATCACCTTTACGGCTAGTCAAACAGGAGCTTATACCATTCAGTTAAATCAATATTTCTGTGCGACCAATACAACTGGTGCTGAGTACTTTGGTGTGACCTTAGTGAACTGCTTGGCAGCAGGGGGGTGTAATTTACCTACTGCTTGCAATTACAATTCAACCGATACAGATGATTCAAATTGCTGTTTTGGAGAATGTTTAACCATGGTCGTGGGCGGCGGAACGTTTGATGGAGAAATTTCATGGAACATTCAAGATGAATTTGGAGCAACGTTGGCAACTGGTTTAGCGCCGGCAAACACTTTTCTATGCTTGCCCGAAGGCTGTCATACGGTGAACCTATTGGATAGTTTTGGAGATGGATGGAATGGAGCAACTTGGCAACTCACTGCAAGTGATGGTGCCGTTGTTGGCACTGGAACCTTGCTTGCTGGCTCTGCATTAGCTGTTCCTATTCAGGTAGGTGATATTGATTGCGATATTCCTGAGCCTCCAGAGCCGATTGTAGTAGATGCTACCACTTATTCAGCTCAGCAATTAATTTCAGAAGTGTTCTTAGGAGAATGTTTGAGCGCTTCAGCCATTACGTTTAACGGGGCTGACGCGGCAATAGGTGCCTTCACTAATGGGGACGCAATTGGGATTGAAGAGGGGATTATCCTCACCACAGGAGCAGCAATTGATGCTGTGGGGCCGAATACAACGGGTTCCGTCACGGGTTTAAACGGCTCAGGAGGTAGTCTGTTGTTAGAAGCCATGACTGGGGACTTTACATACGATGCGGTAGAATTTACTTTCGCTTTTGAAGCGAGTACAACCGAAGTTACCTTTGATTACGTGTTTGCTTCAGATGAATATCCTGAGTTTGTTTGCTCCTTCAATGACGCTTTTGCTTTCTTCATAACAGGACCAGGCTATGCGACCAATACAAATATTGCAGTAGTTCCTGGGTCGACGGATTGGGTTTCAATAAACAACGTGAATAACAATGGAGTAGCTTGTCCGCCTTACTATCCTGCTTACTACATTGATAATGTGGGTGGCACCGCCGTGGAATATGATGGGTACACGGTGCCGCTTCAGGCCACCATTAATACCATTCCTTGTGAGACGTATCAGATTACCATTGCCATAGCAGATGCAGGAGATAGCTCTTATGACTCAGCTGTTTTCCTGAAGGCAGAGAGTTTTTCAGGCGGTGTTGATGTGGCTGCTGCTGCTTCAGCTGACAGCGGTGTTCAATCTACTCCCGCAAGTTGCGAGGAGGGAGGTTCATTTGTGTTTGTGAATTATGGAGAACCATTTACGGAAGCAACTACTGTGAATTTTTCGTTAACAGGAACCGCTTTGGCGGGGGTTGATTTTAATGCGATTCCCACCTCGGTTACGTTTCAGCCTGGCGAAACATTTGTAATTCTAGAAGTAGACGGAATACTGGACAACCTCGATGCGGTAGCAGAGACTTTAACCATGACAATGGATGAGGTTTGCACGTGCGAAGCGACTTCTGGAATAACACTCTATTTGTGTTCTCAATTGATGTTGCCAGTGGATTGGCTCGATTTCGAAGCGGAACTGCAACTTCAAGGAAGTGAAGTACGCTGCTCTTGGGAGGTCTCCTCTCAACTGAACAACGATTTCTTCACGGTTGAGAGATCTAAAGATGGAATCAGTTGGGAGCCAGTTGGAACGGTGCAAGGAGCTGGTACCACAAATCAACAGCTGTCTTATGATTGGGTCGACAAACACCCATTGGAAGGAGTTAGCTATTACAGAGCCAAGCAAACAGATTTTAACGGTGCATCTAGTTTTTCGAATCAAGACGATGTCATCCGCGTAATTGAAGAGGTTGCTATTTTCCCGAACCCTAGTAATGGTTTCTTCAATGTTTCGGGTGCTCAGGGTAAAACCCTAGCGGTATATGATGCTAGAGGAAGGGTTGTTGATTTCCATTGGATAGGGCCTTCGACGTTGAGTTTAGAAGGCGCTGCCGCCGGTTTTTACTATTTCGAATTTCAATCAGTTGATGGGTCAACAGAGCGGATCAGGGCGACGATTATTTAGAAGTCGCTGAAAATTCGTAAATTACACCACCTTCTCTCACTAATTATAACCAAAATCAACTACGATGAAAAGCGCCTTGTGGTGGGCCTTCGTCTGCTTTGTGTTTTTATTTTTGTTTGTTCCGAGAACCAACGCTCAATGTGGCTTTGGAGGTACGAACTATGGCGACGTAACGCCTGGCTTTGTGGGAGACACCTTCGAGTACATTAATTTCGTTTGGGGAGGTGATCAATTTACACTCCAAGCAAACGAAGGGTGCGTTTACACAGTTTCAACTTGTGGAACTTCATGGGATACCCAGATCACTATATTTGATGCTGCTCAAACAGTTGTTGGGTACAACGATGACGGCTGCGGTTTGCAATCGCAAGTTACCTTCACGGCTCCTGCAACTGGCACATACACCATTCAAGTGAACCAATATTTTTGCGCTACGAACACCACAGGAGCTGAATACTTCGGAGTCACTTTGGTTTCTTGTCCGGCCACAGGCGGATGCAATGACCCGGTTGCTTGTAACTACAATGCAGGTGATACAGATGCCACAATTTGCTGTTACGATGAGTGCTTGACCTTTACTGCTGGAGGTGGTGCATTTGACGGAGAAATTAGTTGGGATGTCTACGATGGCGGAACATTGATTGCTTCCGGTTTCGCCAACACGCCTGGTGGCATGGATGTTTGTCTACCTGAGGGGTGTTACACAGTAAATTTCTATGATTCCTTTGGAGATGGATGGAATGGCGCCAATTTCGCGGTGACAAACGATGGAAATCAGGTTTATTCGAACACCTTAGGAACAGGTGCCAGTGGTTCAGATACTTTTTGCACAACCTATGTCCCGCCTCCTCCACCATGCTATAGCAGTGAAACGACGGGTTGTCCGGACATTGATTTAGGGGCAGATATTGCCTTGCCAGAATGTTCAGACCCATGTGTTGAAATGGAACTAACGGCTGAGGTCTTTGAATCAGGTGAAACGACGAGCTATGAAGTCTGCTCCATTGATTATGCTCCACCTTATCCTTTCAATGCGGGGACAGGCTTTTCAATAGGGACTGACGATGTGTGGTCGCCACTGATTAACCTGCCTTTTGATTTTTGCTACTACGGGACGAATTATTCTCAAATTGTCGTAGGCTCCAATGGGCTAATCTCATTCGAAGCGACGTATGCCGATGGTTACTGCCCGTATGCGTTCACTGCCCAATGCCCCAGCGCAGCTTTGCCTTTGAATAGTATTTTTGGCGCATACCACGACATTGATCCCGAGGTTTGTGGAGGTGCGAGTTACGCTATTTTAGGAACTGCGCCATGCCGAGTTTTCGTGGTGAATTACAATGATGTTTGCCACTTTTCGTGCAATGAAATGAATAGCACCACCCAAATTGTGTTGTACGAAACAACCAATGCAATTGAAGTGTACATCGGAAATAAGGAAACATGTACCGTTTGGAATGCAGGGAATGCGTTGATCGGTATACAGGATGCGGCTGGAACTACCGGTGTAGTTGCAAATGGTAGACAAACAGGCCCGTGGTCTGCTAGTCAAGAAGCTTGGCGATTTACACCAACAGGATCGCCTAGTTATACCGTTAACTGGTATGATCAAGGGGGGCTAATTGGTAATGGGCTTTCTGTAATGGTTTGTCCGTCTGAAAGTACACAGTCGTATGCCGCTGATGCCGTTTACACCAAGTGCGATGGCACCACCATCACCGTTAGCGATATTGTTACCGTGACGTGCGCTGCTGTGTTACTCCCGGTTGAATGGTTGTCGTTTGAAGCTGTGCTGTCGTCAAATCAACGAAGGGTTCACTGCCTCTGGGAAACGGCCTCTGAAACCAACAATGCGTACTTCTCTGTGATGCGTTCTCCAGATGGAGTCAATTGGGAGGCAATTGGCCAGGTGCAAGGAAACGGAACTTCGACACAACAACACGGCTATAGCTATATCGACGAACAACCTCTTGAAGGTGTCAGCTACTACCGAATCAAACAGGTAGATTTCAACGGTGCATTTGACTTTTCAGCTATCGATGCTGTTGAACGAACAAAGGTTGATTTCCAAGTGTATCCTAACCCCGGAAACGGCTCGTTTGTGATAAGAGGTGTTCTTCCGAGTGAGTTGAAGGTTTTTGACGCTAGCGGAAGACTGATTCCCGTAACTTGGCTTTCTGATTCGTCAATTGAACTTAGAAATTGTGCTGCGGGATGCTACATTTTTCAGGTAGTTGATCCGCAAGGTGCATTGCGCCATGAGCGTGTCATAGTTCAGTAACTACTGCTTCTGATGCGTATCTATGGTGATGGTGACAGGGCCGTCATTAACAAGTGAAACCTTCATGTCAGCTCCAAATTCACCAGATCCTATTTCTTTTTGAAGCGCTTCTTCGATTTGTGTCAAGAAAGCCTCATATAGCGGAATGGCTATTGCCGGTTTTGCAGACCCTATGAAGGACGGACGGGTCCCTTTTTTTGTTCGTGCGAAGAGGGTGAATTGACTAATAACGAGCACGTTTCCATCGATGTCCTGTACGCTCAAGTTCATTTTTCCATCTTCGTCAGAAAAAATGCGCAATTGAATGATTTTATTCACAAGCCACTTGACATCCTCTATCGTGTCGTCAGAATGAATGCCAAGAAGAATAACCAAACCACTTGATATTTGGGCTTTTACATCACTCTTGATCGTTACGGATGCTTCGCTAACACGTTGAATAACTGCTCTCATATTGCAAAGGTAAGAAGTACTTAAAACAGCGCGCATTCAGCAATAAAAAAGCTACTTTTGCACAAAGAAATTGTATCTCAATGAGCACTACGGCAGCACTTGAAATTGCGACTCTCGAACAAGCCCAAGAAATGGGACTAACTCCTGAAGAGTTTGATCACATTAGTCAGATTCTTGGAAGAACACCGAACTTCACTGAAATGTGTGTGTACTCTGTTATGTGGAGTGAGCACTGTTCGTACAAAAATTCAATTAAATGGCTGAAGACCTTACCGAAGGACGGACCGCATATGCTAGTGAAAGCTGGTGAAGAAAATGCTGGTTTGGTAGACATCGGTGATGGGTTGGCATGTGCCTTCAAAATTGAAAGCCACAATCACCCGTCTGCTATCGAACCTTACCAAGGTGCGGCTACTGGTGTTGGAGGGATTAACCGTGATATCTTCACAATGGGCGCTCGTCCGATTGCCCAGCTGAACAGTTTGCGCTTCGGAAGCCTCGATCATCCTAGAACGAAGTGGTTGCTAGAAGGTGTGGTGAAAGGGATTGGCGACTACGGTAACGCTTTCGGTATTCCTGTTGTAGGAGGCGAAGTCTTCTTTGATGAATCGTACCAAGTGAACCCACTTGTGAATGCCATGTCTGCAGGAATCATGAAATCAGATCAAATGATTTCAGCAACTGCAGCGGGTCCAGGGAATCCTGTTTACATCGTTGGCTCGGCAACAGGTAAAGATGGAATTCAAGGAGCATCATTTGCTTCAAAAGACATTACCGAAGATTCAGCAAATGATCTTCCTTCTGTGCAAGTAGGTGACCCGTTCCAAGAAAAACTTCTTCTTGAAGCAACACTTGAATTAGGCAATACGGACGCCGTAGTTGGTATGCAAGACATGGGTGCTGCAGGAATTACTTGCTCAACCTCTGAAATGAGTGCCGCTGGTGAAGTTGGGATGGATATCCAGCTGGATAAAGTGCCGCTTCGTCAAGATGACATGAAGCCATTCGAAATTTTGCTTTCTGAATCGCAGGAGCGAATGCTTGTTGTGGTGGAAAAAGGAAAAGAACAAATCGTTGAGGACATTTTCGAAAAATGGGATCTCAACGCAGAAAATATTGGTGTCGTTACAGATACCGGAATTATTCGCTATTACATGCACGACGAACTGGTTTCTGAGATTCCAGCTGAAAGTCTCGTGCTCGGTGGAGGTGCTCCGATTTACGAAAGAGAATACAAAGAGCCAGCTTACTTTGCTGAAGGACAGAAATTCACCATTGATCAAGTGGAGGAGCCTAAAGATGTTGTGATTGTGGCCAGACAGATGCTGTCTAACCCGAACATTGCCTCTAAAAAGTGGGTTGCCGAGCAGTACGATAGTATGGTCGGTACAGCCAATATGGGCACGAACCGTCCGTCAGATGCGGCTGTAGTGAATATCAAGGGAACCAATAAAGCCATTTCGCTTACGGTTGATTGCAACGCGCGTTACGTCAACAATGATCCTGAAAAAGGAACCATGATTGCCGTAGCTGAAGCAGCAAGAAACATCGTTTGCTCAGGTGGAGAGCCTTCAGCAATTACAAATTGCTTGAACTTCGGAAACCCTTACAACCCTGAAGTGTACTGGCAGTTTGTTGGTGCGATCAAGGGAATGAGTGCCGCGTGTGAACGCTTCAAAACACCTGTTACCGGTGGGAACGTAAGTTTCTACAACCAAACAGCGAAGGAAGATGGTTCTGCATCACCCGTATTTCCTACACCGACCATCGGAATGTTGGGAGTATTGAAAGATAAGAGCACGCACACTACCTTGGATTTCAAATACAAAGGTGATTTGATCTTCTTGATGGGAGAATCTCAGAATGACATCAACTCTTCTGAATACCTTGCCTCAATTCATGGAATCAAGCATTCGCCAGCTCCTCACTTCGATATGGAAGAGGAAGTAGCGATTCAAAATTGTGTAAAGGCACTCATCAAAGAGAATTTCATCAACGCCGCTCACGACATCTCTGACGGAGGACTATTTGTTGCAATGTTGGAAATGGGACTGCCAAACGGACTCGGGTTCGACATCGTTTCAGATTCTGAAGTACGTAAGGATGCCTTCTTATTTGGAGAAAGCCAAAGCAGAGTGATTTTGACCGTAACCGAAGACTACGAAGAGCAATTTTTGGACTTGGTAGGAGAGCACAATGTGCCGGTAACATTGCTAGGACACGTTACACAAGGTAAAGTTGTTGTAGACGATGATCACTTCGGTTTTGTGAAAGACCTACGCGGCCTGTATGAGAATACCTTGGGAGATATCATGTCGAAATAAGGACAACCTCTCACGAATACTCTTGAATTGTACACGTAAACAACACGGCCGCAAAGGCTCTCAAACAATAATTTATCTTTGAAAGTTGTCTAATAATATATGAACCTGTTGAAATTCATTTTTAGTAAGCGATTTTTAAAGAATCTATTGATTGCCGGCGTTTTCTTGGTGGTGATTCCAATTGTTGCCTATTTCTGGTTACAGTCGTACACGGCACATGGAGACCATGTGGTAGTTCCTGACGTACGCGGACTAGTTGTGTCAGAAGCGGCAGATATTTTGGCGGAATTCGAATTAGGGTTCCTGATCATAGATTCAGTATACAGTTCAGAAGGAAAGCCAGGAGCAGTTTTCGAACAAAGTCCACTTCCTCAAGCTGAAGTAAAAGAGCAACGAGCCATTTACTTAACGGTTTACCGTATAACGCCTCCTGCCGAAACATTGAAAGTGGCCGAAGGTATGAATGAACGAGTGGCTGAAATTATCCTAGAGAACAAAGGACTTCGCTACAAAAAGGAATACGAAGAAAATCACCTCTTGGCAGGCATGGTTGTTCGTGTTATTCATAAAGGTCAGAAATTAGGGCCCGATGCTCAAATAAAGAAAGGGAAGGAAGTAACCCTAATCATTGGCAGACAGAGCGATGAAGAAGTGAGTGTTCCTAGCCTCGTAGGATTACCATTAGAGCAAGCAGAAAATATCTTGAGAGAGGCAAGATTAACACTAGGTTCGACGTTGTATGACAGCAATGTGCTCACAAGTGAAGATTCACTCGCTGCATCTATTTACAGACAATCACCACGTGCTAGTGGGAATCGATCTGTTCAAGTAGGTAGTTTGGTGGATCTATTTCTGGGATTAAAACAACCAGAAATGGCAGATTCACTTCAAAAGCAGATGCCTGAAAGCCCAAACAATCCATGAAGCAACTAGCCATTCTAATCATGTGCAGTGTGATCAGTTTATGCTCGATCGCACAAGAGCTCGAAAAAGACCTTGTATTCGATGCTGTAAAAGCTGAGCGAGCAGCGTTGGAAAGAACCTTTGAGCCACGCGCTGAAAGAGGGGGAGAAGCAAGCCTTTCTCTTCCATTCTTTGATGACTTTGCCACCTATTCATTGCCTACTTCAGATCCTAACATTCCAGTAGAACTTCAGCGATGGAGCGATGACAATGTGCGCATCAACTGTGAATTTCCAATCTTACCACCTACCATTGGTGTGGCTACGTTTGAAGGACTGGATAGAACAGGCTACCCTTACAATTTTGTATCAGGTGATGAATATGGCCCTGCTGACACGTTGACTTCTTTACCGATAGACCTCGAAGGGTTTAGTGAATTCGATAATGTTTATTTGACTTTTTTCTTTCAAGGAGGAGGGCTTGGAAATGAGCCTGATCCCCAAGATTCGCTGGTTCTTGAATTCTTCAGTCCATTCGGCGACGAAACATCTTGGTTCCATGTGTGGAGCACGCCAGGAAGTGAGATGGAAACATTCGAGCAGGTGTTTATTCCCATAACAGAGAATATCTACCTTCAAGATGGGTTCCGTTTCCGCTTTCGCAACTATTCAACCTTGGGCGGTAATGTGGATATGTGGCACTTGGATTACGTCTTCTTGAATAACAATGTAAATCCAGATAATTTCGATTTCTTCGAGGTAGGATTTGTTAATTGTCCGAACTCGTTACTATTGGATTATACTGCGATGCCATGGACTCACTTTTTAGTGAACCCAACACAATTCATGGATCAGTCGGTCACCACTACTCAACGAAATTTGTCTGTTAACCAGGCAGACAACGTTACTTCGGGCTACAAGGTAGATTTCGAAGGAAGTATTGTAAATAACCTGAACGCATTCTCACAAGTGGTAGTAGCTCCTCTGGAAGTGTTTGATACCGAATATGCGGTGAATAGTGCTCCCAATAATTTTGTGTTTGACGAAACAGTTAACGACACCTGTGCCATCTTTGACGTGAGTTTTTACCAAGATAATATTGGGATTCTTACGGGCGAAAAAGTGGGCGTTCCAGACAATGATAGTATTGTCTTCCAACAAACGTTCACCAACTATTACGCCTACGACGATGGCAGCGCGGAAAAAGCGTATGCATTGAATATTGCAGGTGGGCAGGTAGCAGTTAAATATACCGTTGCAACTACAGACACGCTTTTGGGACTATTCATTCATTTCACGCCTTACCTAGATGACGTGTCTACGGAGACGTTCCTTATGAGAGTATGGGGTGATGGTTCAGGACAACCGGGAGACGAAATTGCAGATAACTTTGAGTTCAAATCGCCTACTTTCTACAATGATGGTTACGATGTGTTTGGCTATTTCGAATACGATGACCCCGTGGAAGTAGATGGTGTTATTTACGTCGGCTTTGGTCAAAATGGAGACGCTGAATTGAACATTGGTTTGGACAAAAACACGAATTCAAATGGTACCCGTTTGTTTTACAAGCTTGGTAACGGAGCGCAGTGGCTTCAATCTGGCATTGAAGGCTCAGTCATGATTCGCCCAGTATTCAAATCAGGCAAGACCTTTGTTTGGAATAGCACAGAAGATCTAAGCGAAATTGAGGCGAACGTTTACCCAGTGCCTACCACTGGAATGTTAACGATTGAACCAACGCTGGATTTCCAACAGAATTACACAGCAGATATAGTTGATGTGAATGGACGAACAGTTCTAACAGAGGCAGGCCTATTCGGAAGAAGTCAACTTAGTTTGAGAGACCTTACCGAAGGCGTTTATATCTTGGTACTTCGTAATCAAAACGGGGAGGCCATACTTCGCAGGCGCATCCTCAAGAAAAACTAAACATGAGCAACGATCAAGTAGGAGAAGTGGACGAATCGGATGATTTGTTCGAACACCATAGAGTAGTCGTTGATCCCGGTCAACAGCCGTTGAGGATTGACAAATTCTTGCTTGATAGACTTCCAAATACGTCACGGAATAGACTTCAAGATGCCGCTAAGTCGGGATTCATTCGCGTAAATGAAACTCCGGTTAAATCGAATTACAAGGTGAAGCCTGAAGATGTAATTACGGTTGAGTTGCCATATCCGGTTCGGGAAACGGAATTAATTCCTGAAGACATTCCTCTGGACATTGTATTCGAGGATGAAGATTGCTTGGTGGTGAACAAAGAGGCCGGAATGGTGGTTCACCCAGGCTATTCGAACTATACAGGGACCATGGTCAATGCGATGTTATTCCACTTCGATAACCTGCCTGTGAAGAAAGGGGAAGAGCATCCTCGTCCAGGTTTGGTACACCGACTAGATAAGAATACAACAGGATTGATGGTGTTGGCGAAGAATGAGAAAGCACTGACTCATTTGTGCAATCAGTTTTTTGAGCGCACCACTCAACGACGTTACCATGCGTTGGTTTGGGGTGACCTGGCCGAAGATGGAACAGTCACGGGCAACCTCGGAAGATCACTAAAGAATCGCAAGATCATGGATGTCTTTCCTGAAGGAGGAGACATTGGTAAGCATGCAGT
>JAQWQB010000057.1 GCA_029245065.1 Flavobacteriales bacterium | reverse complement strand
CGTTGGACATCTGTTCAGCGGGGTTTTTTATTTACCACTAAAACCAACGATTAAAAAGCTTCTATTGTAGGACCGATCGTACGTTTTCAACCTGGAGCAAGCTCCACCCCTCCCCGTGTCCAAGGTAAAGGTGTTTTGAATACCGTCCTATCAATGCGTGATCTTATATCACCTCTAATTTACGGCCGACCCCATTCGTTTTGCAAACGGAATTCACACGTCGCTTCATAACTAGTACCTTAGCGCAAAATCTCTGCGATGCGAAGAAAACAGGTAACTGTAATTG
The DNA here is from genome assembly GCA_029245065.1 of Flavobacteriales bacterium. Classification (GTDB taxonomy): domain Bacteria; phylum Bacteroidota; class Bacteroidia; order Flavobacteriales_D; family Sanyastnellaceae; genus JAQWQB01. The sequence goes on along the minus strand of JAQWQB010000057.1, from coordinate 29,339 downwards.
GAAGGTATGATGCCACGGAAGATCAATATGCACAAGGTGTAGCCATGGGCAAGATGTTGGCCGAAATGGATATCATTGCCATTACCGGTGGAAGAGCAGGCCTCATGGAAGCAGTGGCGAAAGGCTGTTCAGAAGCTGGGGGAATCAGCATTGGCTTGCTCCCTGGAGAAGAATTCAACGATGGAAATGAATACAATACCATCGCCATTCCGACCGGGATTGGCTATGCGCGAAACAGCATGAATGTGTTAGCAGCAGATGTCGTAATAGCCATTGGTGGTGCTTCAGGAACACTCTGCGAAATGGCTTTTGCTTGGAGCTATAAAAAGCCAATCATCGCCATGACAACCAGCGGAGGATGGGCAGAACAATTGGCCGGAAAACACATTGACCATCGGCAAGAACAACCTGTTCATGAAGCGCATAGTCTTAAAGATGTAAAAAGACTTTTAGAAGAGCTACTAGCCTAACCCACTCCTTCACACCTTTTTTTAAGCGCTTGATTCATTCGAATGAAGTCAGATTTGGTTTCTGCTTCGAGCTTCTTCTTCATCAGGGGAACAAGGAGTCCTTTGAATTCTTCGCTGTGAATGAAAGTAACCGTTCCATTGCCATTGTCTTTGATTTCAAAATTGTGTCGGCCATCAAAAATTCCCGGAAATACGAGGCGTCCCAACCACTGAAATTGCTGTGCTGGTTTATTAATTATAACCGTTGGTTTGAAGATCATTTTATTTCCCTTTTCCGGAACCAAATGAATTTCGAGTCGGCCTCCTTCGTGCTGATCACCCGAGATTTTTTGAATAAATGGATTCCAAGAAGTATGCGAGTTGAAGTCCATTAGTGTTTCCCAAACTGAAGTAGCAGTAGCCTTGATTTCAATTGTCGTATGAAGTTTCATAACCTATGTTTTTTTGTTCGAAACAAAGGTCGGGCGGGTCATTCAAAACGCTCTTGACAAATATCAAGGAATGAGGGAGGAGTTTTGAGTCTTGAGTTCTGAGTAAAGAGTTTAGAGCGGAGAGTTGGGAGATAACTTTTTTCGCACCCTACTGAACGTTTCTGGAGTCATTCCCAACATAGAAGCGATGTATTGCAACGGGACCTCATTGAAAAGAGCCTTGTTCGATTCAAAAAACTGCAAATATCGCTCTTCCGCGGTCATCGAAAGATGCGTAAAAACACGTTCCTCTAGTGTGGTGAAGCACCTGGCTAAAAAACGTTTTTCTAGCTCATGCCATTCGGGAACATGCTCGGCAATTTGCTGATAATCGAATTGGTAGATAGAGAATATCCGCACTTCAGACAATGCTTGAATATTCCATCGCCCTGGCTCATTAAACATGAAAGATGCTAAGTCGGTAATGAAATAACCTTGTTGACTAATCCATTGCGTCACTTCTTTTCCATCGACATTGACATACATTCGAACCAAGCCGCTATCAACAAAGCTCAACCGCTTGCAGTGACCATCTTGCTTGGAAAAATAATCGCCCTTATCCAGCTGTTCTTCTTTGAACATTCCTGCAATTTTTCCCAAAGACGTCGTTGGAATTTCGAAGTAAGAGTGTATGTAGTGCTCCAGGTGTGTCATCCGCCCAAAGATACCGATTCATGTGGCAATAAATCATGGACCTTCAACACGTCAAAATTACATACCACCTCTTCCCTTCTGTGTCATTTTCGTCACAAGTATTTACCGAAGAATCACATTCCAACGGTCTTTCTGTCAGTTTGTCATAAAACACCCAGATGGAACGTGAATTGCGCATGCAGCATCGATTATCGGCGAAAGCCAATTGAAAAACGATTGAATAACATATAACAACCATGCAACAAGGGAGTATTAATGTACAGACGGAAAACATCTTTCCGATCATCAAGAAGTTTCTCTATTCAGACCACGAAATTTTCCTTCGTGAGCTCGTTTCGAACGCAGTTGATGCGTCTCAGAAAGTGAAAACGTTGAAGGGGATTGGTGAATTGAATGCCGATCCGAACAAACTGAAAGTTGAAGTGATTCTCAATAAAGCTGAGAAGACGCTTACCATCCGTGACAACGGAATTGGAATGACTGAAGAAGAGGTCAACAAGTACATCAATCAGATTGCTTTTTCAGGAGCTGAAGAATTTGTCAATAAGTACAAAGACGCTGAGGCGACCAATGCGATCATTGGACATTTCGGCTTAGGATTCTATTCTGCATTTATGGTTGCAGCGAAAGTGGAGATCATTTCACGTTCACAAAAGCCGAATAGCGAAGCAGTTCGCTGGGAATGTGATGGCAGTCCAAATTACACCATGGAAGCTGCTTCTAAAAAAACGAAGGGAACTGATATCATTTTGCACATCGCTGAAGATTCAGAAGAATTCTTGGAAGAAGAGCGCATCAGAGGCATTTTGAACAAGTACTGCAAGTTCATGCCAGTATCTATCATCTTTGGAAAGAAATCTATTACTGAAGATGACCCGAGCGGAGAGAAAGATGAAGAAGGAAAAGTGCTTCAAATTACCAAGCAAGTAGACGACATCATCAATAACCCTTCTCCGGCATGGATGAAGAAGCCGGTTGATTTGACAGATGAAGATTACACCAACTTCTACCGTGAGCTGTATCCTATGCAAATGGAAGATCCACTCTTCCACATCCATTTGAACGTTGATTATCCGTTCAATTTGACTGGGATTTTATTCTTCCCACGCTTGAAGCAGAACGTTGAACTACAACGTAACAAGATTCACCTTTACTCGAATCAAGTATTTATTACAGACAATGTCGAAAACATTGTACCTGATTTCTTGACGCTATTGCACGGTGTTATTGATTCTCCTGACATTCCATTGAACGTATCACGTTCTTACCTGCAAGAGGACGGAAATGTCAAGAAAATTTCGAGCCACATTACGAAGAAGGTTGCTGACAAATTGAAATCGATGTTCAACGAGAACAGAGAAGATTTTGAAAGCAAGTGGGACGATATCCGCATGTTCATTGATTATGGGATGTTGACCGACGAAAAGTTCTTTGAGCGTTCATTGAAGTTCGCCTTGTTGAAAAACACCGATGGAAAAGCCTACACATTCGATGAAATGAAGGCAGCCTTGAGTGCCACTCAACAAGATAAAAACAACAAAACAGTTGTTCTTTATACTACAGACGCTGAAGGCCAGCACGAACGTATTTCCAAAGCCAACGAGCGCGGATACGAAGTAATGATTCTCGATGGGCCGTTGGCAGCGCACATCACGTCAAAAATGGAGCAACACGATAGTGATCTTCAGTTCAAGCGTGTAGATGCCGACATCCTAGAAAAACTCATTGAGCGCGACGAAGAATTGGAGTCAAAGTTGTCAGAAGAGCAACAAAATGAGTTGAAGCCAGTAGTTGAAGAAGTGGCGAATGCCGAAAAATTCGACGTTAGTTTTGCAAGCATGAGCGTTACAGACCAGCCAATGGTTATTACGGAGAATGAGTTCATGCGACGGATGAAAGAGCAACAAGCAGCAGGTGGCGGAGGCTTCCAAATGTTTGGCGCGTTTCCAGAGAAGTTCAATTTGGTGGTGAATTCAAATCACCCACTGATTGAGCGCGTAGTGGCAGAAACTGATGCTGACAAACGAAAAGATTTGGTGAAGCAGCTGACTGACCTCGCTCGATTGAGCCATGGAATTCTAAAAGGTGAAGAATTAACCAAGTTCGTTGCCCGCAGCGTAGACTTGATGAATTAATATCCCATTCAACAAATCCCCCGTACCGTTCGCCCAAAAAAGGCGTGATGGCGGGGGATTTCTAGTTATCTTAATAGAAAATATACTACCACACACATGAAGAAATTTATCGTTCCCGGAATAATAGGCTTGCTTGTTCTTGTTCTCTTCGGAGGAGGTTGTTCCACCTACAACGGACTAATCAGCTATGAAGAAGAAGTGGATGGCCAATGGGCGAACGTTGAAACACAATACCAGCGTCGTTTTGACCTTATTCCTAACCTAGTAGAAGTTGTAAAAGGCTATGCTGACTTTGAAAAATCAACGCTAATTGGAGTAACTGAAGCTCGTGCTGCAGCAATGGGTGCCATGCGAGCAGCTGGCGAATCGGGAGAACTTGGTGAATTCCAAGCTTCTAATAGAAACTTAGGTGTTGCTATGGGAAGATTCTTCGGCTACACAGAGAACTACCCTGACCTCAAAGCGAATCAAAACTTCTTGGAGTTACAGTCGCAGTTGGAAGGAACAGAAAACCGTATCTCTGTTGCCAGAGAGCGCTTCAATGAATCTGTGAAAAATTACAACAAGAAAATCAAACAGTTCCCTGGTAACTTGTTCGCTGGAGGCCTCGGCTTAGAAAAGCGTGATTACTTCGAAAGTGCTGACGGAACAGATGTAGCGCCAACCATTAATTTCTCGGAATAATGGCCATGGACATGTACGACGTGTTCGATGAATCGGCAGAACGGAAACTTGAAGAAGCCATCCGACTAGCTGAGCTCAGCACCAGCGGCGAAGTGCGCATTCACATCGACAATAAGTGTAAAGAAAAGCTCATGGATAGAGCTGCCTACTTGTTCGAAGAGCTTGAGATGCACAAAACCGAGTTGCGGAATGGAGTATTGTTCTATTTCGCCCTGCAGAGCAAGAAATTTGCCATACTTGGCGATGGCGGAATCAACGCAAAAGTACCGGATACCTTCTGGGATGACATACGCGATGAAATGAAGGAGTTCTTCAAGGCATCCAATTATGTTGAAGGCCTAGAACATGGCGTTAAACGCGCTGGCGAACAATTAAAAACCTATTTCCCTTATCAATCAGACGACATCAATGAACTACCTAATGAGATCTCTTTTGGAACGAAGTAAACGTATACTGCTCGGAGCTCTCACCTTCTTATTCATCGCTATTTCTTTTGAAGCGAAAGCCCAGGAGTATTGCGGGATGAAACCGGTAGATTTTGATTTGGTTTACGACGAAGCAGGTATCATTTCCGATGCTGAAGAGTCTCGATTGAACCGCAAACTAAATGCTTTCAAAGACTCCACCAGTAATGTCATTCTCGTTGTTACCCACCCTACCCTTTGTGGTGAGGAGGCTTGGAAGTTTGCTACAGATTTAGGTCATACATGGGGTGTTGGTACCGAAAAGGATAACGGTGTTGTGATTGCGGTAAAACCACCGAATGGTGGAGCACGGGGCGACATGCACATTGCTGTGGGTCAGGGACTAGAAGGCGCCATTACAGATGCGATGGCGAAACGCATTGTTGAGCAAGAGTTCATTCCCATGTTCAAACAAGATCGGTACTTCGCCGGAATCAATAATGGATCTGATGTGCTCATGGCCATTGCCGCTGGAGAAATAACCGAATACTTGGGTACCTCCCAGAAAAAGGAATTGGATAGCAAAAAGCTACGACGCGTTCTTTTTCCATTGTTAATTGTACTCCTCATTTTTGGTGCAGGTATTATTCGAACAGGAATCAAAACCTACCGTTATTCTCAAATCAACGACATTTCATTTTGGGCAGCTTGGGCTATCATTGCAGCCTCCAGTAGGCAACACAGAGGTACCTTTGATGACTTCCGCGGTGGACGTGGTGGCTTCGGCGGTGGCTTCGGAGGAGGTGGCGGTGGCTTCGGTGGCGGAGGAGGTTTCGGCGGATTTGGCGGAGGAAGTTTTGGTGGCGGAGGAGCTGGTGGCTCCTGGTAAATTAGTTTAGACAACAGTAAATGGCGAAATACGCAAGATGGATTGGTGGTGCCCTAGGTTGGGCAATAGGTGGTCCTATAGGTGCTGTACTTGGCGTCTTTGGAGGAATGATGTTCGAAGAGAGTGCCGCCAAGACAGATGACAAAAATACCGGTGGTGAGCGCTACAATACAAGCAGTGGTGATTTCGCTGCAAGTCTATTGGTGCTGTCTGCAGCCGTCATGAAGGCTGATGACAAAATCCTTAAGAGCGAACTGAACTTCGTGAAGAAGTTCTATGTAGATAATTTTGGCGAAGAAGTAGCCGAACATCACATTCTATTGCTCAAGAAATTACTAAAAACAGAGCCCCGAACGATTGAAGTGAGCAGGCAAATCCGACACTTCATGCAGCATTCAAACAGGTTGCTGCTCATGCAGTACCTCTTCGGAATCGCCAATGCTGACGGACATATTGATCCACGTGAACTAAGTGTTCTGCGCACCATTAATGTGAACATGGGGATTTCCATGCGCGACTTTGAGTCCATCAAAGCAATGTTCATGGGGTATTCACGCAGTAGTTCGTCAAACAGTAGGTCAAGAAGTACTACCTATACGAGTCAGTCTAAGATTGATGCTGCGTACAAGATTCTGGAAATTGAACCTACCGTTGAAGACGCCGAGGTCAAAAAAGCTTACCGAAGAATGGCGCGTAAATACCACCCTGATAAAAACAGAAATGTTGGGGAAAGCTACATGAAACTTGCCGAGGAGAACTTTATCAAGGTCCAAGAGGCTTACGAGCTTATTAAGAAAAGAAGAGGAATGAAATAGTAAGGTGTTGCTTTAGGTTTTAAGCCCACCTCCTGCCCGTTGCTTTTTGAGACTAGACACGCAGAAAAGTGTGATTCCAATGAGCACGATATTCGCTATTCCTAAAACACCACTTTGTTCAAGCCACCTCGCTCCTTCACTTCCCCATATATCGGGAGTTGAGAAAGCAAACGGTATTAACGACAAGGCCCAGAGTACTCCAACCACCCAACGACCAATCCCTTTCATTTGTAGCCAATAAATAGCGAGCATAACCAACATAGGGAACGTCCACATAAAATGCTCCGTGTCTGTGTGAACAAGGTTAGGAATGATGGCCAACAGTGCCGAGAATTCAAGGAGGCGATTCGTTTCCGTTAAAGACGAATTCGCGCGTTCTTCTCTGAAATGGCGTAACATCCATGCTAAAATTAGGAAGGAAACCACAGCCAAGAACAGCACAATCCAACTACTTCCTTCTATTCCGGTGAGCTTCGCAGGGATTCCATACAAGGTGTTAGCACTTTCCGCTAATGAAGCATTATGGGCTTGCATGGCACCAATCCATTCTTTGAGAAACAATAAGTTATCATCCCAACCCCAGCCAATAGCAGGCAAAAACAAAAGTAACGGTACGCTAACGGCTAGACTTTTAATGCTTGTCCACTCCCTTCGCAAAATGAGCCATGGAATAATGATGACGAAGTGTGGTTTAAAGATAAGCGTCAAGGCGAATAAAGCTCCAGATAAAACGGGCTTGGATTTCAGGAGAATAAAGCCTGAAAACACCCACACGAGTAGCAGCCAATTCACATTGCCCAGTAATAATTCCCTTGAAAAATGTCCGATTAAACTGATCACAACCAACGCCGCAATTGCATCTCTTTTGATAGTTGTTTTCAATTGCTCTTGAATCCAATCAATGAATTGCGGAATTCGAAAAGCAAAACTTCCACTGATGAGTAGGAAGAAGAAAATACGTCCGGGAAACCAACCGAGAACATGCAATGGGGTGAAGAGCAAAGCTGCCGTGGAAGAATACTTGTAGTAACCACTGCTCAATCCAAAAGCTCTTCCATAAGGGCTTGCACCATCAAAGAGCCACATGGAAGCGTCGTAATAGACCTGCAGATCTCGCATTTGAAACCGGCCATTGATCATATTGAGCACTCCATATAGAATTGCCAATCCGAAAATGATAAGAGAAATACGGTATTTCTTAATCCATTCCATGGGTGCGAAGATAATCCGAATGAGCGAGTTCCTTAACTTTGTCCAAAACAAGCGATATGTTCGGAGATATGATGGAGAAGCTTCAAGCAATGAAGCAATCAATGGAAGAGTCAAAAGCACGTCTAGCAACCATTACGGTTGAAGGCAAAGCAGATGGTGTTACGGTAATTATTGATGGCAATCGAAAAGTAAAGGATATCGTTGTCGCACCAGAACTATTGAATGACGTAGAAGACCTGCAAGATTTACTCATTGTAGCTGTCAACAAAGCCATTGACGCAGCAGACAAAACCAATGAATCTGAAATGGGCTCTAAAGCGCAGGATTTGTTGGGTGGGATGATGTAGTGCGCCTTCGCTAAAGCTACGGCGCATGACCATGGAGTGTTCCTGCGTTTATTAAAGTTGTTAGTTTGACAAACTTTAAATCTAGAATTCAGCATATAGTAAGACTAGGCATCTATTTTAAGAAGGACATGCATCGAAGCCCTGACGTAATCTCTAACTTTGAAGGAGTATGACAGCAAAAAATATTGGACGCAAGTACTTGATGATTTATTACTTCGGTTCGATGCTGGTCATTTTTCTCATCCCGTTGGTGATTCGATTATTCACTCGAATAAATCGCTCTCAACCCTTGAACTTGTCAAGCGTATTTAAAGAGACGTATAAAGTTTCAAACGACGGTTCTTCTATCCCCCTTTACGCCTCAATCGTTATACTACTGATTGGAGGCATGCTCTATCTTGCCGGTGGATGGCTCGGAAATCGAATTCTACTGAAGGCGAAAAATGCGTTTTGGTCATCATTCATGGCCATCGTGTTTGTTTGGACACTATTTGCTGTTGGGAGCCATTTATATCAAATAGCTCAAACGTACTTCAGCGACTATTATCAAAAACATGGTGGAAGACTGGTATATGGATACGCTACGCTAGGTTTGCTTCTCAACATAGGTGCAGGTGTTGTACTCGCTGCTATTATCAGTCCTTTCTTAGGGCGAAAAATTAAACGAGCCGGAAATTCATAAAAAGGCATGCTATCGATCAAGAGCCTTTTTTGTTTGAATGGCTTACAATATCTTCGCTCTCTGCTAAACAAATAGGAATTTCGACTGGTTCGGATCGAGAACGTTTTGCAGGAAAACAGCGCATGAAGAAAATTCTCGGAATATCAGCATTTTACCACGACTCAGCGGCTGCCCTCGTAATCGGTGATAACATCGTTGCGGCAGCACAAGAGGAGCGATTCACACGAGAAAAGCACACACCTGATTTCCCTGTCCAAGCCATTCAATACTGTCTTGATGAAGCGGGCCTTACAATTGATGAATTGGATGCGATTGTTTTCTACGACAAACCGTTTCTGAAGTTCGAACGACTGCTCCAAACCTATTATTCATTTTCGCCAAAAGGACTCGTTTCGTTCTTGAAAGCCATACCAGTATGGATTCGAGAAAAAATGTTCTTGAAAAAAATGATTTTTGATGGGTTGAAAGACGTAGGAGATTACAACAAGCAAGAAGTCAACTTGCTTTTCCCTGAGCACCACCTTTCCCATGCCGCTAGTACCTTCTACCCTTCCCCTTTTGAAAAATCTGCAATTCTCACGGTTGATGGCGTTGGAGAATGGTGTACCGCTTCCATTGGCCTGGGCGACGGAAAAGACATCACCTTCTTGAAAGAACTTTCCTTCCCCCATTCGATCGGTCTTCTCTACAGTGCCTTCACCTACTACCTCGGCTTCACGGTGAATTCAGGCGAATACAAACTCATGGGCCTCGCTCCTTATGGAAACCCGAAAGCAGCGCAAACAGCGTCTTATGTTGAGTTGATCAAATCCAAGCTCATCTCCATTAAAGAAGATGGCTCCATTTGGTTAGATCAATCTTATTTCAAGTACGCCACCGGATTGAAAATGACCAATAACAGGAAGTGGGCTGAATTATTCGGTTTCGAACGAAGAGCAGCTGAGTCTGACATAGAACAACACCACTGCAACCTGGCCCTGGCAATTCAGCTTGTAACCGAAGAAGTGGTCATGAAAATGGCGGAAGAAGCAAGGCGCATTACAGGAGCTGACAATCTTTGTCTTGCAGGAGGCGTAGCCTTGAACTGTGTAGCCAATGGAAAGCTCATTCGAAACAACACCTTCAACAACGTTTACATCCAACCCGCAGCTGGTGATGCTGGTGGCGCACTAGGTGCTGCTCTCGCCGCAAACCACATCTTCTTCGGTGGTGAACGCAGCACGCCCGATGGCTATGACTCAATGAAAGGGGCTTACTTGGGTCCTGACTTCTCCGATAAGGAAATTGAGTTGATGAATCGGAAAGTAAAAGCCGTAGCTCAAAAAATGGAGGACTTCGACAGCTTGACTCCTCTAGTAGCAGAACATCTTCAAAAAGGCAATGTCATAGGATGGTTCCAAGGCAGAATGGAATTTGGCCCCAGGGCTTTGGGCAACAGAAGCATTCTAGGCGATGCGCGAAATGAAGAAATGCAGAAACAGATCAACTTAAAGATCAAGTACCGCGAAGGATTTAGGCCGTTTGCTCCCTCTGTACTTGCCGAAGACGCTGCAGACTACTTCGACATGGATGTAGATTCTCCTTACATGCTTATGGTTGCGCCTATTGCAGCCAAGCGCAAAAAGGAACTTCCTGAAAACTACTTCGAAATGGGAATGTACGATCGGCTGTATACGCAACGTAGCGACATTCAATCCATTACACACCTCGACTTCTCTGCTAGGGTACAAACGGTTCACAAAGAAACAAACCCTCGGTACTGGGAACTCATTAATGCGTTCAAGCAAAAGACGGGCTATGGATTGGTCATAAATACCAGCTTCAACGTAAGAGGTGAACCCGTGGTCTGCACGCCATATGATGCCTACCGATGTTTTATGAGCACAGAGATGGACTACCTCGTAATCAACAACTACGTGTATACCAAAACGGCTCAACCTGATCATCAAAATCGGGAGAAGTGGCGCGTGAAATTCAAGATGGATTAATACCCTTTAACCATGAAGAACAGGCTACTAATTTTCCTGAAAAAATACCGCGTTCCACTGATAATACTGGTTCTCGGTTTTCTAGCTTCATACCTTGCTTGGAACAGCAACACCGAATACGAAATGCCCAGTAAACTGAGGTTGATGAACTACCTCGGATTAACCTTTTTCTTCACGGGCGTGTTCCTTTTCATGGTGAAAGCGAAGAAAGTATTCTTGGGAAACATCGCCCTGCTCGCTGTTTTAGTTATACTCACTGAACTAGTTTGCTTCTTTCTCTTAGGAATGCCTTCAGCTGTCAATAAGAAATTTGTTGGTCCTGATTTACCAGAAGACCACATCGCAATTCAAATTGGCTATACCCCATGGGCTGATACGATCTACCACAAAGAAAAAACGGTTGATGGTAAGTTGATCTTTTCGTCAGATGCAACGATTGATTCACGCAGTCTGCGAATAACTCCAGGTAAACATGAAGATCGCAATCAACATGCGCTGTTCTTCGGTTGCTCGATTTGTTTCGGTGAAGGACTTGCGGATGATGAAACCCTCGCCTACCAATTCCAAGAGCAATCAGATTCACACAATGGCTACAATTTCGCCTTTTCAAGCTACGGGGCGAATCATATGCTAGCCAGAATGCAGTATGAACCTCTGAGCAACATTGTAACTGAAAAAGAAGGCGTTGCATTCTACATCTTTTTCTGGGACCATTTGTACAGAACCTTGGGCTCCATGGAGCGCTACACCGACTTCGCCATGACAGGGCCTTACTTCACCATGGAAGATGATCAACTTGTTCGAAGAAAATCATTCCGAGATGGACGGTACGCTATTTCCAAGTTTTATGAATTGGTTTACCAGACAAACATTGTCAAGAAATTCAAGATTGGCCTCCCTTTGGGGTTGAATGAAGGGCACTATGACCTGTTTACTGAGATTGTTTTAGAGGCAAAGAAGAATTACCAGAATGAATTCGGAGGACAACCGTTTTACTTCGTCAATTACCCAAGCTACAAGGCCTATGAAGACGAACAAATGGAACAATTAAAGGCTGCCTTAACCAGCAAAGGGATTGACGTCATCGATTTCGATGAGTTCTTAACCTACGGCCCCCAGTACAGTTTTGGACCGGAAGATGCGCACCCAAATGCCGGTACGCATGAAATCCTTTCGGAAGAATTGCTAAAACGAATTCAACAACCGTAACTTTGGTCCATGGATATCTTTAAAGACTTGTGGAAATTCATCCGCGACCGAAAAGCATTTTGGTTGGCACCTTTGATCATTATTTTTGTGATTCTTGGTGTACTACTGGTATTTGGCGGATCAAGCGCCGTGGCACCATTTATCTATTCCTTGTTTTAATGGCTGCGAATAAAATAAAAACAGAGCCCGTAAAAACGGTATTGACCATCACCATTGGGTTTCTCATTGTGCACTTCGCCACAAAGATGCAATGGCCGCTGATTGTTGCCACTTCCATTGGTATCTTGGGTTTAGCCTCTTCCTTTCTTGCCGAAAAAATCGATTTCCTTTGGATGAAACTAGCGCACATCCTAGGAATGATTGTGCCTAATATTCTGTTGACAATCGTTTTTTATGTCTTCCTCTTCCCTATTTCGTTGTTATCGAAGGTTTTTGGTAAAAAGGATCCTCTTTTTCTGAAAAACCCGAAAGACTCGGTTTTTACGGAGGTAAACAAAACGTTCGACGCCTCTTCTTTCGAAAACCCGTGGTAGAACCACTCCCAAGCAATTCAATTATCCTATTGGCATAGAGTTTGTTGTTTTAACAGAAACACAGCTCCATGCAAAAGTCTCTTCTCTCCTTTGCCTCGTTAGCATTCGTTCTGCTCCTAGCCTCTTGTGATACCTTGTGCACAAGCGGTGACCTCGTGGTAGAAAACAACACCAACAACACTATTTACCTCTACACAGATGATGATTCAATTGGTTCTGTTGAACCGAATGAAAGTGAAAGTTTCTTGCTTGATTCTGGCGACCAACTAATTGAAGTGGAGCACGGCACATGGGCTCCAACATTAGATTTTTACGATATCTCAGTCACTGGCTGTGGAGAAACGGAATTGACCATCAACTAAATCATCACATAAAACAACCTCTCTAGTCATGCGCATTTATTTATCATCCGTTGCTTTCGTTCTTCTTTGCTCTCTTTCTTCATGTATGATTCTGCTCGAATCTAGTTGCCCCACCGGTACACTAACCGTAGCCAATGAATCAAGCAGGTTAATCTATGTATACGCTGATGGCGAAATGCTCTTTTCAGTGTGCGAAGGCGCTGAAGAATCAATCGACTTAGACTGTGGCGAACAAGATATCGTCATTGAAAAAGGAACCTTTTTTTCTACTGAATACAACTACACGGTTCAAATTACCGGTTGCTCAACCAACTATTTAACCTTCAATTAGCAATTTGCCAATAATCAGGTATTACTACCGCTTATTGATTTAAACAATGTTGGCACTTATTGTCAAGTGTCATTCCTTAACTTGGGGGCTCACAATTCAAAATACTATGAGACTTACCCCAAAACTGTCTGGCCTACTGGTCATGATACTTTGTCTTTGTGTAGCACTCCCTGCGAATGCGCAAAAGAAAGGCAAGAAGAAAAAGAAAAAAGGAGACGAAACCGCAGCTCCGGCTCCAAGTAAAGACAAGAATCCTTCTGAAATTACCAAGTCCTGTGTGGCTTACGAAGGGCTGTTCAATATTTACCAAGACAGTATCACCGGTAAATCTTACATGCAGATCAAAGAAGAGCAGCTCGGAAAAGAGTTCATCTATTTCTCTTTTACCGAAGATGGAGTTCTTGAAGCTGGACATTTCCGTGGATCATACCGCGGATCGAAAGTGATCTCTTTCCACAAGTATTACGATCGAATCGAAATTCACACAGAGAATACAAGCTATTACTACGACGAAGACAATGCGTTGGCGAAATCTTCAAAAGCGAATATCAACACGCCAATTATCGTAAGCGAGAAGATCGAAGCTAAAACAGACAGCGTGATGCTCATCTCTGCTGACAACATTTTCCTCAGCGAAGCTTTCCAAATGGTGAAAGCTCCTTCTCGTCCAGATAGGCCCGGTCTTCTTGGAGGATTAAGTAAAAGCAAAACGAAAGTACACGATATCAAGAGTTACCCGGAGAACACCGATGTGACGGTCGATTACGTTTATGAAAACAAGAGCCCACGTCGTGGCGGGAGCGCAGCAGTTACTGATGTGCGTTACATCACTATCCGCTACCAACACAGCATCATTGAAATGCCTGACAACGATTTCGAGCCACGTGCAGATGATCAACGTATTGGGTACTTCATGACGCAGGTAAACGACATGACTACTTTTGACAATGCTCCTTACAGAGATATGATTCACCGTTGGAACTTGGTAAAGAAAGATCCATCGGCCAAGGTTTCAGATCCTGTAACACCTATTACTTGGTGGATTGAAAACACCACTCCAGAAGAGTTTCGCCCGATTATCAAAGAAGGAGTCGAAAAATGGAACATTGCATTCGAAAAGGCTGGGTTTAGCAACGCCGTTGTTGTCAAAGTGCAGCCAGATGACGCCGATTGGGACGCCGGAGATATTCGCTACAACGTATTGCGTTGGACTTCTTCTCCTCAACCTCCTTTTGGCGGTTACGGACCAAGTTTCGTCAACCCAAGAACAGGTGAGATTTTAGGAGCAGATATCATGTTGGAGTTTGCTTCTGTTCGCGGAAGACTTTTCCGTCAGGACATATTTGAACTTGCCGGTATGGTTGGTAACGAGGCTGATTTAACGAAAGAAGACATCATAGAAGACATGCACCGTTGTGATGCAGGAGCTGTACTTCACCGCAACACACTTTTTGGAATGTCTGCGATGAAAGCGATGGATATGGAAGAAGCTGCGAAAACGGATTTTGTCAAACAGACGCTGCACCGTTTGGTTCTTCACGAAGTAGGACACACGTTGGGAATGTCACACAACATGCGCGCTTCTACACTCTTGTCTGTAGAAGAAATTAAAGACGCTGCTGTGGTGGCGGAAAAAGGACTTTGTAACTCAGTCATGGAGTATCCTGCGATTAACTTCGCCCTGAACAAAGAAGAACAAACCACTTATTATGACTCAAACCCTGGTCCGTACGACATGTGGGTTATCGAATACGGTTACTCACAGGGACTAGAAAATCCTGCTGCGGAAGCGGCTCGTTTAGAGAACATCCTTTCGCGTTCTTCGCGTCATGAACTAGCATTTGGAAATGATGCCGATGATATGCGTAGTCCTGGTAAAGGGATCAACCCTGACGTGAACATTTACGATTTAAGTAGTGATCCTGTTCAATATGCAGTAGAACGTTGTCAGCTGGTTAACAAAGTGATGCCTAAGTTGATGGACAAGTACATTGAAGTCGGCGACAAATACCAAGATCTTCGTATTGCTTACTTCTCATTAACAGGTGAATATGCAACACAGTTAGGTGTTATTACACGTCAAATTGGAGGAGTCCGTTACGATCGTAGTCTTACAGGACAAGAAGGCGCAGGAGTTCCTTTGGAACCCGTTTCAGAGGCTGATCAACGTGCAGCTATGAAGGCACTTACTACTTATGCTTTCGCCCCAGATGCATTTGATGCTCCTAAAGAGTTGTACAACTACCTTTTGGCACAGCGTCGTGGATTCAATCATTTCGTCAATACAGATGACCCAAAGATCCTTGAAAGAACAAAGTTCTCACAAGCGATGGCGTTGGCTCACTTGACACACCCAAATACGCTGCGTAGAATTGTGAACAGTCAAGAGTATGGTAACACGTATAAATTGGATGAAATGATGACTGATCTGACCAATTCGATTTTCAAAGCAGATACGAGAACAGCTGTGAATTCTATGCGTCAGAACCTTCAAATTATGTACACGAAGAATTTGGCAAAAATTGTAACTGACACAAAGCGTTACGAAGATGTTTCACGAAGCATGGCCTTGTATGAGCTCAAACGAGTTCGCAAAATGATGGCGAGCGCAAGTTCTCCTGACACCATGACGAAGGCACATAGAGAGCACGTGAAGTTGATCATTGACAAAACATTGGAGACGAAATAGTCGTTCTACCTCCTGAAAAAGAAAAGGCCCATCTCGCGATGGGCCTTTTTTATTTTTTCGAATGCGCTATCAACTCCCTATTCCTATCTTGCATTGAACAATTCCTTTTGTATGAATTCGCATGTATCCATCATTGGCCTAGGGGTGAATGACTTAAAACTTCCCACCTTATTCTACTCTACTGTTTTCGGTTGGAAGCCCACAGAGGCAAGCAACGAAAACATCACCTTTTTTCAATTGAATGGAATCCTGCTCTCGCTTTACCCGAAAGATAAGCTGGCAGAAGATGCGGGTGTATCTTCAAAAGGAAATGGTTTTAACGCTTTTTCATTGGCGCACCTCCTTTCATCTGATAAGGAAGTAGACCAACTATTTATGGAGCTTAAAAAACGAGGAGTCGACATCGTAAAAAACCCGGAAAAAGCCTTTTGGGGTGGCTACAGCGGTTATGTGGCAGACCCCGATGGTAGCCTTTGGGAAATTGCTTTTAACCCTTTTGTGAAAATGGACTCAGATGGAAACCTACTGGGCTAGCATGAAGAAATTATTTTTCAATATCGTTCTCTTGGTACTCAGTCCATTGATGAACTACGGGCAAGTTTGTATTTCCTTCACAGATAAGATTACCGTTGTCCAAAATGAGCAATTAGCCTCCTATTTTGATAGACAAATTGAAGTCTTTGGCCTAACCATCTACGCAGAACCTTCCGTGCCCCATGACAAACTTGTGTACGTCGCTACTGTTTGGGCCGAACTGATTGACAACAACGAAGACGGCATTGTAGACGACCCGAAGATTCTAGACCAGCTTGCACTTAGTCAGGCCATTATGCCTGTCTTTGGCTCCCAAAAAAGCAAGGCCATTCGCAACATTGAGAAATTGATTGGAGATGATCAACTAGGAGCTATTCTTTGGGCTGAAGAAATCAATCCAGCATCTCCGGGAATAGTGGGAGAAGACGCCACCGTAGAAGAACTACTGCACACCATGAATAGCATTGGCCATGTGGCAGTATATCCCGAGTTGTTTTATTTAGAACCAGGGAGCTCAGCTTTAACCGAAGCCTTGGATGAAGCAAGGGGTGGACAATTTATCAAACACCCAAGGCGGTATCCCGACGAAGCGTGGTTTCATTATGATGACCGAACGTGTGACTACCAGTGCATGGCTATTGAATACTTGTATTGGGCCATTCTGGCGAACATGAACACGCTTAATGCTATTGACCCAGAGGTCTATGAAATGATCAAGGGCGAATGGGAGTTGATCGACAGAAATGCGCTTCGTTCCGACGAACTGATGTGGAAACTGTTAAATGAATCAGATGTTATTCTTCCATCACGTTCGCCAGACGGTTGTTACACACCTTCAAATTAAAAAGCCCCTGTCTCAATAGTATGACACAGAGGCTTTTCAATTCGATGAATGCTATTTATTGCTTGTCTATACTCAGCACTACACCAGTTATAGGACTATCATTTAAGTCTACTTCTATGTTGATTGGATTTCCGTTCGAAAAACGCGCAGAAGCCTCACCTAATACAGATTGAAGTTTGTTGCTGTAAGATCCGCTTGCATTCGATATCCGTTGATTGAACGCATTGTAGTCAAGTGGTTCTTTGGACATCACAATAGCGATGTGGTCTCGGTTGCCAATATCATCTGTTTCCATGGAGTAATCTCTTGGGAATAAACGAGTTCCTGTAATACCGCAATAAGGAGAATGCTTCTCTGTGTATGGAAAAAGAACATAAGACGAACCATCTGTTTCTTCACCAAATACATAAATGTGACACGGTATGTTATTGGTTACCTCTAGCTTGAATAAATCTCCTTGACGAACAGGTTGAGAAGTACTAAACATTCCCGGCATTCCTCCTTTAAACGGGATGTAACCTCCTTCATTTAGTTTCAGGGCTACTTGAGCATTCAAAACTGAGCCTCGTGGTGCATTGGCATTTCCCATTGGATCAATTCCGTATGCTTCGCGAACGAAGTAGTCGAAATCCTTGTAACGAACCCAAGCAACGCCGTCATCGCCCCATTCTTTACCCCAACTATTCATGATCTCGAAAGACCCGCCTTCCTTGTAATCATCATATCCAATAACACACATGGCATGTCCGCCGAAACCACTTGCATCGTAGTCTTTACTAGACGGTATCCAGGTCGAAGCGCCACGCATGTCGTTCATGAACGTTCCTCCTACCATCATGCCAATGACCACGGGCGCTCCTTGTGCCAAGTGCTGCTTGATTGCCAACATGTCGATTTCCTTAGCATTGTCTCCTTTCGACAGCCTATTGAAACCATGGATTGTGAATTCTCTTCCTGCTTGTTTTTCGTTCGCATTTGGCTTGTCATCGCAACTGCGTTCATCGTATCCAAACTCTCGAAATAACATATTCCCATTCTGCTGCATCGTATTCATGGCATCAGGCAAATAAGAACCTTGGCAATTCGTGAGGGCAATTTGATTGTACAAGTAGCTGGGACTAAAAGCCACTTGGTTAGGATTTGCACCTGATTTACGTGCTTCCAAAATGGTTCTAGCAGCATAACTAGAGGCCCACGCTACGCATGAACCTTGTTTTCCTTGGTTCAATCGTTCAGGAGCATAAGGCAACAGACTAAATTTTTCTGGTAACGGATTTTTGATGTTGTCTGCCAATGGTTCAAAAATATCCGTAGCGTCGTATTTCTCCGGCGACATTTCTAGGCCCGTTGAAAACAGGTTCTTGACAATATCTGAGGTAATTCCACCAGCGCCTTCGGTGCCACCATTGCAGTTTCCACCAAAGAAATACCATGCGCCAAAAATGACCGCAGCCACCAAAAGTAGTTTTGGTTTCTTTAAGAGCATTGGGAGTAGGTAAGCAATGGGGTTATTCCCTCCGACTCCACCTCCAGAGTTGGTGGTTTTTCTTCGTCCAGGGTGATTATCTCTACTTGATCCCTTGTTGGAATCTTTTCGCATTCTTACAGGCATAGCAATCAGTTGATTTTGGAAATTGAAAGATAGAAATTAAGTCGTCATTTTAAGAAAATCGTATCTTCGATTGTACATTTGATTGGACGTATAGTAAACTGCCACTTCACACTCAACGACCAATAAAATGAAACTTGCCTTGTTCCTATTATACTCCCTGCCATTCACTGTTTTCTGCCAAAGTGGAGATAACCTTTTTATTGACGGCTTCACATTTACATTGAATGACACCATTGAAAATGGAATTTCAATGGTAGCTATTGATATAAAACAAGGTCGGAACACATACATTACCTCATTGTCTAATGAAGACGGTAAATTTCAAGCAGGACTGAGCTTAGGTCATGTTTATACCATCCAAGTTTCAAAGAGAGGTTATTATTCAAAATCCATTTTGATTGACTTAACAGGAATTCCATCTAGCGATGCGGAAGGGGGCTTCTTAATGGAATTGAGATTTTCACTCATTCCTGACACCAACAAGAAAGACCGCAGGTTGTTAAGGAAAAAACCGTTAGGCATATGTTCATACAACGCCTCTACCAAACAACTTGAGTTTGACATGGATTACACGGCAACAATCAAATCCAAATTGCATCACTAGGTTGAATCGAGCTTTCGACTAAGGCAAACTTGATCGTCTTGTGAATTGCGTGTGTAAAACTTGACGTTTTAACCACTTCCTTTTCAGTTTCTTAACGTCTCATTCTGCTCCTTCTTCCCTATCTTCAAGCCCATGGTAAAAGGAAGTCGGACGTTTCAAATAATGGGGGGAGAAAAGCGATTTGACTTCGCCCAGTACATTAATTCATTCTGGAAAACCTATCCGCATTGCGAACTGCATATTGGATGCGATAGTCAAAACTTCAAAACCTACACGGTCTATGTGACCACCATCGTTTTTCGTTTCCCTGAAGCCGGTGCCCATGTTATTTACCGAAAAGAACGTGTCCCTAAGATTCTTGATATGTGGACGAAATTGTGGGGCGAAACGGAACGGTCAGTAGCACTCGCTGATGCCATTCGTTCAGAATGCGGAATCAAAGTGAAACAAATTGATCTGGATTTTAACACCAATCCGGCCTTCCCTTCCAACAAACTGTTGAGCGCCAGTGCCGGATATGCCAACAGCATGGGATTCAACTGCAAAGCGAAACCCAATTTGCTCATGGCAGTTTGGGCCGCAAATGCGCTTTGCCAATAGTGAACCTTATGACCTGGTGATGGTTATGTATGCATGAAAATGCACCGACTTACCGCAAAGCAGTGGTTACCAATTCCATTAAATGAAGCATGGGATTTTTTTTCTGTTCCAGGAAATCTGAATAAAATCACCCCCGATGATATGAGTTTTGAGATCATTAGCGGAGCCGGAGAAAGAACCTATGCTGGTCAACTTATTCGGTACAAGATCCGTCCAATGTTCAACATTCCGCTGAAGTGGGTTACCGAAATCACACAGTGTGAGCACCAAAAGTACTTCATTGACGAACAGCGGTTCGGCCCTTACAAATTCTGGCACCACCAGCATCATTTTGAAGAACATGAAGGAGGAACTATGATGAGCGATATTTTACACTACGGGCTTCCGGGAGGTGCCTTGGGTGATTTGTTAGGGGGGCCTATTGTTCACCCGAAGGTGAAAGGCATTTTTTCATTCAGAGAGCAACAGCTATCAAAACTATTTCCAGGAGCCAAGGTTCCGAACTAAAAAAAAGCCACCCTGTTAAGAGTGGCTTCACTAACCAATGATGTCCTATTGCTAATGACAACTCATCGAGATGAATGCCAATGGCTTGACACTTCAATTTCAATGGATTTTTCGGGAGTAAAAAATTTATTCGTCGAAGAAAGCACTCGCATAGACCAAGCCAACATATCCATAGAGCAAACGCCATTCGACCAAAACTAGGAGGTTAGCCAATTTTCTTTCGAATTCTGTCCCCATTGAACTGATCTTCTTCGTTATCTTTCAAACTCTAAAATCCATTTGAAAGATGTCAAATCCATTTACTTCTGATTTTCATTCATTTTTCATTGAACTAGCCGGAAACAATCATAAAGATTGGTTTCACGCCAACAAAAAACGCTATGAAACCTCAGTGAAAAAGCCCTTCGAAGCATTTGTAGCCATGGCGTATGACGAACTCAAAAAAGAAGGAATTGAAATAGACCTTAAACCGGGAGACGCTATTTTTCGAATCAATCGGGACATTCGCTTCTCGAAAGACAAAAACCCTTACAAATTGAACCGCAGTGCGATTATTTCGCCCTTCGGTAGAAAGAACAAATCCTACCCTGGACTCTATATTGATTTCGGCCCAGAAAAAATTTGGATTGGCGGAGGCGCCTACTTCATGGATAAAGAACAGCTTTATGACCTTCGCGACCACATCCAAAAACAACCGAAAAAGCTAAGAAAGGCCTTGATTAACACCGAATTCAAAAGACTTTTTCCTCAAGGACTTCAAGGGGATAAAAACAAAATTATTCCGAAAGAATTCAAGCCATCGCTAGAAACATCTCCCGAGATTGCCAACAAGCAATTCTATTACATGTCTGAGCATTCACCAGATTTACTGCTAGAAGATAATCTACTGGAAACGGTAATTGAACACTGGAAAGCCTCACGAGACCTAGAAACCTTCTTGATAGAAGGCCTGTTTCCGAAACAGTAGCCCTATTGCGGCTGGCCTAGTATACTGCGGCGGCCTTTTATCATCTAAATCAACCTTTTACGTTCACAGGCCTTGTAGAGCTTCAAAGGCTGTGTATCTTGCGCTGAGTTTTTCGAAAACATTAACTATGAACAGAATATTACTACTTGTAATACTTGTGGGCGTTGCATTCAGTGCCAACGCAAAGGGCGGACCGTATTGGCAACAGGAAGTCGATTACCAAATGTGGATTGATGTCAATACTGAACAACATCAATATAGCGGCACACAGAAGTTGGTTTATAAAAACAATTCCCCAGATGAATTGAACCAAGTTTTCTACCACCTTTACTTCAATGCTTTTCAACCGGGAAGCATGATGGATGTTCGTTCTAGAACTATTGAAGATCCTGATCCGCGTGTTGGCGACCGCATTTCAAAGTTGTCGAAATCCGAAGAAGGATGGATTCGCGTGAAAGAGCTGAAAATGAATGGGAAAGTAATTTCATTCAAAGAAGTAGGAACTATTTTAGAAGTTCAACTCGATAAGCCAATTCCCGCTGGTGGAAAGGTGACATTTGAAATGACTTGGGATGCCCAAGTTCCATTGCAAATCCGTCGTTCAGGTTGGAATAACAAAGAAGGCATTGAACTCTCAATGGCGCAATGGTACCCTAAGATGTGTGAGTATGATCACGAAGGTTGGCACTCCAACCCATATGTTGGTCGTGAGTTCCACGGTGTTTGGGGAGATTTCGATGTGAGTATATCTATTGATGAAGACTTCGTTTTGGGTGCCACCGGTGAACTTCGCAACGCAGACCAAATTGGTCATGGTTATGGCACCGAAAGAGCTAAACCACAACCTACCAATGGTAAGCTCACTTGGCGATGGGTGGCTGAAAATGTCCATGATTTTGTTTGGGCAGCAGATCCAGATTACATCCACCGTGTTGAGAAAATGGAGAACGGACCTACATTCCATTTCCTCTACCAAGACAATCCTGAATTCAACGACAACTGGGATGTACTTCCAGAATATACCATGAAGGCCTTCGCTTTCATGAGCGAGAACTTCGGAAAATACCCATACCCAGTTTACAGCGTTATCCAAGGAGGCGATGGTGGAATGGAATATCCTATGGCCACACTTATCACCGGACATCGAAATTTGAGAAGTTTAGTAAGCGTTACCGTTCACGAAGCTGCACACTCTTGGTACCACGGTGTGCTTGCCACCAATGAAAGCCTTTACGAATGGATGGATGAAGGATTTACTTCATTCGCTACAAGTGAAACAATGGCCACTCTTTTCGTAGATCCAACCCGTGAGCCGCATGCCTCTTCTTACCAGAGCTACCTCGGTTTAGCTCGTGCCGGAAAAGATGAAGCGCTTAGCACGCACGCTGATCACTACAACACCAATAGAGCCTACGGAACCGCTGCCTACAGCAAAGGAGAAGTGCTCTTGACGCAGCTAGGCTACATCATTGGCGAAAAGAACAGAGACCAAGGATTGCTGAACTATTTTGATGAATGGAAATTCAAACACCCTACTCCTACTACCTTCAAACGTGTAATGGAAAAACAAAGTGGGATGGAATTGGATTGGTACTTCCAATACTTCGAGCAAACAGCTCTTACCATTGATTATGCTGTAAGTTCTGTTGTTGGAATGGACAATACCACTGATGTCATTCTTGAACGAATAGGAAGAGTTCCTATGCCCGTGGATGTCCTTGTAATCATGAAAGATGGATCCCAGCTTTACTACACGATTCCATTGGAAATAATGCGCGGTGAAAAGGACATGAAGATGGACGACGCGACCTTTATCATTGCTGATGATTGGTCTTGGACGCATCCTCAGTACAAACTCGAGTTGGAAGCAAACGCCAGTCAAATTAGCGCAATCATTATCGATCCGTACCAGCAATCAGCTGATATCGATCGTTCGAATAATATGATTGAGATGCCTGATGGTAGTTCACTTTATTTGAAAAACAACTAATGCTGAACGACCTACTCGTGCTATCTAAGAACCCTTGGATAGACGGTGCCATCAAAGTTGTAATAGGACTGCTTTTGCTTTGCTTTTTATCTCCCGTAAAAATCGAAGAAGGAATCAATGTCCCGATCACCTTGCAATCCATGTTGGTGATTCTAGTTCCTCTTTTTTTCGGCTGGAAAATTGGCGGACTAGCAGTGCTAGGCTACCTCGTCATCGGCGGAATGGGGTACCCCGTTTTCGCGAATGGCGCCTCAGGATGGAATGTATTCACTGGAGTGAGTGGTGGTTTTCTCATCGGCTTTCTATTCGCCGCGTTACTTTCAGGCTTCTTGGCCGAAATGAAATGGGGA
Source organism: Flavobacteriales bacterium (assembly GCA_029245065.1). Taxonomy (GTDB): domain Bacteria; phylum Bacteroidota; class Bacteroidia; order Flavobacteriales_D; family Sanyastnellaceae; genus JAQWQB01. Next base: position 5,457 of record JAQWQB010000057.1, on the reverse strand, counting down.
TATAAATCGTTGGCAGCGGCAGGAATAATGGTGCTAGGCCAATTCATCATTTTACTTTCTGGATTGTTCTGGATGGAACGAGTACTGTCAGAAGACCTGAATTGGATGTTGCAACTTGAAAAATACTTCCCCGGACTTATGATTAAAGCAGCCATTGGAATGTTGCTTTTCGTTTTAATTGAGCGCTTGATACGAAGCGCCAACAAAAGTAGACAGCTAGGAAATTCCTAGTTTTGTTTCAGATAGACAACCTTATGAAAAAAATTGCCCTTCTATTATTAGCCTTTCCTCTCCTATTTGCTTGTGGAGAGGCTCCTACTGAAAAGGTGGAAGCTCCTGCAGAACGCAGTGAGAGTACAAAAGACATTATTGCGAAAATGAAATTAGCTACGGACCATCACTCCTACGCTCGTCCGAACGAAGCAAAAGTAACTCACCTCAGTTGGGATGCTTCGGTTGACTTCAGTACAAAAGTCATTGCTGGAACAGCTACTTATGCGATTCAAGCAAAAGACAGCGCCGAGCGCATCATCTTAGACATCAGAGAGTTAACGATTGAACAAGTAACCACCAATGACGGTGGCGCCGTTGAATTTGAAATTGGGCCAGAGGCTGAATTTCTTGGGCAAGCATTGTCTATTCCAATTACTTCGGAAACGAATGAAATCAGCATCACCTACAGCAGCTCTCCTGAAGCAGAAGCCTTGTTGTGGGTTGAAGGAGAAGATCCTTTCTTATTCACGCAATCTCAGGCCATCCTTGCACGTACATGGATTCCCTGTCAGGATAGTCCTGGAATTCGTTTTACGTACGACGCCAAAGTAAGTGTTCCTGGAGGCTTGCTTGCGTTAATGAGTGCTGAAAACCCAACCGAGGCTAACGAGGCGGGGGTGTATACCTTTAAAATGGAGCAGCCTATTCCCTCTTACCTCATGGCACTTGCTGTAGGGAACATAGCCTACGCTCCCGTTGGAGACCGTACCGCAGTGTATGCTACACCTGACTTAATTGATGCGGCAAAGTATGAGTTTGAAGAAATGAACGACATGCTTGTTGCTGCCGAAGAACTCTATGGAGATTACGCGTGGGGAAGATATGACTTGCTTATCCTCCCTGCTGCCTTTCCTTTTGGAGGAATGGAAAACCCGCGTTTGACATTCGCCACGCCAACCATTATCGCAGGAGACCGTTCACTAACTTCATTGGTTGCTCACGAACTTGCACACTCTTGGTCTGGGAACTTAGTAACGAACGCTACATGGGATGATTTCTGGCTGAACGAAGGCTTCACTGTATACTTCGAACAGCGCATCATGGAAGCCGTTTACGGAAGAGAAACGTCTGAGATGTTGGCCACATTAAGCTACCAAGGATTAACGGTTGAAGTAGATGAGATCATGGATTTGAATCCAAATGACACACACCTGAAACTTCACCTTCAAGGAAGAAACCCTGACGATGGAATGAGCGCTATTGCTTATGACAAAGGATACTTTTTCCTTCGTTTGATTGAGGAAACAGTAGGTCGTGAAAAATTCGACGCGTTTTTGAAGGAGTACTTCCAAGGGAACGCTTTCAAGGTAATGGACACCGAACGATTCATTACTTACCTCAAAGGAGAATTGCTTACACCTGAAGATGAGAAAACGATCAATCTCGAAGCATGGATTTATGGTGCTGGGCTTCCAGACAACATTCCAAGTGTTGCTTCTGACCGATTGGTTGAAGTTGACAGCGCCCTGTCTGAGTGGAGCAAAGGATTTATACCAACTCCTGAGTTGAAGTGGAACGATTGGGCTTACCAGGAACGCTACCGCTTCCTTTCTAACCTTCCAGAGTCAACCACATTCGACCAAATGAAGGACTTAGATGATTCATTCGGAATAACTCAAACGGGGAACAATGAAGTGCTTTTTGCTTGGTTAGAGCAATCTATCCTTCATGATTACACGCCTGCTTATCCTAGGGTAGAAACATTCTTGGTTGATGTAGGGCGAAGAAAGTTCTTGACTCCTCTTTACCGCGGAATGAAAGAAACAGGTAAGATTGACATGGCACGTTCCATCTATGAGAAAGCCAGACCAAATTACCATGCGGTTGCTTACAACACCATGGATGAACTCCTAGCGGAGTAACAACCATTGCATAAAATTAAAAAGGCTGCCTTCTCTCGAAGACAGCCTTTTTTTGTGCTAGTGATTATTGTACTTGATTTGGTATTCAAGTGTTGTTATCGTTTGACAGCCACTATATTAATGTAGTCAAACAAAGAAGGTCTGTACTCAGCGAACCACCTTTTCGAATTCGTTCTTTCTGAATTTCCAGGCGCTCTGAGTGCGTTGTGTTTTTTCAATTCTTTCGGAAGAATCGACAGGTTCTTAAATTTCGCTATGCGGTGCACATACTGAATGTCGTATCCAAATTTGTCAAGCAAATCACCTAACATTTTTTCGCTGAAATAGTAGGTGTGTTGTGCATGCAAGAAGTACCAGTTCTTTCCAAAAATCTTGTGACCGAGCGACTCAACATCCATCGTTGAAATGAAGATTTGATCTCCAGACTGCTGATGTCTGCTAATCAACTCGAAATCTCTTCGGGGATCCAACAAGTGCTCTACAATGTCTACCATGGTCACTAGGTTGACACGATCCATACCCTGTTGTTTTGTCAATCGGTCGATGTCGGCAATTGTCCCTTGATGAACATGCTCAAAACCAGCTTGATTAGCGATTTTCACACACTTCAAGTTCATTTCTACTCCCATCGCACGGTAACCTTCATTGGCAAGTAATTCAGGAAGAACTCCATACCTTGTTCCCAAGTCAACAGCGGTCTTTTCGTGCAATGACTTGGTACCGTGCTCACGAATCATATCAATCAAGAAATGAAACTTATGATTCTGCATCTGGCGCTTGTAGCTCAATTTCTCAGGTAGTGGATGATTTGGATACAAGTAATGAAGACTCTCTTCGCAAAAACGTGGGCTCTGAAAAACAGTCTCGCACCCTTTGCACTTCACAATTGTCAAATCCAATGGTACGCCACCATCCCATGAATACGTCTCAAACTTGTCGTGATTGTAATACTCCTGATCAAAATGGTGTACTACGTCATGATCATCACTTCCACAGTTAACACATGATACTGCTTCACGCCTAACACGGAAGACAACTTTATCATCTGTTACCTCTTTCTTCTTTAATAGCGATGGTATCTGTATGTTCGAAATTGCCATAATCTAATTCTTAAGCTGCTTCTCTTTTAAGTTGTGGCGGAGGCAAAGGCACTACCGTTCGTAAACGTGGTTTTTGCGATTGTTTCCGGTATGCAATATTCCTCCGTTTTCTTCGCCCATTTGTTAGGGGCTGTCTTTGTTTTGATGAGTTTTTTCCTACACGAAGTGAGAAATGCCTTACCAAATACTTCCACCTCATGTGATTGAAGAGAAATTTACTTTGCGCCATGCAGTACCAAATCACTTTGCAAAAAATGATGAAGCCACCCCACATGATGAGCGGCAAGATATCTGCCATTGAAAGAAGTATGAAATTCAGTGTCATATTGAAGAACTATTGCCTTACAAAGACAAGTATACGTACCATCGCCCAAGCATGTTTGTCGGGGCATAGCGGGTGATGACGTAAGGATTGCTTCGGGAATATGTTAGTTTATTCCGACCTAACGGACTACTTGAAAACCGAAAAAAGTAACTCTTCGACCAAAAAAAGAAAAATGGTTTCAGAACAACAGGTACTTCAACTTGTGTTTATTTGTGCGCGAAACGGGATAAAACTGGTCACAGAGCATGACAGAATTATGTGTTTTTTCACATATTTTAATAGTATTCACCACGTAAGAACGATGAATCTTGATGAATTCGGGACGGTCAGAAAGCAGATGTTGGACGTTTTTTAGCGTCGTATGAACCACAAACCTAAAATCGTTTGTTCTGAAAAGTACATAGTCCCGCATACTTTCCAAGCAACATAACTCGTCCAACCCTAATTGAAAAAACAGACCATCACTCTTAATTAAAAGAGTTTCCTGGGTAAGACGTTGGACAGAGTCTCCACCACGTTGCTTATAAACCCTTGCCAACGCTTTGATAAACACACTCAATTGTGCCTCCTTCGGAATGGCATCTGACAAATTCGGAACAAGAGGTTCTGGTAATTTAGAAGCGTCTCCAAGGATTATTAGTTTACAGCGTTGAAGAAGTTCAAGTTGTTTTTCGTCCAGACTTGTAAGCCACTCTTCAGCAATAATTACCACATCAAACGAACCAGTTGGCCACGGATCAGTTTTAGGGTTTAATACATGTAGGTCTACATGCCGAATCTTTTTCAGCCAAAACAAATGCAGCGCGTTAACGCTCGAATGGACAATGAGAGTTTGCATAAGACTTTAGGTTAGTACCAATTTTGTGGCAAAAATTGGACGACAGTCTTCGTATTTAACATAGACTAGCACGGCAATATAGCAAAGTTATCCTTTTGATTAAAAGGTACTTAAGTCTAAGTTATAGTGTATAACGAACACTTATGCTGCACTGTGCTCTTCTTACGCTAAAACCAAAACTAACTACGCTTACTAGAATGCCCTCAACGTTTTGACTGAACGCGGTTACTTTAGTGTCATTATTAATTCATAGTACGTAGTCCTTGCATCGACGTTTATAACTATAGCATTGCGCTTGCAAACTGAAGGCTTCGACAAATTATTTTCGCGTAGTATGAGAATTCTATTCGTTATTTTCACATTCGTCTCTTCTTCTTTAATAGGCCAAGAACACTGGGTCGACTTGCTCAACCAGAGTCAAGATCAGTGGTGTCTCAAGTCTTTCTACAAGCATTACCCCAATCAGGGTGCTGCGGTAGATTGTCCGCCACAACTGAAAGAAGCCATTCCGGCCACATCGGATTTGGACAATGCATTGCATCCATATGAATTGGATCCGGCAGTTGAAGCAGTTTGCATCGACATGCTTTTTGCGAATGACTGTCAAGCGCTTACGGAGTTGAGAATGCTCTCAGACCTGTACTTCCCTTTATTTGAAAGGCATCTTGCTTCTAAAAAACTTGATGAAGAGTTCAAGTTTCTCCCGTTGGTACTTTCTGCCATGAACAGCGATTATTCAGATAAGCATAACAAAGCCGGCATTTGGGGATTGGATTATCCTAGAGCTATCAAAAATGGATTGCGCATTGATGACTACATCGATGAACGAAAAGCACCGGACCAAGCCACTAAGGCAGCTGTCGCTCTTCTAGCAGATTACATGGTCCGTTTTGATGGGGATCACTTGAAAGTTATCGTTGCGATGATGCGAGGTGTGAATTTCGCCCAACAATTTGACCCAGCAACTTCCATTGATGACGAGTTGTCTTTTGAACTCACCATGCTACACGTGTGCTTACGACTCTTCAATAATACGGAAGCAACTAACCACCTCATCGG
>JAQWQB010000047.1 GCA_029245065.1 Flavobacteriales bacterium | reverse complement strand
CATCATCATGGTGAGGCCCAATCCGCCACCAAGTATGAGCACTCCAAGGACTATTCTAACAACCAATTTCATATCAGCAATGATTTAGGGTACAAAGCTACTATTTCGATTCAGGTTAAGTAATGGTTTCACCTGCAGAATTGTTTCCTTCAAACCGTTTTATTCCCGCTTCACTCGTTCACAGTGTTCATTCATTCTCCAGATTGCCCGATTGGGAGGTGTGGATTTCAACCGCTCAACGAGCTTTAAGACCCCCATCAACTCAAAAGCATTTTGTGCAAGTTGTTAATCTGGATTTTCACGCTGCCAATCACCTCGTCGTTTGCTCCAACGTTTTGGTACGTTTAAAGGACCACGAGCTAGGCTCGTGGCTACAAAAGGGGTTACTCGCAACTATTTACTCTTTCTCTAAACACTTACTCTCATCTCACCACGAGCTAGGCTCGTGGCCACAAAAGGGCTCGTGGCTGCAAACACGGGTAAACATGTAAACGGATTAACTTTCAAGTCACATTGGTGTTACTTACCCTTCAAGGACGCGAATTATGTACCTTATCCTACTGGAAATGCTATCTTCCGCAAAAGAAATTGAAGATTATGAATGATAAGATGCAAAATATAATTGCCTGGGTGTTCACCGTACTATTGGCTTTGATGTTCCTGTTTGCAGGAATCATGAAATTCATTCCGCCAATGGAAATGTTGGACCAGTGGGCAGTGTGGGAAGTTGACCCAACATTTATGAAAGTGATTGGAGCTGCTGAAGTACTTGGAGCCATTGGACTGTTTATTCCAAAAGTGCGCACGTTCGCCATTATTGGATTGAGCCTTGTGATGGTAGGCGCTTTGTATACCTTGCTTTCTCATAGCGACTTTCAAAACATCAATGGAGCGATTTTCTCATTGATCATGTTGGTGCTGTTGTTCTTGTTGAGGAGGAAGCCGAAGGTGGATATTGATTGAAAATAAAAAAAGGGGCGCCACGCCCCTTTTTTCATTCACCATCATTCATTGCTTTAATGCCTCACAATGAATTGTTTTGGTTCTACACGCACTTCATTGGAAAGTATCCCTAGCACATACATTCCATTGGCTAGTTGCGATGTGTTAATGTTGTTCAAACCGCCCTGAGCCATTGACTCCATAACTGTTTTGCCTGTTAAATCAGAAATACGGATTAGCGCACCCTGAACACGCTGTTCCAACCTAAGGTTGAGCACATCATTTGCTGGTTGAGGGAAGAGTTCAATCAACGAAACCTCATCCAGGTCACTTGTTGACACGGCTGAATCTACGGTAACGCTTCCTGTTGCTGTGCCGCATTCGTTGGTTAAGGTTAGTGTTACTGTGTACTCACCTCCCTCAAATACGTGCTGCGGGTATGCGAAATCACTGGTTGTACCATCGCCAAAATCCCAGAGGTATTCGTCGGCCATCATGATGTTCCAGAACGCGAAACCTCCATTGATGACCTCTGCTGTAATGTCTACCGTGGGCGTCAGGCAAGTCCCATAGCAATCTTCGTGGAAAGCTTGAATCTCATCTGCTTTGTCTGTCAGGCCAACAAAACCATCCAATGCGGGAATTTCTGTTTCCTCTCCTTCATTCACGAAGTAGGCTCCAGATACGCAGAACTCAACACCAGGGGTCAAAGTGAACGGACCAGAAGAAATGATCTGTCTTTTTTCTGTTGGCAAGTAATCTTCACTCCCATCTGGAATCCCATCGTACTGGAACGATTCAGGAGGTAGTTCTCCATTCACATACAGTCCTTGCATCCAGTTGTAATAGCTGGTAGCCGTAGTTAATGGAAATTCAAACAGATCATCTCCAATCGCACTTGAAGCACCAAGCACCTCATTGTCGACAATACCGTCATCATCATTGTCCAAGCCATCGTCATCCATAGGCACACCTGCAAGCAATTTGTAAGCAACTACCGGCGGATTATTTCCGAAGTCTCCATCATTCCCACTGCCATTGTAGAAGAAAATCATGTCTTGTTCACTGGACGAGCCCATGAGGTCATCTGTTGACTCTCCGAGGTCGCCGTCTACAAAAGTAGACACATACGTATCACTCAATGTTTGCGTGCCTCTGTTGATGATTTTTGTTCGGTTGAAAACCGCATCGTTCATGTCTTCGGAAGCGAATAGAGATATCATTTGATGGGTTTCAACCCCAATTTGATCGCCTGTACTCAGCGTATGAAGGTTCCCTTTATCGTTGGAGATCTCATATACCGCAATATCTCCGATAAGCGGCTGACAGCAATCCATTCCTTCATTGAAGAAATCGAAATAAGGGTAGTCACCTTGTTCAGGAGAATACAACCCATCGTTGTCGTAATCGTAGTAAGGACTTAGTTGAAGTTCATAACCAAAACCTGTGTCACCATTCCCCGGAAACTCAAGAAAATACGCTGGTATTTCATAACCAAGTGGAAACAGCTCATCTACATTGCAGTCGGGATCATTGAGACAATCATGATATACACGGTGACGGTGCGACAGTGATTGGTAGAGTTTGAATTTAAGATCAAACTCAGCGCATGCGCTTGCTTCGGTATTGGCCTCTCCATCGGTAGTTAATGGTCCGGCAAAATAGTCAGATTGCATGCCTAAGTCATAGGTACTGGCTGCTAGCTTTAATTGCTGATCTGGGCTAGTTCCACCAATCCATAATCCTGAACTATATATGAGCGATCGCAACTGACCATTCACTTCCATGGACAATCCCGGCTGATTTAAAACGGCGCCTATCGGGAGATTCCCAACCGCAGAGGTCATGACTAAATCACCATTTTCAAGTGAGATGTACCCATTGGGGGCAATGCATTGGCCTTGAGCTAGATTAAGTGCAAAAAGGCAGAGTAAGAGAGTAAAATAACGCATACTATAAAGATTTAGAAGGCGTGCGTCGGGGGTAGGTATGTTGGTAGTGGTTTCAGTATTGAATATACAACAAAGGCCCGAACAAATGATTGTTCAGGCCTCCGCAAAGAAGTTGATTATATACAGGTCTAAAAGTTATCGAGGTCAATTGGCCTCATGACTCCAAACCATTTCAAAATGCGTTCGCCTACGCCTGGCACTTCGATATGAATTATGTGTACTCCGCTGGCAACGGGCACATTGCGTTCGTTCTTCAAATCCCAGTCAAGTGAAGTCAACGGACTGGCTTTTTCAAAGGTTCGTACCAACAGACCACTCAAGGTATAAATGCGAATGGTACACACCTCCGGAAGATTGGTGAACTTCACGCGGTTGTCTAGCTTGCCATCTTCGTACTGTGAATAAGCGAAGTATGGATTTGGGACCACATTAATTTCCTTCAAGTTCTCTTCCAATACCGTTTCATTCGATGTAACGGTAGCTACTTTACTCGTTGAGAAGGTGTACCATGGATTCCAATGGTTTGTGGCCAACGACGTGTCATCCAAATCAGCAGAAATAGGCGAGTACTTATCGTACTCTTTGTTCACACGCAGACTAATTCGCACGTCATTCGGAATCAAGCCATCTTCTACCGAAAGCATCTCATAGCCTTCATTTACCAACGACGAACCGACCCAGGTACAAGACCTGAACACACGGTTTCGTTGATTCGTGACCGTGAAGTTTGTTTCCAATGACTCAAACAAGTGCTGTCCTGCATCGTAAGCGGGCATTCGCGTGTCATTGAATTCTTCCGACCTGCTGTTTTTGAAAACATAAATCCAGTGCTGACCACCAGCGTACACCGTTCCTCCGATATTGGAGAAAACGCGGTCTGACGGATTGAAAATCATGTCGTTTCCATTGTCTGCACTCAACCATGAATCTTCACCGAAGGCCATATTGAGACGTTCGCCAGTACCCAAATCAATGGCATAACCCGGGAACCAACTCATACCTATGGGCTGCGCACCGTTCAAAGTTGCCTCTGCAGGGTCAGCCCCTTCCGCCACCGTTCGTCCCAACTTATCTACTGACGGGTGTCTTCTTAGAATCATTTTAGGTGAATCATCGAAATCGCCAAAGTCGGTACCGATAAGGTCCTGAGCAAGGTCTTCTAGTGGCTGCATTTCTAGCACACCGCATCGGGTCCATTTGGACTTGTCACTCGTTAAGACGATGTCGACATTGTTGATCGAATTGATACGAGAGAACACACTCAAATCTCCTTTGAGCTGGTCATTGGTAGGGGCAACAGACGGTCCTATCTGCGTTTCTTGGGTAACACTATTGGTGTATTCAGCCGTGTAAGAAGCGAGCATGTATGGTGCCCACGTTCCGCCCAGTAAGTTCTCGTACAATTCTTCTTCATCCAATGGGCTTCCTGGCTTCAAATCGTCGAAAATCACTTCTTCTTCGATGTCGTCATCCGAGTCTTGTGTTCCAGAGCGAATCCAGTTGATGGGTGTGAACCCTTCGCCATCTGGTATTCCCGTAAACCACGGATTGCCCGGGTCAGCAAACGTAATGGTGGCAGAAATAGGTTCCGTGAAATCTCCGTTGGGATACGCATATTGCTGCCAAGAGATAGACATTCCCCAATCCAACAGGAGGTCTTCATTCAACGTTTCGATTGATTTCTTAGACGTATAAACTGCTCTGTCATCGTTGGAAGGGTCGCTGTCTTCTAACATGGTCAGGTTGGTGAGCACCCATTTAGCTGTATCCAGTCGTTCATCTTCAACCGCCAATCTCAAATCGAATTCGGCTGATGGGACATTGAGTGGATCAATAATCTTAATGTTCACCGGTCCTCCGCCTGCTTGATACGTCAACTGGTTCACGAATGTATTCTCCAATACTTCTGTTTCGGAGGCTGCTGTTAATGCTAGGTCATTTCCGTTGTTTCCTCGTCCTTCAATACGCGTGATTTCAATTCCATCTCCGTATGCTGCACCGGCAATGGTACCTCCTGCTTCCGGACTAATACTATGCGGAATTCCGGCGTAGGTGCGAATGGATGTTCCTCCAGCTCCAGAGCGAGAGGCTTTGAATTGCACATCTTGACCTGTGCCCGTATTGGGGTTGAACTCTTCGTAGTTGTTATAACCATAAGCCAAGATCATGAAGTAGTAGGTCTTGTGGTTAATGAGTTTGCTATCTCCCGATGCAAATTGGTCATCTGTAACACGGAAACTATGCTGCACTCCTTCATTCGGCCCTTCAGCCATTAATTTAGGAACAGACAATTCCATGTCTGGATCAAAATCGTAATTGATGACTACATCTACATCGTCTTCGATATCCACCGTATGAATTAGTCGGGCTTTTTCAGGGTCTTCTAATTCCGTAGGGGAAACGGTTTCATCAGCCACTTGATACACTAAATAACCTTGGAATTTGTACGAGCGGTCTTCATCTGTCAAAGGTGTTCCATCGAAGGCAATGGTTGGAATTTCTGGATCTACCGTGATGTACTCTTCGTTGAAGTTATTGCTCAATCCGTTTTCATTGCTCAAATATAGAATGAGTTCGTTTTCCATTTCCTGAATGGTCACATCTGGGGCATCCGGGCCTGAAACAATTTCAAAGCAGTTATCGAACAAGGCCTGTGCTTTGTCATCTGCTACTCGCAACAACTCAACAGAAGCAAACGGGTCCCCTGCAGAAGCTCGTGCATAGAGAACACCCACCGTGATATTATTGTAGTCGCCTGGCTGCAGGGTAAAAGGACCAGCACTCTGCATGAACAGTCTGTCACCCGCCGGGTTATCTGCACTTTGTTCTGTCCATGGCTCCACACCTTGGCCTTGCGTACCCCAATTAAGCGGATCCGTATCTCCTGGGAACATGTAATCTGCGTCAATGGCCAAGTCTGCTCCCGTATTGGGGTTCAGTGCATCTCCTCCGTACGCCATGCGCTGTCCATTTTTCCAAAACCCTTTGAGGTAATTGTAATGCTCCAAAGGAAGTTCAGGAAGGCCGTTGATTCCTCCACCAAAGTTGTGGTAAAGGAATTTTCTCATCCCAAAGCGTTCGTTGTCTACAATGTTATCTCCGTACCCAATACCAATTCCTTCGTACGGAATACCCAACAGGTCCTGTGCTTCCTGAAAGTCTTCACTCAATGGGTTGTCTACATCATCTGAATCTTGATAAGGTCCTTCGAAGAAGTCAACCCCCATGGCTGGCGGATTCGCCCCATAACCAAGTGAAATACCTGTCGGATCATCGAAGGCATCCCCGTTGTATGCATATCCCAGTCCACGCTGCACGTCGCACCCAACATAATCATCAGGGAAACCACCTATATCGCAATCGATCCATGTTCCGAAATACGTTTCAGTCAATGTTTGTGTCCCTTGGTTGATGAGGACGAAGTTGTAGAACGTCATGTTATTAATCTCATCATTGGTAGAAAAGGCGAAGGCTTGCGCACGAATTTCCATACCAATGGGCTCACCTTGCGACTCGGAGTGGATGTTCCCTTTGTCGTTTCCAATCCAAAATAAGGTTTGATCTCCAAAAAGGGGAACGCGGTCCTCTCTTCTTCGCTCTGCACAATCAATTTCTTGAATGAAATCATACCATGGATAATCTCCTTGGCTGGGATCATAGACGCCGTTTTCATTGTAGTCCAAAAAAGGCGCTAAGTAATAGTCTTGCCCTAAGGCTACATTTCCTGTAGCCGGGTAATTCTGAAAGTAGGCAGGAATGGTGTAGGTATCGAGTCCCTGAGTCTGCAGATCACACGTCGGATCTGCTAGGCAATCGAAGTACTGTCTGTGCAATACGGCATCTGATCTCAACGACATGTAAAACTGATCGTACTCTGCGCATACGTTTTCATCAATTTCGGCTGTTCCGTCGTTGGTCAATGGTCCTGTCCAGAAATCACTTCCGCTATTTCCGTAGCGCATGGCCGCAATCTTCAGCTGTTGATCAGGAGAGAGTCCACCCATCCATAACGCACCACCGTACATCACAGATACTCCTTCGCCTTTCGGCACCTCGTAAGACCCACGAGATACTGAACGATCGTGCCACAGGGCGCCGTTGGTGGTAATCAATGCACGCACATTGTTCCATTCGAGGTCGCGCAAAGCAGTTGCAGGAGCGCAAGCAGCAGCTCTCACTTCTGGTGGATTTGCATTTTGTTCTGATTGCCAAATAGCAATCATTTCCTCCTTATTTTGGGCGTATACGGTAGTTTGGGCAATGCAGAAAAGCATCGCACCAAGTAGGCATAGGATTCTCATGACTTAGGTCTTTCGACTCGCAAAATACTTCTGATGTCTATCTAAACCAAACGTTTACTCCCCTAAAGACTGGAATCTTTTCACATCAAAGCAGTGCTAGGACATTTCAACCACGTGTAGTGTATCTGTATAGAGCAGGAATCCTTTAATCACCCCCTTGTGGAAGGTACTTAACAAATCCATGTATTCTTTGACTTGTTTGAGGTGTTTTTTCTCTTCTTTTCCCGTTTTGTAGTCAATGACGATCAACTCCTCGTTGCTCATTACAACGCGGTCTGGTCGATGCGACTTTCCTTGCGGGTCGAGTAGTTCTTGTTCGTTCAATACTTCCACCTCTTTGGAGAACCATTGCTGGCATTCAGGCATTTGAAGCACAGCCTCCACCGTAGAAAGCACCTTCGCCCACTCCTCTTTCGACATTTGTTGCCACGGCCACGGCATGGACTTAAAACGATCAAAATCAGCTGTCACTTTCACCTTCTCGAGCAGCTTATGAACCTCCTGTCCCATTCCCCGTGGCGTGAGTTGGTTATCTTCCAACGGGTTCAGCGGGTTCTCTACTCCAACACGAAGTCTAAGCTCGTTGTCTGCAACATGGATATCGGTGAGTTCGGCGCCTACTTCGGTATCGTTGTTTGTTGTCTTTTTCTGTGGCAACGGCTTACCACATGCTATTCGATCTGAGTAAATGTCATTTCCTACTTGAAGCTTGAGTTGATCTCGAAGGTGCGTATTAAAATCGGCTTCTCCTTTTGGTTTATCGCTTACTTCCAGCAAAACGTGCAAGTGCTTTTCAGCCCTGGTGAGCGCCACGTAGGTCACGTTCATATCGTCCAAGTACGCCTGTTCTTTTTCCGCCTCATATTGCGCATGGGCCCACGTATCTTTCATTGCATTCAGAGGAACAATGGCTGCTGGAAGTTCGAAGATGGCTGGGTCTAACGTTACAGGAAACAACTGGTGAGCACCTCCTTTTGACGCTGACTGCACCGCAATCACCACTGGGAATTCCAACCCTTTTGACTTGTGGACGGTCATGACACGTACCCCTTGTATGGTGTCTGGCACCTTAATACTCTTGCGCTGACCGTGGTTTTCCCAAAACTCAATAAATCCGGCGAAACCGAGGCTCTCTTGCGACTGGTGTTCCAAGGCCAATTGGAGTAATGCTTCGGCGTACGCCACATACTTCGTGGTGAGTCCCAACTCTTGACTGACCAGGGTCATGAACTCATACAAGGTAAGTTCAAGTAGCTGATCCACCTGGAGCCGAGGCATGTTTTCTCGAATGAATCCTTTTAGATCAAATGAGCTTTTATCATATTTCTCTTCAGGAAGTTGAATGTACTTCTCAAAGACTTCGTTCAAGACGAATTCAGGGCGAATGGCACTTAAACACTGAATAAAAGCAACGGCTGATGCCTCGTCCTGATCGTTGGACAATGCTTTCATGAGGGCAATTACCGCCTGCGGGGCTGGATGCGCTCCCAGTGCGAGACTCTCATCTGTAATGGTGTGAATGTTCGCTTCAAGCAGTGCTTGTGCGATGCTACTTCCATCTGCTTTTTTTCTCACCAGGATGGCAATGTCTTTTCGCTCATAACCCAAGTCTTCTTGCTCTTTGATAAGCGCAATAATGCGTTCATTTCGGTCGGGCTCTAAGTCCGCTTTTGTGCGATGATGGTAGGCTTGAACAGTCACCCATCCTCCTTCAACACCTTTTGGGTTTTGATGTTGACCTTCGTAAATACTCTTATGGTGAGAAGGCAAGTTCAACGCAAGTGCATCGAACAGGGTATTATTGAAAGAAACAACTTCATGTGCTGATCGCCAGTTGTCTGGAAGAACCTCTCCTTTGTAATTGCGCTGCAGCGATGCTTGTCGCTCATAAAACACTTCTTCGGCCAATGACTTGGGTTCAAGTTGAGCGGGACGAATCAGTTCTGGTAGTTGTTGCAACTGTCTCACATCGCCATTTCGCCATCTGTAAATGGCCTGTTTTCCATCGCCCACAATGAGGTTGAGGTTTGCCTTGGCCAGCGCATTTTCAACAAGCGGGAGAAAATTCTGCCACTGCAGCACAGACGTATCTTGAAACTCATCAATTAAGAAATGATGGTAACGCTCTCCAAGCCGTTCGTAGATGAAAGGAGCCGGGTTGTCACTCACTACTTCTTGAATTTTTTGATTCAAGTCAGCAAATGTGTAGGCATTGTTTTGAAGCTGTATTTCACTGATTAGCTCATGCAATTTGGAGAGCACTGCCAACTGCAAGATGTGGTTTGCAATGGCCTTCTTCAGCTGTAGTATTCGTCCTTCTTCTCCTTCAAAAAACCCAAGAATCCCTTCGTAATAGTCGGTCAACTGGGGTGTGATAGCATGAACGGCTTGTTTCAGCGCGTCTGTTTCTTTTTTGGCCACCATGTCCTTTTCACCCAGAAACTGCTTTCGAACAGTAGCATTTGGAAGGTCCAGTTTGCCTTTGGAGATTGTCAAGAAGTACTTCGGAATGAAATTGCCAGAAAACGCGTCCTGGAGTTGGTGGTCTTGAATAAGTTTAAGCGCTTTTTCGCCCCTTAGAATGACCGCCTTTTTCTCGTCGTGATAGGCCTTTAAAAAGGCACGATGCAACGCAATGAACTCCTTGCTCTCTGTTTTTTCAAGCGAAGCCAACACGGGTTTCACTTCTTCTTTGAACAGCAGTTTCCCAAAGCGAACCAAGTCATCTCGAACTTTCCAACTGGCTTCATCGTCTACCCGTTGCTCAACAAATTTTTCAAGCAACTCAGTCAGCAATTTGTCTTCACCCACTTTAGAAAGCAGCTCATCTACAGCTGTTTCAATCAATTTGGTATCATCCAATTCAATGCGGTAGTCTCCGTCAAATTTCAGATCGAAGGCGAAGCTTTTCACCAGTCGGTTCACGAATTTATCGATGGTCATGATACCGATCTGACCGTAGTTGGTCATCATTCGGAGGTAAATGTCTTCTGCTTTCTTGCGAAGTGTTGGCTCTTGAATACCCAGCTCTGCGCTGAGGTCTGCCGCCATGGAATCCATCTTTTCATCATGGTTTCCAATGCCCTTCATGGTTTCAATCACTCGAACCTTCATTTCATCGGCAGCCTTGTTGGTGAAGGTGATGGCTAAGATGTGTTTGAAGTACGACACATCGTCTTTCGTCAAGCACGTTTTTAAGTAATGCTTTACCAGCGCATACGTCTTCCCTGAACCCGCGGAGGCGCGCAGTACTTTGAATTCTGGAAGGGGCAGTTTAACTTCAGACATATTCAATTGAAAGATTGAAATTCAAAGAACGCAAAGTTTTGTAACAATGGTTTCCAACCCTTTGGTTTTTAGAACTCGTTTTAATGTTCTCTTCCACCTTTTTTCTCCAAAAGGTGGAGCCAAAATCGTGACTCATCACCTTCCCTCCAATTTCTACACCTCACTCCTATTTGAATGCAAACTCACCTTGGATTACCATTTATAGAATTACTCACCTCCTTTAGCCAAGGCTTAAACACTGCATTCAAATTACGGAGTTTCGGCATGAAATTGTACGGGTCACGTGATAAGGTCAGGCGCCTAGTAAAATTCAACAAGTTTGATAATTCGAAAGCTTACTTCATTCTGCTGAATGAAGTACCTCATATAATTCAATGCCGCTTAAATCGTTGAATCGTGCATTTGAAGAACGGAAAGTTTTGTAACAAAAGGTACTGAACTCTCTTCGGGTAAAGCGGTTATTAGCTGTATAGTCTGTGTATATTTGATAAAAGGATCTCCATGAAATTTTCAACATCCATTTTTACCCTTTGCATTGCAGCCCTGTCATTTTTCGGTTGCAAAGATGCGGAAGTAACAGAAGGAACGCTGCAGATGAACATCGCAGCAAAGTGGAACGGGACGCCCCTCGTCATTGGCGAGACATATACTGACGTCATGGACCGCCCTATTCTCGTAGAGCAATTCAGGACGTATGTCTCCAATATCAAAGCCATTCACGAAGACGGCACTGAGCACCATCTACAGGCCGTTGATCAAGTGAATTTCAATGATGCTTGGTCGACCAATTACTGGTTGCCAGCTGGGAATTACACGGCGTTGAAAATTGCTGTTGGCGTACCGAATGATTACAACACCGATGTTGATCCGGCGGGATACCCGAACGACCACCCTTTGAGTGTTTTCGGTGCTGAAGGCATGTTCTGGACGTGGAACTCAGGCTACATCTTTACGAAGTTCGAAGGGAAAACCGCTTTTGATGGCGATGAGACCAACATGACTGATTCGTACGCGTTTCACGTGGGAACCGATCAATTTTACCAAGAACATACGTTCGCCATCAACTTTGAAATTGGCGAAAGCATGGAAGAGCTAAATGTAATTTTCAACGCGGAACAGTTTCTGTTCAACGCTGATGACACCATTGATTTGGCCGAAGATAACATCACGCACACCATGGACAACATGCCATTGGCTGAGCGTTTCATGGCATTGTACAACGACGCAATTACAGTCACTCAATGATCAATCGGTTGGGAGTTGTTTTTGTTGCTTGCTTCAGCTGCTTGGTAAGTTGCTCTGAAGCCACCATCGAAAACACCGTTTCTCAACTTCGAATGACCCCCTACGACCTGCACATCCCCAACGGCTTCGACCCACCAACTATTCCTGAAGACAATGCGCTGACGGAAGAACGGGTTGCATTGGGCAAACTGCTTTTTCACGATAAACGTTTCTCCAGCGACGGTGCGTTGAGCTGTTCCTCTTGCCATCAACAAGCGAAAGGATTTGCCGACAATCGCGCTATTTCTCCGGGAACAGAAGGCCGACTAGGATTTCGGAATGCGCCAACGCTTTCAAACGTTGCTTACCGCACTTCCTTGCTCATGGAAGGGGGCGTCCCTAACTTGGAACTTCAGGTGTTAGCGCCACTGGATGACGTCAATGAATTCGATAAAAGCTTGGTAGTGTTAGCTGTGGAACTGCAGCAAGATGAACAGGTAAACACCATGAGCCAATTGGCCTATGGCAGGGATGTGGACCCTTTCGTCATTACCCGTGCTTTGGCTGCTTTTGAACGAACACTCATCTCTGGATACAGCAAATACGATGAGTACCTAAATGGTGACCACTTGATGCTAACGGAGGCCGAACAAGAAGGCATGAAGCTGTTTTTCAGCGAAGAAACCAACTGCTCAACCTGCCACGCTGGCGCCCTCTTCACCGATGAGTCTTTTCGCAACATTGGGTTGTATGAACAGTACGAAGATAAAGGGCGGGAACGCATTACGGCTGACTCACTGGACAATGGGAAATTCAAAGTCCCTACGCTTCGAAACATTGAATTAACCGCCCCCTACATGCATGATGGGTCTGTTGAAACCCTCGAAGAAGTAGTTGCTCATTTTACATCTGGCGGGCTCAATCATCCGGTTAAAGACTCACTCATTCAACCGTTGCCGTTGACTGAACAAGATCAATCTAACTTGGTTGCTTTTTTGAAAACACTGACCGACAGAAAGTTTGTTACCAATGCGGCATTTGCCCCCTGAGTGAAACATCGTTATATTTGATTTATGTCAGCGCTAAAAAAACAGTTCATTCCTCTTTTTACACTCATCGTATTGGTGACAGCAAGCGGTTGCGTTCACGAAATTGAACGGGTAGAGGACGTTGCTGAAAGCGCTACTCCTTACAACCTAGAAATTCCGCCGTTTTTCCCACCAATGGATATCCCAGTGGATAACCCCATGACCGTGGAAGGTGTGGAGCTAGGCCGCTACTTATTTTGGGAAAAGCAACTGAGCGCAGACAACAGCATTTCGTGTGGCAGTTGTCATACGCCTCCAACTTCTTATTCAGACGACAATCAGTTTTCTACTGGGGTAACAGGCGAACAAGGAACACGGCAATCCATGGCTTTGGTCAACGTTGGTTGGGCACGTGATTATTTTTGGGATGGAAGAGCTGTGACGCTCGAAGAGCAAATTCACGAGCCCGTTCCGAATCCCATTGAAATGAATCAGCCGTGGGTTGATGCATTGGAAAAACTAAGGAACGATGATATTTATCCGCCGATGTTTGAAGAAGCTTTCGGCACCCCAATTATTACTGAAATAAGAACACGCAAAGCCATTGCTCAGTTCTTAAGAAGTATGGTTTCTGCCAATTCCAATTTCGATAAATGGCGAAGAGGTGAATACACCTTTACAGATAGTGAGTTCAGAGGGTATGACCTTTTCCTTAAAGAAGGTGGAGACCCTGAACAAGTTGCTGGAGGTGAATTTGGAGCCGATTGTTTCCATTGTCACGTGGAGGCAGGCATGCAGTTTTCAGATTACCTTCCTCACAACAACGGGCTTGATTCTGTTTTCACTGACCTAGGGTATGGTGGTATATCAGGAGATCCGCTCGAAATGGGGAAATTCAAAACGCCAACACTGAGAAACGTGGAATATTCAGCGCCGTACATGCACGATGGCCGATTCACGACCTTGGAAGAAGTGATTGCGCACTACAACAGTGGCGGGTTTCCTTCTCCAACAGTGGATCCGTTTATGAAATACCAAGATGGCGGATTGATGCTTTCTCCTCAAAGTTTGGAAGATATTGAGAATTTCCTCAAAACACTTTCAGACGAAGATTTCCTTACCAACCCTGCTTTCCAGAATCCTCATGAATGATTCGATGCGCGCCAATTTAGAGCGCGGACAACGCAACCAAAAGGTCAATAAGAAGTTCCTCATTAAAATAAAGCGGATGTCAGATAAGAAGCTGGATCCCCTTTTTCATGAAGAACACGACAAGGCTTTTGAACAGATTGATTGCTTAGAATGTGGCAATTGCTGCAAAACCACCAGCCCTATTTTTCGCGACCGAGATATTGATCGCTTGGCGAAACACTTCCGAATCAAGTCGGCCAAACTAGTGGAAGACCACCTCCATTTGGACCGAGATGGGGACTATGTCCTCAACAGCTCACCTTGTACTTTTCTCAATGAAGACAACACCTGTAGCGTTTATGACGTGCGTCCGAACGCTTGCAGAGAATATCCTCACACTGACCGAAAGAAGATGAGTCAGGTGCTGGATCTGACCTTCCAAAACACCTTGGTTTGTCCGGCTGTTGAACAGATTGTTGAGAAAATTAAAAATAAGCTGGAAATCGAGCGCTAAGCATTTGCATTTTTGAGTAAACCACAAATGTTAGGCATTGGCAGAACATTTGAGCTTTTTGGTCGAAAACCCTATGTAATGCGTATCCAAACTGCGGGAACTCACGTATACCAGAGCATGAATAGTGCAAGGAATATGATGATTCGCCCCGCCCTTTTCGTTATGTTGTTACTCCCAACCCTGGTGTTTGGGCAGTGTCCGGAAGTGTTTGACTTCAACGGTAACGTTGTTGCTACGCCCTACTGGTACGGCTGTTCCGGTGGTGACTACACGCTGAATTTGCAGTCGCCAGACGACTGGGATTCGTACGAAATTGACTGGGGAGACGGTACCGCGTTCACAACCGGTCCGAGTTGGACATCTCCAGCTGCCATCCCGCATACCTACACAGCTGCCGTTGATACGTTCATTGTTGTTATTTCTGAACTCACTTCAGGATGCTCCGTTCAAGGGGTTGTTGTGATGGAAGAAGCTTCAAGTGCTTCTATTCAGATTCCGGTAGGTGGATTGACCCAAGCCTGTGCTCCGCAAGAGATGGAGTTCATTAATTCAGCTACCAACGTTTCGGAAACGACTGTCTTCACATGGGATTATGGTGATGGATCACCGGTTGAAACCTATGATTACACCAACTGGAACGAAATTGTTTCCCATACCTACGAACAGAATACGGTAGACTGCGAGACCGAAGTTTCGCTCACCGCAGAAAACTACTGCAACACGATTCAAGGTGGAGCCTCAGAAGCCACCTTCAACCCCATTCGAGTTTGGGACATTGACGAAGCGGCCATTACTGCTTCGGCTACTGTGTTGTGCTACCCTGATACAACGGTCACGTTCACCAATACGACCGAACGAAATTGCCTCTTTCAAGGAAACATCTACCAGCGTTACGAATACTGGAATTTTGGCGATTACTGGGGCGAAGGACAAGACTCCATTATTGATTGGACGCCATGGCCTCCTGCTTTCCCGAATACCGTTGCGTATCCCGGTCTAGGAACCTACGAAGTGCAATTATTGGACAGTAATTTTTGTGGTATCGACACCGCAAATATTACCATTACCATTGTGCCACCTCCAGCGGCCGACATTGATGCCTCAGAAGACGTTATTTGTGTTGGTGAACCAATTACTTTCTTCCAGAATGCAACCGGTGGAGCTGATAGTTACTCATGGAATTTCGACGATGGAATTGGCTGGTTGCCAACGGGTGGTGGAAACATTACCTATGTATTCAATACACCGGGAACCTACAACGTTTGTAGCGCCGTGGGCATTCAATCGTCCAACGGCGGTTGTGCAGACACCACGTGTGTTCCGGTAGAAGTACTCCCCTCGCCTATTGCCAACATTGGATTTGATGACTTGGTAGGGTGCGACGAACTTACCGTGAACTTCGATGACCAATCTACCGGTGCCGTAGCTTATACCTGGAGTTTTGACGTGGACCCTTTCACCTTCGTTGGACCTGACCCAGGCCCCGTAGATTACAACGCACCAGGAAATTATGTGGTAACGCTTTCTGTAGAAGGACTGAATGGCTGCTTGGATACCGATCAAGAAATTGTGAGTGTTTATGAATCGCCAACAGCAGATTTTCTGGCCGTCAATGTATGCGAAGGCACTCCTGCAGAATTTACGGACATTTCAACCTCTGATCCGGGAGACCCAATTATATCATGGTTTTGGGAATTTGGCAATGGAGACGAAAGCTTCAACCAGAATCCGACCTACGTGTTTGACACTGTTGGAACGTACGATGTGACATTAACTGTTTCTACCGCTACCTGTACCGGAACCATGACCTCACAAGTGGTTGTTGAGCCCGGACCCACCCCTTCAATGTTTCCGGATATAGACGAAGGATGTTCTCCTCTTGACGTTTCGTTCACCAATACCACCGCTGGCGCCATTAACTACCAATGGAACTTTGGAGACGGTAGTGGTTCGAATGAGGAAAACCCAACCCATACTTTTACGAATTACACCGAAACAGATACTGTTTACACGGTGGTAATGACCGCATTTACAGATTTCGGATGTTCGGCACCTGACACGGTGTATGTGACTGTATTCCCTGGCGCTCAAGCCATGTTTACGGACAATACCAACCCGCCAGGATGTGCCCCTTTTGATGCTGTTTTCATCAACACTTCCATTGGAGCAGATAGTTATTTCTGGGACATGGGCGATGGCTTTACAACAACCGATGTAGACCCAACCCATACCTATGTCAACGAGACAGGCTTCGTTCAGACGTTCGATGTTTCACTCATTGCATACAAAGACAATGGCTGTAACGACACTACGGCGACCAATGTGATTGTATACCCAACTCCTGATTACAACTTTTCGGTTATTCCAGATTCGGCTTGTTCTCCACTTGTGGTGACGATGCCGTTCATTCAAGGAATTAACGTCTTTGACTGGGATTTTGGCGATGGTTCGCCCAACAGCACCTTCCCAACGCCAACTCACATTTATGAGAACTTTACCACAAACCAATTGGAGTACACCATTACATTAATCGGTACTTCTGCATTTGGTTGTATTGACACGGCTTATGCTGATATCAATGTCGATCCGCAACCAATTGCTCAATTTTCGACGACCACGAATTCAGGTTGCTCACCGTTGGAAGTTAGTTTCCAAAACACGTCTATCCAGGCAGATTCATACACGTGGATTTACCAACCCGGTGACACCTCTTACACTGCTGATGCGGTTCATCAATTTACGTTCACTAACACGACCAATCAAACGATTGTTTACGACGTGGAGTTGATTGCTATTTCAGATGATGGGTGTGTAGATAATTTCATTGTACCTATTCAAGTTTTCCCAGAGGCTGAAGCAGAATTCTTCGACCCAGTAGACGGATGTCACCCGTACAATGTCAATTTCTTCAATACTTCAAGTAACGCACAAGATTTCCAATGGGATTTTGGAAACGGATTGGTTTCGTTGGATGAGAATCCTTCCACCATTCTCCAAAACCCGGGAACCACAGATAGTACTTATACGGTGCAATTGTTTGT
This sequence comes from Flavobacteriales bacterium, assembly GCA_029245065.1. Taxonomy (GTDB): domain Bacteria; phylum Bacteroidota; class Bacteroidia; order Flavobacteriales_D; family Sanyastnellaceae; genus JAQWQB01. The sequence continues at coordinate 9,118 of JAQWQB010000047.1, read as the reverse complement.
TACCTCGGCCGACGGTTGTAGCGATTTAACCAGTTTAGATATTGTAGTACACCCACTTCCAGACAGTGAGTTTAACATGAGTCAGGACGAAGGTTGTCATCCTGCACCCGGAACACTCTTTAATACCAGTACTGGAGCAACAGAATACTTATGGGATTACGGCGATGGCTTCCAAAGCAATACCTTGGCCGCAGAACACGATCATGAGTTCTCTTCTACTTCAGCGAACCCGGTTATCTACGATGTTTCGTTGACGGCTGTCACCGAATTTGGCTGTACGAACACCAGTTCTTTGCCGTATACGGTGTATCCGCTGGTGACCTCTGATTTTGATTCATCAGATGACGGATGTTCACCATTGACGGCTACATTCAACAATGAATCACTCGGCGCAACACAAGGATTTGAGTGGGACTTTGGTGACGGAACAGGATCGGTACAAACGAACCCTTCCATTACGTATGTGAACAACAGCGGACAAGACACTACGTACAATGTGATGTTGGTGGCGGAATCCATTTACGGCTGTACAGATACATCGTACTTCCCCGTTACCGTCTTCGCCACACCAATTGCCATAGCAGCCATTGACACGACGTTGGGCTGTTATCCGCTGGATGTGGTGTTTGAGAATAATTCCATTGGTGCTGATTCGTATGAATGGGTTTATGGAACGGGTGATGTAAGCAATACACTGGATCCACTGCACACCTATACGTACTTCAATTTTGGAACCGAGCCGGTTACGTACAATATTACCTTGAATGCTTACACGGCCAGTGGTTGCTCAAGCAGTGATCAGCTTTCCATTGAAGTTCAACCACCGTTGGTAGCTGCTGTTGATGGCGATACGGAAGGGTGTTCTCCTTTGACCGTGCTATTCGAAAACAACACCGTAGGAGGTATTTCGTACTTCTGGGATTTTGATGACGGTGATACCCATACGATTCCTGAACCGCAGCACATGTTCTTCAATGACACCCAAGAAGATGTGGTGTATGAAGTGATGATGGTGGCAGAAGGATATACCGGATGCTTTGATACGACCTACATTGATGTAACTGTATTTGCCAATCCCGATGCTGATTTTACAGCAACGCCGCAGCTACAAGCCTTCCCTGACACGGATATTGATTTGATGAATGAGAGTATTGCTGGCGCTTCAGCTGATTATTTCTGGGACATGGGAGATGGCACCGTACTGAACGGCATTGACCCTGGGAATTATGATTACGGAACCTACGGAGAATTCACGATCACGCTGACCATAGACAATGGCTCTTGCCAAGACACTTTCCAGCAAACGATTGAGATTACGCCTCCACCTCCGGTAGCGGCTTTCCTTGGTCCGGCTTCGGGGTGTGCCCCACTTACGGTGAATTTTGAAGACTTTTCGGAGTTTGTAATTGGTTGGAATTGGGACTTTGGAGACGGAGGAACTGCCAACGTATCCAATCCTTCTTACACCTATTACACCCCTGGAACGTACACCGTTTCATTGACTGTAGACGGATTGTTAGCGGGAACAACGGACACCCAAGTTCAAACCGCCATCATTGAGGTTTTCCCGCAGGCAATAGCCGCATTTACAGTTACTCCAGATGAGATTTCCGTACCGGGAGACCCCATCTACACGGTGAACTTGTCGCAAAATGCTACTAACTATGTTTGGGACTTTGGAGACGGAACTACTTCAACGGAGTTCAACCCGATTCATTACTACCAGAATGAAGGGTTCTACACGATTGAATTGACGGCGAACAACCAATACAACTGTCCTACTACGTATACGTTGGTGGATGCTGTTTTCGCCAAAGAAGACGGACAAATAAGCTTCCCGAATGCCTTCACGCCTACGAATGAATCGAATGGAGGTATTTACAATCCGAATGGATTTAGCAACGATGTTTTCTTCCCGATACACAAGGGTGTTATTGAATACCAGATACAAGTCTTCAACAAATGGGGCGAGCTATTATTTGAGAGTAACGACCTAAATATCGGTTGGGATGGACATTATCGAAACGAAATGTGCAAACAAGACGTATATGCATGGAAAGTCAAAGCCCGGTTCATTGATGGGAATGAAATCATCAAAGCCGGCGATGTAACCTTATTGGTAAAGTAATGAGAACCACCCTGTTCACCACTTTACTTCTTCTGCTAAGCGTAGTATCGCTTGGTCAAGCTGACTGGTCTAGAAAAGATCGGAAGGCCTTTGCTGATGCTGATTTTGCCTTTTACCAAGGCGACTACGGCTACGCAGAGAGCGTTTTCGTGTCGTTATTCGCCAAGGATTCAACGTACGCGCCACTCAATTTTGAGTACGGTGTGGTACTATTGAATAAGGGCGAAAAACAACGTGCTTTGCACTTGCTGAAGTCTGCTTGCGACGCGGAACTGAAGGAAGCCTACTTTCACTACGGCAACGCATTGCACCGCGTTCATGAATTTGACCAAGCCGTAGAATGGTACGATCGTTATTTGGTATCAGGTGATGATAAGATTGACCTGCTAGAAGTTCAACGTCACATTCGTATTTCATTGCGTGCGAAACGCGCTTTGGAACATCCAGTAGATGTTGCTATCTCCAATTTAGGTCCTGCCGTTAACACCAGTAACAAAGAGTATGTTCCATTGGTAACACCCGACAATGAGACGTTGTACTTCACTAGCCGAAGAGCTGGAAGCACCGCGCAATTGAAGGACCCGAACGGAGAATTCTTCGAAGACATTTACAGCTCTGTGGCCACTGAAGAGGGCTGGTCAGAAGTGCAGAATGTAGGGCAACCGGTGAACAGCGAAACGCATGACGCCACGGTAAGCATTTCGGGTGATGGCAATACGATGATTATCTACCGCACAAACGCGAATTTGACCGGTGGAGATTTGTACATCACACAGTATAAGAAAGGAGCTTGGTCAACCCCTAAAAAACTTCCTTCTACCATTAATTCTGATTATCAGGAAGCCAGTGCAACCCTTTCGCCCGACAAAAACACACTGTATTTTAGCAGCAATCGTCCTGGTGGGTATGGAGGCAAAGACCTTTACCGTGTTCGCATGTTGCCCAACGGACAATGGTCGCTTCCAAAAAACATGGGCGCTTCTATCAACACCGCGTTTGACGAGGATGCCCCGCACATGGACATTGATGGAAAGACCCTTTACTTCGCCTCACAGGGGCATGCTACCATTGGTGGGTATGACCTTTTTCGCACCAAAGAAATTGAATCTGATGTATGGTCTACTCCTGAAAACTTAGGCTACCCGGCCAACACGGTAGATGACGACATCTTTTTATCTGTAGATGCGGGTGGAAGAAAAGGATACTTCTCTTCTGAACGTCCGGGAGGCTTTGGACAGCAAGATTTATATCAAATTGAATTCATTTACCGACAGCAAGAACAGCTTGTTATCAAGGGCGAAACCCGCGCTGTAAATGGACTGCCCTTGCCGGGCGTCATCACCGTTATTGACGAAAATAGCAAAGAAGTACAGGGCATTTACCGTTCGAACACCTCTACAGGAAAGTTCATTCTTATTCTTCATCCCATGACGGAATATAAGATTGTACTTGAGGTAGAAGGCTACAAACCGGTATCTGACGACTTGTTATTCAGGTTTCCTGAATCTGCAATGGAGCAGGAACAGACCCTTGCACCTTATATGTTCCAACGCCAATGAGGTTACTTGTTCTCATAGCGTCCCTGGTTCTTCTGGCAGTTGGTTCAACAACAGCTCAGGATAAACATTTTACTCAGTTTTATGCTGCACCGACGTATTTGAGTCCGGCTTTTGCGGGAACAACCATTCAATCGCGTGTGAGTAGCAATTACAGAAATCAATGGCCTTCGATTCCGGGTGCTTTTGTAGCGTACAATGTAGCCTACGACCACTATGCACCGGAGATCAAGAGTGGCTTTGGTATTTTGGCTACGCATGAGCGTGCGGGAAGTGGTGCGTTGCGAAGCAGTTCTGTTTCGGCACAGTATGCTTATGAAATACGTATGAGTAGGGAGTTGTATTTCCGTCCGGCCTTGCAGTTTACCTTCTCCAACAGAAACATCAACTTCAACGACCTCATCTTCGGTGATCAATTGATTCGAAACAACGATCCTACTACGGTAGAGGAAAACGTGTTCGAGCCGGTGAGTTTCTTCGACATGAGCAGTGGCGGCTTGTTTTACAGTCCGAAGTTTTGGTTTGGCGCTTCGTTGCACCACATTAACCAACCGAACGAGAGTCTTTATCCCGACCGCATAGGCTTGCTACCACGCAAGTTTTCGCTTCATGGCGGGTATCGGTTCAACGCCGGTTCTGGAGGACATTACCGCAAGAGCGGCAAAGAAATTGTTGTTGCCTTCAACTACAAATCGCAAGCAGAATTTAGCCAGTTGGATTTAGGTGCTTACTTAGAGCTTGACCCCTTGGTATTGGGTGTTTGGTATCGTGGGCTACCTGTTAAAAGCAACAATTTGGGCTATGCCAACCAAGATGCGGTAGCAGTATTGGCCGGGATTGGCACTGACCGTTTCCGTTTTGCCTACAGTTATGACATTACCGTTTCGCAATTATCCGTTGGTGCTTCTGGCGGTGCGCATGAGATCTCTATTATTTACGAGTGGGCGAATAAGCGGAATGCCCGATTGGGGAAACGACGCATTGTTCCTTGCGCGAAGTTTTAGGGTGTTTCACGGGGTCGCTGAATTCGTGATCGTTACATTTTCTTTTTTATCATTCCAGGTTAATCCGTTACGTAAAGTGATGGATTTTTTGTTTACTAAATATCGTTTACAAAATAGGAATGCACGCCTATAAAACGCATGTTCATTGAGTCATAAAACGACGTATTGTTGTTGGAAATGAAGGATGAAAAAGATGGTTTTTATGGTAGGACGGTGACGGTTATAAAGTAAGGCGTGGCGTTTACAAAGTTGTGGTAGTTTGATAGCAATCAGCACAGTAGAAGTTTGTAGCTTCGGTGAGTTGGTTGGAAAAGGTGGGGGAGGGAGGGCCCGGGACGGGCTGACGCTCATTCGAAGTACATCTGCACTATTCACCCCTTCATCGCCTCATCACACCCCCTCATACTCAATTCACTTTCCATCTCATATTTTTCATTAAATTGAAAAAAGATAACCGACCAAAACCTGCTTATGAAATCCTGGACCCTTACCCTCTGCATGGTGCTCTCTGCCCTGCTGTCTTTCAGTCAAGAATATTGCGGATTCGATGACCTTCGCGCACTCCAACCACACTCACACGAATCACGTGCCGCTGAAAACGACATGAATCACCGCATCCTTGATCAAATGAATGCCTTTCGAAATGGGCAACGATTAGGAATAGTAACAGTACCCGTGGTAGTACACGTACTCCATGAAAATGGAGAAGAAAATATCCCAGACTCCCAAATCGAAAATGCAATAGAACAACTGAATGCGGCCTTCTCGAGCCAAGACCCGTTCGTCAACCCCGAAGGAGTAGATACCGAAATTCAATTTTGCCTCGCCGGAACAGATCCCGATGGAGAATTTACCACAGGAATTGTTCGCACTGAAACAGAATACGCGGAAGTGTTCGTCCCTTCAGAAGAACAAGCAATGAAAGACGTTTCCAGGTGGGACACCGAAAAATACCTGAACATTTGGCTTGTGAAAGAACTCGTTCGTGAACCTTCCAACTATGGTGTAATAGGGTTTGCGACATTTCCAGATCAGCATGGAAGCGACTTGGATGGCGTAGTGTGCGAAGCAGAGTTCTTCGGCACCACCTTCGACTACAGCAAAGTACACATGCACGAAATCGGACACTACCTAGGCCTATACCACACGTTTCAAGATGGTTGTCCGAACGATGATTGCCAAACATCTGGCGACTGGATCTGTGACACCCCTCCAGACCAACAAGCATTCTCATTTCTTTGTTACGATGGAGCAAATACCTGTGACACCGACGATGACGACTTAAGTCTGAACAACCCGTTCAGACCAATTGACCTGGGCGGGTTAGGCGATGTAGCCGATGAAAAAGACAATTTCATGGACTATTCCAATCTGTATTGCATGAATCAGTTTTCAGAAGAACAAGGGCTCAGAATGAAAGCGGTGGTGACGGAAATACGAGCATCGCTGCTTGAAGGAGATCGATGTGTTACTCCGTGCGAAGCCCCTTTTGAAGCGAATATTTCTGTTAGCGGTACCGTAACCAATGTGGGAGACCCAATTACGTTTACGGCAAGCGGCGGACCATTTGTTGGGGTCGACTGGTACCTGGATGATGACGTCATTTCAACCGGAGACGCTTACATCTTCCCCGCTGATACCGAAGGCGTTTTCGAAATCATTGGTGAAATTTACAATGAGGATATCGGCTGTGCGCAGGAATTCGAATTCATCATTCAAGTGGTATGCGGCGTTTCCGCTCAATTCAATCCCGGAACTTCTTCCATTGGAACAGGAACTGAGTTGACCATCGTTTCAGAAGGCGAAGGAATTACCTCGTACAACTGGTCCATTGATGGAACACCGGTGGGAACAGACCCTTCGTTAACCTACACCTTCACGAACGAAGGCATCGTAGTCGTTACCCTCGAAGTATCAAATGGGCTATGCATCGATACCTACTCATGGAACATCAATGTTGGAGATTGCATCAGCGGAAAAGAATCAAATATCTGGCTCTTTAATTTAACAGATAACGCCAACTTTCAGGGGATGGACTTTAGTCAAAGCGGACTAGAAATCATGATTGCTGAAGACAATGAAATGGCCTCAATTGGTCATAACAGGTCTTCTTACTGCGATATGGCTGGAAACCTCAAGTATGCTACCAACGGAAACGTCATTTACGATAAGAACTTCGATCTACTCCCTAATGGCGACATCAACGCAGGAACTTCGGCACATTATGGAACATCATTCATTGCCATGCCGGAAAGTGACAACCTCGTGTATTGTTTCCACGCGGCAGACCAAAACGGCTTCGACCAAGGACTGCGTTATTCTATCTTAGATAATAACTTAAACAATGCTCTTGGTGATGTAACCGAGGTCAAAGATGTGCTCATAGAAACTACCTTTAGTGAATCGTTCTCTACCGTAAGACACTGTAATCTGCGCGATTTCTGGCTTGTTTTTTATGACTTTCAAGAAAATAGCTTCAAATCCTATTTGGTAAATCCGGATGGATTAGCTGAAACCCCAGTTGTGACACCCATGGTGATTAACATCGATGATATTTACCAAACCTTCCCGATTGAAGTGAACGGCCCTGGTGACAGATTAATGCTAGGGAATTTCATCTTCTCGTTCGACCCGTCTTCAGGTGAAGTGGAACTTTTGCATGAAATTGTTTCGGAATTCCTTCAGTGTTACACCTTCTCTTTTGGACAGCAATACGCCTACTTTTTTGCAGGGGAATTAGATGCTATTTTGTATCAAATTGATCTGTATGAAGACCCAAGTGTTTGGTCTACGAATGCACAAGTTGTTTATGAAGGAGGCATCTCTGACTTAGGAAAAGGATTCCAAGTAGCGCCCGATAAAAAAATCTATCACGAAGCAAGTATTTCCTCATGGGTAGGTGTGATGGAAAATCCGGATGTACCCGCGAACGAAGTGAACTACGAACCCAACTTTGCTTTCATTCAAGAAAACGTGAATGGCTTTAGCAACTTCCACCACAGCTACGTGTATGGCCCTAGCCTATTTACATCCGGGCCAACAGAAGTGTGTCTGGGCGAAGAGCATGACTACAACGTATTTGCTTCCGAATGCCTCAACGACATCGTGGGCTGGGAAGTCATTGGGAATGTAGAAATGGTCGAAAACCAAAACGGAAGCATGCATGTTGACTTCGTCGAAGAAGGTGAAGTCCAGCTAATCTCTTACGTCAATCTTTTCTGCGGAATTATTGCCGACACCATTAACATTCAGGTAGGAACCGGATTGCCATTGGACCTAGGAGGAGACCAACCCATTTGTGAAAACGAGACCTTAGAACTCGATGCTGGCGAAGGCTATGAGACCTATGAATGGCAAGATGGCTCTGTTGGTCAAACATTCACCGCAGATGAAGCAGGGACGTATGAAGTGACTACTACCATTGGCGCGTGTACCTTCACCGAATCCGTTCAAGTGGGGCCAGAAATTGCCGCAAGTATAGACCTTGGTGAAGATGCTTACTTGTGTGAGGGAGAAATATTACTCTTAAATGCGGGGGACGATTTCAGTGATTTCATTTGGCAAGATGGCACCACTGGTCCTGACTTTACCGTATTTGAAGACGGTACGTATTATGTGACGGCTACTACTCCTTGCTTTGTAACAGACACACTTGTTGTGACCGACTGTGATCAAGAAATTGACAACGTGAATGAGCTAAATGCATTTGGCGACATGCTCATGCCGAATCCTGTCACCAACTCTTTAAGACTGGTCACTGGAACGGCTGCTGAAGCATGGACCATTAGTGATTCGCGTGGGCGAATTGTTGCTCAAGGAACATTCAACGGAATGAATCAAATTGACATCAATACCCGAGAATACGCAACCGGCGTGTACTTCTTACGACTGGAAGGAAACGACCCGCGTGTACTGGAATTCTTAAAGATCGACTAAAGAATATTGACTTCGCGTTCCAAGCGAACGCCGAACTTTGAATAGACATCATCGAGGATGCGCTGGCTGAGATCATAAACGTCTTGGCCAGTGGCCCCTCCGTGATTCACTAACACAAGCGCTTGCTTGCCATGAACACCGAAGTCTCCTTCGCGGTAGCCTTTCCATCCTGCTTGATCTATGAGCCATCCTGCTGCCATTTTCACTTGCCCCTCTCCTGCTGGATACGCTGGTGCGCCGGGCCATTTTGCTTTCACGGCGTCGTAGACGTCAACAGGCACCACTGGGTTCTTAAAGAAGCTCCCTGAATTTCCAATTTCCTTGGGGTCTGGTAGTTTACTAGATCGAATAGCGATGACGGCATCAGCCACGTTTCGCAATGTCAAGTCAGCGATGCCCATTCGTTCCAATTCTGCTTCAATAGCGCCGTAACTCGTGTTGAACGTCGGCGTCTTTTGCAATCGATAAGCCACATGTGTAATCAGGTACTGCCC
>JAQWQB010000117.1 GCA_029245065.1 Flavobacteriales bacterium | reverse complement strand
AGAAATAAATTCGAAAGGCCCTATCAAGCCTACATCGACCTATCAACGTCGTTTTTTGAATTGTACGTGGCAGGTAAGAAAGGATTTCAACTCTACAACCAGTTTGAAGTGGAAGCTGATGAAGATGTACTCTACCACGTTACCAACGCGGTCCAACAATTAGGCATGAACTTGGAAGAATTGACCGTTTATTTGTCTGGAGATGTTGAACTGACGGGAGAACGGTACAAGCTTTTTCAAACATACTTCCCAAAACTTTCGATTCACTTCGGATTCGAAATGCCGAAGGTGTCATTGGAACTGGGTTCCTTGAGAAAACAACGTTTTATGTCGCTCTTAAATAGCTACGGATGCGTATCATAGGAGGGAAGCACAAAGGGCGAAAATTTGCCGTTGCACCTGGTTTTCGAGGGAGACCTACCACAGACTTTGGAAAGGAAGGACTGTTCAATATATTGAATCACCGGGTCTACCTTCAAGGAGCTACCGTATTGGACCTGTTCTCTGGAGCGGGTGGAATAAGCCTTGAGTTTGCCAGTAGAGGAGCTTCGCAGATTACCTCCATAGAACGAGGTGGACCAGGTGTGAAGACATTGAAGTCGAATTACGAAATCCTCGGGTACGATTCCTTTCAAGTGATAAGAGGTGATGCGTTGTCTTTTGTTAAAAAAGCTGTTGGGAGTTATGACATTATTTTCGCGGACCCTCCTTACGAATTACCTGAAATGGGTAAGCTCCCTAGCATGATCTTGACTTCAGGGTTACTGGCAGAAGGTGGTTTGGTCATCGTTGAACACGGCGAAGAAACTGATTTTTCAGAAGTAGAAGGATTCGAAGAAACCCGCAAATACGGTCATGTCAACTTCAGTTTTTTTACCTTAGATGAATGATTAAGAAAGCAGTTTTTCCTGGATCGTTTGACCCAATTACCAAAGGACATGAGAATATTGTTCGCAGGGCCTCAGAAGTTTTCGATCACATTGTAGTTGCCATTGGAAGCAATTCCTCCAAGAATAACATGTTCGATCTCGAACAACGAAGAGCTTGGTTGAACGAAGTTTTCAGCGACCTTGATAATGTAACGGTTGATGACTACTCAGGATTAACCATTGATTTCTGTCGGAAAATAGAGGCAAGGTTCTTGCTCAGAGGAGTTAGGAATGGTGGAGATTTCGAATACGAAAGAACCATTGCTCAAATGACAAAGTACATGGCTTCTGAAATTGAGACCGTAATTCTCTTTACAGATCCAGAATACGCGGCAATAAATTCAACAGTTGTGCGTGAGATATTAAGAAACAATGGAGATGTTACGCAGTTTATTCCTGATTCTATTCATATCGCTTAATGCACTTTCCTTGCAAGCAGAGACGCAGGTCCTCTCAGGATCAGCTCCTGGCAGCGAAGGGAAAGAATTATACCTACTTAAAACAACCGACTTTTTAAGCAACGGATGGTACCAAGTGGCCACGTCAACCATTCAGGAAAATGGAGAGTTCGGTATGCAATTGGATGTCTTCGAAACAGGCCACTACACCCTTCGTGTAGGTAGTTGGTATGCCGAAATATACCTGAGCCCGGGTACTTCATATGAAATCAAATTAGAGAAAGACAACGCGTCTCAAGCCCGCACCTTCGACCAAAATCAATTCGAAATAACGTTTGAGTCAATCGCACCTAATGATCCGAACATCGTCATTTCATCATTCAACCAATCGTATGAGTCGTTGTTTGGAGAATTGAATTTTTCACTCGCCCAACGTTTCAACAAAGGTTCTACACAATACAAAAGATCAAACGAGGAAGAACTAATTCGCACCAACATTATTGCGAAAATTGATTCCGCTTTAACGGCATCACCTGACGCTGACAGCACAGAAGTGCTTTTCCTCGCTTTCAAAGAAACCATTTTACAGCAGCTCACAAGTTTAGATAAGCCGTTCACCCAGCGGATGCTTAGTTCAGCTCTGGGAAGGTTGGACATTCATTTAGGCAAAAATAAGCTAGACGCGTGGGAGATGTATTTACAAGACAGCCTGATTTATCCTGGAAACCCGGAATGGATGGGGCTATTTTTAGAGGTGCATTCTCAATTGGTAGGACATCCTGATGTGGTGCGAAAAGATGTCGTTAATGCTATTCAAGTTGGCAGCTACGCTTCGTTAATGGAATCATTGGAAAAGTATCCGCTTGTTATCACCAGTGAACAGCGAGATCTCTTGGCGCTATCCATTGCGAAAGAATCGTGGTACAAAGGGGCTTCATTTCGAATGGGGGTTTTGCAAGTGTTGGATGCCATTGCCATCGGTGATTGGTGTACTGAGCGCATTCGCTTTTACGCTCAGCAACTCAGGTATGAATTAACTAGAGGCACTCCGTATGCAAAGGAGGGTCTTCCCTTCGATCTAACACTGCTTGACTACAAAGGTGAACGAGTAGACCTGGAATCATTCAAGGGCCAATTGATGTATGTAGGTTTCTTTTTGTCGAACAGCCCGGCGTCACAGAGAGAACTGTCAGTTATGGAAGGAATTTATAAGCAGTATGGACGACAGGTGAAGTTCGTACTTATTTGCATGGACGAAGATCCGAGTGAACTCTCGAATTACCTATCGTCTCACAAAAACCAAGATTGGACCATTCTTCAAGCCGGAGGAGATCCGCGAATTCGGCACCACATGAACTTGAAGGCAGTTCCCCAATTTTATTTTATTTCACCCGACGGCCTTCAAATGGAGGCGTATTCCTTGCGCCCAAGTGAGGGCGTAGAACGTCGCATGGCTGCCATGCTCAAGGCGCCTAGACCTGAGAAGTTAAAGGTTTGGGATGACTGAAGTTGATTGTCCTTCGGAGATTACATCAATGATGCTCGGATACGTGTTTTCCAATACTTCATTCAGTTGCCTTGGTTGAATCCAACGCACTTCGGTAATGCCTTCATCGAGTTGAGGCACTAGTTCCTCGTTGCCGTCAGATTGCATGTCATACCAATAAGTAGGCTTGAGAATTTTCTTTCCCTTGTGCTCATAAGTATGATACGTTGTAAGGAGTTTATTGCCCCGTGTTGGCGGTTTGATACCACATTCTTCGGCAACTTCTCTTACCGCACAATCTTCAATGGATTCTCCTTTTTCAAGTTTGCCTTTTGGAAGGTCCCACTTGTCGTTGCGGTAGATGAATAACAATTCACCTTTCGGGTTGCGTACCAAGCCTCCAGCGGCCTCTATAACTTTGAATTTTGTTTTGAAAGCTTCGAATAGTTCTTCTGGCGCTTTCGAAAACAAATGGAGCTCTTTAACGGTAGGCTGTTCTTCAAAAGTGCGGATGAAAGTGTCTAGCTCGGAAACATCTGAACACGTTGCGAAAAGTGTCCCACTTTTTTCAGGGGTTAAAATTCCTTTGCGATCTAGGATAAAAAGTGTGCGATCTGAAATGAAAACTTTATACATTTGCGGCATGAATACTAAGGAAGAGTCCGGTCTAAAGGTAGCAGAATTTTTGCTTCAAATAAAGGCCATCGAATTGAGCCCAGATAATCCATTTACTTGGGCGTCAGGTTGGAATTCTCCAATTTATTGCGATAACAGAAAGACACTTTCTTATCCAGCAGTGAGAACGCATATTCGCCAAGAATTTGTTGAACAAATCAATGAAAACTACGGAAAACCAGACGTAATTGTTGGTGTTGCGACAGGTGGTATTGCGTTGGGAGCGCTTGTGGCTCAAGATATGGGGCTTCCGTTCGCATACGTGCGTTCTTCGGCAAAAGGACATGGTCTCCAAAACCTAATTGAAGGTGTTGTAGAAAGCGGCCAGACCGTTGTGGTGGTAGAAGATTTGATTTCTACTGGAATGAGCAGCCTCAATGCTGTGAAAGCGTTAGAAGAAGCAGAAGTAAATGTCAAAGGAATGGTAGCGATCTTCTCTTATGGATTCGACGTGGCCCGCGAAAATTTTGAGAATGCTGGAGTGGCGCTCAAGACCTTGACCGACTACGATACAATGGTGAAACAAGCGTTGAATTCAGGCTTCATTTCTGAAAAGCAAGTAGATCTCCTTAGAAATTGGAGAGAGAATCCATCTGAGTGGGGTAAATAAGATATCATGGCAACTATTGAAAGTAAAAAAGTAGAAGTGAATGCTTCACCAACCGAAGTATTTCAGTTCGTGCATGACTTGAGAAACTTGAAAGAGTTGCTACCACAAGACAAGATTTCTGAATGGGAAGGGCACGAAGACAGATGCTCTTTCAAAGTAGCAGGAGCTTATAAGATTGGGCTTGAACACAAAAGTGCCGAAGAGCCAACTTCAATTGTACTGAAAGCATCAGAAGGATCCCCGATTGATTTCGATTTGCACATTGCTCTGGATCAACTAGACGGTGGGACAGCCGCATCAATGGTAAGCAACCTAAACGTTAATGCGTTCATGAAAATGATGGTTGAAAAGCCTTTGAAGAGCCTTTTCGATTACATCGCAGATCAGCTAAAAGCTAAATTCGGTTAATCGCTACCAAATCCACGTAACGTCATCAATTGCGCAGTTTACTGCACCTGAAGAGGTGAGAAAATGCGCGTTTCCTTCCTCATCCACGCGCTGAAGCACGGCTTCTTTTTTAGTTCCTCGAAACGAATACATCCTTACTTCGCCCAACCCGAAGAGTTGATCGTGGTAGTCACGCTGGATAACTTTGTCGCTTCGCTTTAGCTGGAGATACCTTTTTTCAAGCATTTCACAGAGTCGGCCAAACAGCTCTTCTAAATCGAAGTCTTGCGCGCGCTCATTCTTCAAGGAAGTGGCATTGTACCTTCCGAAGAATGTTTGATTGACATTGACACCTATTCCGATAATGGCGCTTTTGAATGAATCTCCCTGAAAACTAGTGCCATTTAAGATGCCAGCAATCTTTTTCGACCCAACGTAAATGTCGTTAGGCCACTTAATGCGGGGTTGAGTTCCCGTGAAATTTTTCAAGGTATCTGCTACAGCTAACGCAGAAAACTTTTGCAATAAAAAAGTCTGTTGAGAGTTTAGAAAGTGGGGTTTAAACAGAAAGCTAACGGTTAGATTTTTCCCCGGTTCACTGTCCCAAGTTCGGTCATGTCTACCTTTACCACCGTGTTGTTCTTCTGCCACAATGGCTGTTCCCTCTACCCAATCTGGCAGAGAAACTAACTTGGCAGCATACTTGTTAGTACTATCAACAGATTCGAGGCGAATGAGCTTATGTCCAACGAAAAGAGTGTTCATATTCCAGAATGCCAATAAACATGGGCTTTTCAATACCGTCTTTAAACAGTTAAATGTATTACTTTTGTACCCAATTTAAGTGGGATTTTGAATGAAGATTAAACAAGGACAGAACACAGAGCATCTTGTAGAGGTTGTAGTGAATGCAATGCAAGAGGTAAAAGGGGAGAATATTGTTAGCCTCGACCTAAAGGAAGTGACCCATTCAGTGGCAGATTACTTTGTCATTTGCCATGCGAATTCGCACACACAAGTTCAGGCCATTGCTCGGAGAGTGGAAGAAGAAACCATGAAAACCTTGAATGACCGTCCTTGGCACAAAGAAGGAATTCAAAACGCTGAATGGGTATTGTTAGATTACACTGATATCGTCGTTCATGTCTTCTATAAGGAAGCAAGAACATTTTACGCCCTCGAAGATTTATGGGCAGACGGTGAAGTAAAAGAATATGAATACAAGGTCTGATACGTAAAAGAACTTATGTCACAAGAAGAAGGAAAAAAACCTGGAGATAAAAAGCAGCCTAAGAAGGCGATGAACTTTTACTGGGTCTATGGAATCATTGGAGTGTTGCTTTTAGCAATGCTCATGTTCAATAGCCAGGCTGGAGGTAAAGAAATTACCTACGATCAGTTCATTGAGTACGGGAAAAAAGGTTCCATTGAAAAAATGGTGCAATCTGGAGATCAAATTGCACTTTTTCTGAAGCCGAATGTTCGCGACTCGCTACAAAAAGAAACGGGGAATGACCAGATGTTCAGCAACAACCGATTCGGTGGTGCTGACTTTAGAGTAAGCATTCCGTACGGAGATTTCTATATCAACCAGATAGCAGAATTAAGAGAGTCCAACGCAATAGAATACCGCTATGAGCCACCAAATGAGTTTGGTCAACAGCTGTTCACATGGCTAATATTCCTCGGGATTTTAATTTTCGTTTGGGTCATTCTCATGAGAAGACTCGGAGGAGGAGGAGCTGGCGGTGGTCAACTCTTTAACATTGGGAAATCAAAAGCCCAATTGTTTGAAAAAGGAAAAGGAACCAATGTAAATTTCAATGATGTAGCCGGACTTGAAGGAGCCAAGGAAGAATTGAAAGAAATTGTTGACTTCCTTAAAAAGCCATCGAAATACACAGAACTTGGGGCGAAAATTCCAAAAGGAGCACTCCTTGTAGGCCCTCCAGGAACAGGGAAGACGCTTCTGGCGAAAGCAGTAGCAGGAGAGGCCCAAGTGCCATTCTTCTCTTTGTCAGGTTCAGATTTTGTTGAGATGTTTGTTGGAGTTGGAGCGTCACGAGTGCGTGACTTGTTCAAACAAGCCAAAGAAAAGG
>JAQWQB010000039.1 GCA_029245065.1 Flavobacteriales bacterium | reverse complement strand
CGCTGTTTCGTTCGGATTGAGTGCTGTTGTGAGTCAATTCCAGTTCGACGGAGAGGACTTGCTTGTGCAAGATGAATTCGACCAAGCCTTGCTTGGAACAATGGAGTCTACCTTAAACTTCGATGCTACTTTTGGGATGATGGTACACGGACCGAGTTATTACTTCGGCTTCAGCATTCCGAACTTGCTTCAGACCAACTTAGGTATTGATGGTGTGTTGACTGATGAAAACGAAAACATCCGCCATTTCAACTTTATGGGGTCGTACCTGTATTTCTTTAATGATGACTTTTCGATCCAACCTTCTGCGTTGTTGAAATTCACTGGTGTAACACCCGTGCAAATGGATGTGCTTGTGAAAGCAGCATACCAAGAAATGATTTGGGTAGGACTAACCTACAGACATAGAGATGCTATTGCGATGTCCGTTGGTTTCGAATACGATCGATATGCAATTGGATATTCGTACGACATTACGACCTCAGATGCGGCTAACTTTAGTCCACATACACATGAGTTGACAATCGGGTATTATATCCCAAGAAAGGGAGCAAGATTCACCGAAGGATCGCTTCAGGGCAAGCGTATATTGTCACGTAGAAGAATTGTCAAATAATTTGGCAGTATCTTTGCATAGACCTTAACTACAAAATTGATAGAATGAAAAAACTAACACTGATGTTGCTTGGTGCTTTTATAGCAACTGCAACCTTCGCACAATTCGATCGAATTGTTGTTGAAGAAGTACCTAACTCAGGCAAGGTTCCTGGGAAAACATACCGAGTTTACGCTGTAATGGTAAATGCAAAGGATCAGATTGATGCTGTCTTTGCAGAAGAAACAAACCCGGTAACAATCTCAAGCACGAAACCTTTTTACCAGCACGAAATGGGCGGGGCACTTTCTGCAGACGTACAACGTTTCGATTTACAAAATGACCCTGTTCTCTCTTTTGATTCATGGTTCACCATTGGGGCAGTTGATAACTACAACAACTACCTCATGCCGTTTGCAATGGATTCTGTTGCGGTAAAGGAGTTCGAATCAGGAACTAACTATGTTTCCAAAACGGGAGCTTGGTTCGTTACACCTGATAAGCGCCAGACACAAGCTGATAACTCAAACCGAATTCTAATCATGCAGCTAACTACTGCTGGAAAAGTGACGGGTACAATCAACCTGCACGGAAGAACGAGAACCCAGCGTGACGGCGATGGGAACGTTATTTCAGGTGGAGACCTTATCGAAGAGAGAGGGATTACTTTCACAGCGGGTTAATCGCAACCGAATAAAGAATTGTAAAAGGGGCATCCAATTGGTTGCCCCTTATTTGTACACCTTTGTGACCATGAAGACGCAAAATAGCAAGAACATATTTCTAGTAGATGGAATAGGAGCTGTCGTGTCTTTTGTATTCCTCGTGATCATTAAATTCTTTTTTCAAGAAGCATTTGGTTTCAATGGGACCTTGCTAAACATTTGCATCGGAACAGCTGCGACGTTATTACTCCTAGATATCATAGCCTTCATGAGGTATGCTTCGCGAAATATGCTTGCCTTGATTGTCACTATGAATTCACTTTACGCTTGTTTTACCTTGGGCTACTTAATGGTGGACTGGGATCTAATAAGCCTGCTCGGAAAATGTTACCTAGTGATCGAACTCCTCATTCTGTGGATTTTGATTTATCTTGAAATTCAACAGTTTAAAAAAGGCCAACTTTTCGTTCTAAATTCTAGCAACACGCAGCACATGATCAACTTCGCTAAATCGACTTTCCTCATCGTACTTTGTAGCCTAGGTCTCACTGCGGCCTCTCAAGAAGAAGGAGAGCTTAAGCACTGGGAGATTGGAATCTATTTTTCACCCGACCTTACACATCATCAGTTGTTTTTTTCAGAACAGGTCGGACCGTTGGTGGTAGATTGGCGACAAAATGCGAAGCCTGGATTTGGTTTCAACGCAGGAATTTCTGTCAACTGCACAATCACACCACGTGTTGAGTTGGTGTCGGGATTTGGATTCATTCGTTTTTCTGATAGAATAGTGGACATTCCGATCGTACAAGAATTCAATGAATTTGTTGGCGAAGAAGATCGAGCATACCAATACAACTACGCAAGCATTCCCTTGAGATTGAATGTCCACGCCTTTTCGAACGAAAAAATAGCTTGTTACATCACCGCAGGAGGAAGTGCGAATCTGTTCTTTTTTTCACAAGTGAAATCAACCATGCGTTTTGATGATGGAAGCTCAAGTTCTCAAAAGGAAGACTTCGACTTATACGAAGTGAACACCTTTGGGATTATGATGCAAGGAGGTGTGGGAGTGAGGTACGATGTATAGTCTAAGTGCAACCTTCGTGCGGAGCCCATGTTTAGGTATTCACTCACAGAACTGGCTGATACACCTGTAGTTCAGAACAATTACTCCCTGGGGATTCAGCTGGGAATAAATCTCAAATTTTAGCGTATGTTAGAAACAGAACGATTACTCTTGCGGCCTTTTACAGCTGAAGATGCCCAAGCTGTTTATGACTTCGGTTCTGATGAATTGGTTCAACGCTACACAGGAGAAGCTCCGCTCGCTTCTGTAGATGATGCGCGAAGGATTATCACAGAAGGGATGATGAAAGAATACGAAACCATTGGGTATGGCAGGTGGGCTGCAGTCTATAAGCCAGAACAACGGGTTATTGGCTTTGCCGGATTGAAGTACTTGCCTCAATTGGAAATGACTGATATTGGCTTTCGCTTTTTGTCGGATTATTGGAACAAAGGATTGGCTACAGAGTGCTCCAAGGCGTTGCTTCGTTACGGATTTAACGAACTACAGCTAGATCAAATAGTAGCCATTGCAATGAAAGAGAATGTAGCCTCAAATAAGGTATTGATGAAAATAGGTATAAAACGCTACAAAACAGGAGAGTATGACGGTGACGGCATGGACCATAACTAGTACCGTTCCCTTGCAACCGACTGAAAACAAAAAAGGCCAATCTCATCGATTGGCCTTTTATCTTCAACTTTTTGTACTACTTATTTGGATCGAATTTCAGGGAGACGCTGTTAATGCAATAACGCATGCCGGTTGGTTTAGGGCCGTCATTGAAAACATGACCTAAGTGTCCGTCGCATCTGTTGCACACAACTTCAACGCGTCGCATTCCGTACGATGTGTCAGATATCTCGCCCACGTTTCCTTCTGTGATTGGAGCGTAGAAGCTTGGCCAACCCGTCCCAGACTTGAATTTCGTTTCACTTGAAAAGAGGGGCAATTCGCACCCGCCACAAACAAAAACGCCTTCTCGTTTTTCATCCAGAAGGTCTCCCGTAAATGCGCGTTCTGTGCCTTTTTCGCGTAGCACATAAAACGCCTCTGGAGTTAATTCTTGCTGCCATTCCGCTACTGATTTCTCTACTTTTTCTCCAGCATAGGTACTGTCAGCAGTAGCCGCTTCTGACATGTCTGTTTGCGCACAAGCAAAAAGACTTGTTGCAATGAGTAGATAACTAAACCAATATTTCATATCCGACGTGTTTATAGTGTTCTACGAATGTAACTATGAAACAGTGAAAGGGAATCACATGTTCATATAGGTTGTATCACAAAAGAATGACGAAGTCTGATTTCGCCCCGTATTCACTTACTGAGCTTGCTTTTCCTTTAGGTAAGCAGAAGTATAAGATTCGGTGTGTTTCCCTAAATCTGCTGGAGTTCCTTCAAATACGAGGTTCCCGCCTTCAATACCACCTTCTTTTCCAAGATCGATGACCCAATCAGCACACTTCACTACATCGGTGTTGTGCTCAATTACAATCAACGAGTGTCCTTGGCGAATGAGGGCATAAAACGCGGCCAAGAGTTTCTTCACGTCGTGGAAATGAAGACCAGTTGTTGGTTCATCGAACACGAAAACGGTATGTTCTTGTCGGTCACCTTTAGCGAGGAAAGAAGCCAGTTTAATTCGCTGAGCCTCCCCGCCACTCAACGTGCTGCTACTTTGACCGAGACCAAGGTAACCAAGTCCAACTTCTTGAAGAGGGAGCAGTTTCTGGACAATTCTTTTGGTCACTGTTGAAACGGGCTCTTCACCAAAGAACTCAATGGCTTCATCCACGGTTAAATCCAAAATATGG
>JAQWQB010000035.1 GCA_029245065.1 Flavobacteriales bacterium | reverse complement strand
ATCACAGAGGATTTAGACCTGTCTTATCGCGCCCAAATGAAAGGGTGGAAATTCAAGTACCTCGAAGAAATCGGGTCTCCCGCTGAATTACCGGCAGAGATGAATGCCTTGAAAAGCCAGCAATTTCGATGGACAAAAGGCGCTGCAGAATGTGCTGTAAAGAATTTACCAGCTGTTTTAAGAACCAGGGGACTAGGCATGAGCACTAAGATTCACGCCATTTTTCACCTCATGAACAGCTTCATTTTCCTTTGTGTGCTTGGTGCTGCATGTTTGAGCTTGCCCATCTTGTTGGTAAAAGTGAATTCAAATCAGTACGACTTGGTTTTTAACCTCGCGACAGTATTTCTTTTCTCATTCTTCGTGTTAGCTTATTTCTATTGGGTTTCACGAAAAAGCAAAGGGGATTCCTTTGGTCGTTTCTTGCGAGATTTCCCCATGTTTTTATCCATGTCCATGGGCTTATCGTTGCATAATAGTATTGCCGTCTTAGAAGGGTACATGGGGAAGAAAACACCTTTTGTGAGAACTCCAAAGTTTGCTATTCAGAAATCGAAGGGCTCTTGGAGGGATAAAAAATACCGAGCGCTCAAAGCCAATCCTATTACGGTAATAGAAGCGCTATTTACCTTTTACTTCATAGGAGGAGTTGCTCTTGGCATTTATCACCAAGAATACGGACTCCTTCCTTTCCATCTCATGCTTGCCTTGGGCTTCGGTAATGTGGCTTTCTTTTCATTCAAGCATACCAGAATCGCATAGTCAATGAAAGGAGTAGTACTTCGTGTGGTATTCCTTGCAACAACCTACTTAGGGTACCTCTTCATGGGGTATGGAGTTGATCGCTCCAATTTCTGGGAAGTGTCATTTGGCTACTTGTTTCTTTTCGTGGCCATGATTATGTTTTACCGCAATCGGAAAGAACTTTCCTGGAGGGACCTGTTTCTCACTGCAATGCTTTTTAGGGCTGTATTCCTTTTTTCGGAACCGCGATTGTCAGATGATTATTACCGGTTCATTTGGGATGGGAGAATAACGGCCTACGGCGAAAACCCCTACCTCGTTTATCCAGAGACCTATGTTTTGAGCGATGAAGCAGCTGCATTGGGATTGACTGACGCGCTCTATGAAGGGATGAACAGCAAAAAATATTACACGGTTTATCCACCGCTGAATCAGGCAATGTTTGCTTTCTGTAGCCTCATGGGCCGGGGTGATCCAACAAGTGAGTTGTTCTTTTATCACCTCCTCATTTTCTTTTCAGAACTACTTTTCCTTTCCATCATGGGGAAGTTGCTCAGAAGGTTTAGTATTCCGCATACTGCAGCCATTTGGTATGCATTAAACCCGTTGGTCATTGTAGAGTTGTGTGGAAACCTTCATTTCGAAGGGGTGGTAGTCACCCTGTTGGGATTAGCGGTGTGGTTGTACGTTCAGAAAAGTAAATGGTGGTGGATTTCTGCTATTTGCTTCGGCGCAGCTGTTAGTGTTAAGCTGCTTCCGTTGATGTTGCTCCCACTTGTTGGGGCCTTTTTGAAATGGAAATCCATCAGATACTACGCAGTTGTAGCAGCAACGTTTTTAGTAGGCTTTGTCCCCTTTTTCAGTGAAGAGTTGATCCGCCATTGGCAATCGAGTATAGGGTTGTACTTCAGGACGTTTGAATTCAATGCCAGTTTATACTATGTAGTGAGAGAAATCGGTCAAGCGATTTATGGCTACAACCCGATCCAAACCGTAGGCCCTGTTATGTCAATCATCACCATCACGGCAATTCTAGTGGTGGCTACACTGACCCTAAAGAAATATGCTTACAAGGTCCCAAGTATTTCTGTGGCGGCGAAAAGCGTGCAGTGGACTTACCTGATCTACTTTTTCATGGCAACTACTGTTCACCCTTGGTACATCATTACCATTGCAGCAGTAACGGTGTTCGTAAAAAGGAAAGAAGCCCTGTTGTGGTCCTTCCTGGTCTTGTTAAGCTACAGTCATTATCATGGAGGTGGATTTAGCGAGAACTATCTCTTCATCAGTTTGGAATACGGAATGCTGTTGTTGAGTTTCTTAATCCCTAAGAGGTGGTCCGAAGAACTTGAAGTAAGAATTCTTAATGAATCCCCTTGATGATATATTGATAAATCGGGTCATTATCTTGAAGTTCAGGTGCCAGGAATGGCTTAGTAACATAAGTCGGCTTTTTGAGAATTCCTCGTTCCATCATTTCTAAAATGATTCCATAGTGTTCCAAAGAAGTCTTGCCGATAAGAAGCGGACTCAAATCATTTCCATCTTTCCAGAATTGATGCATTTCTCTTAGTCCTCGAAGGTATAGGTGATCTTTCGTAAAACCACCTCCTCTGTAAATACGAGTAACGAGGTAAAAAGCCTCAGTAGGGTCCATGCCCAAATCATTCACTGTAAAACGAAATGTCTTTTTGAAATCACTCCCTTTTACCATCATGTCGGTAGCAATAACACGTTGGCCAAGTTGCTTTAGTCGTTTCAACGTAATATTACCACTCAGGTATTCGCTCAAAACCGCCAGTCCTTCTTGTGTTTTAGTGTTCACAGGGAGGCCAATATTAAATACTTTGAGCGGTTGAAGATTGCTGTTCATGGTAGTGACCATGTGGACACCTATTTCGTGATGCGCTAGAAAACGAAGTTCTTTCGGCCTGAAAGTCGCCCCTTTTTTAAGCAAGACTTTCTTTTGATGATTTAAGACCATTGCGCTCGCAACAATACTTCGGCTAATTTCAATCTTCCCCTTGAATCCGTAATCGTCAAATGTTTGCTTGAAAAGTGCTTTGGCGTCGTTAATGTCCAACAGAGGTTCTGCAACAAACTCGTCTACTTCTGGCAACCGTTGCAAGAACCAGGCGTTGTTCAGATCCTGCTCCGTTGGTTCCCCAAAATAGCGCAATGAATTGTAGAGAAACTTGCTCGTTCCAAGGGAGTCCAGCATGTCAATTTTGTCTGTGTACGCGTTGATGACACTTTCGTACAGACGTTGAATATGCACATCCCTAATTTTCTCAAGTTCAAGCCGATGCAGTTTTCGCTTCAGATGAAACGGATCTATTTTTATCGGCTTGTACTGAAAGTCAGGGTTTTCAGTGCAACGCGACTCGAAGAATTTCTTCTTTTCCGATTCAACATTGACAGGGTTCAGCGCACCAAGGAGTTCAAAGCCTTTGAGTGCGCTGTATAGCTGCGTGTCAACTTCTAAAATGGCACTTTCAAGATCTTTTGAAAGGAGCCGTGCCTTTTTTTTGTGTTCCCAGTTGGTGAATTCCTTAGCGAAGCCATGCGCATGGTTAAGAATCGCTTGTTTTAGTTTGGATTTCAGGGCCCGAATTATTTCAGGATAGGGCTGTCCGGTTTCTTCGTTACAATAAATCTTTTTGACTTCCGTAGCAAGTACAAGGGTATTTGAGAAATGACCGGTGATGAACTCTAAATTATACCCTCTTCCAAAGAAAACGTCGTTAATAGTAGAAGTGGATTCAATGTCATTTGGAAGTTCAATTTTCTCCAATCCAAGACGCCATGATTCGGCACTATCACCAAAACGTTTGGAGTCTATTCGCTCAGTTCCGGTATTAAAAATAGGGACTTCTCGCTCCCAACGAATATGATTGTATGAGTGCATGTCGTAAACAACACACCCTTCGAACAGCTCTTCAATCTTAGCTACCAAGGCTTTGGTTACCCGGTAATACTGTTCGTGTTTTTTTAAACTGCGTTGGCGTTCAGCTTTTGTAAGAGGCCGTTTCCACACCTTCTTTCCCCATGCTTCGTCGAAGACAGCAGATGCAGGATTTCTGTTCAAATCGTATTCATACCTGCTATCGTTTCCAACAAGCACGATAGGCATGGATGAAATAAAATCTCCTGTATATGGATCTTCTTCGTACCACCTTTCGTAATCGGAAAGTACTGTTTTGAGTTTCAATTCATCCCGAAACCGATGGCCGTCATGGATGGCAGTGCAGATGTAGGGTACGTATTCATTAATCGAAATTCGAAACCCACCATCCAGGCTTTCCGCTTGAAAGGTAATGCCTTGCTCAATTCGACGAATAATTTCGTCAATAGACAGTTTACGCATTGTTCAGAGCTTGTCTAAATTCTTCTCTTCTACTAGTTGCTGAGTTTTTCAGCATCACCTGATCATCGCAGTAATCAATGATTTCAATCTGCAATTTCACTTTGTTGAGCTTGTTGATATAGGTAATACCACCCGGGCTGAGAACGTTCACCTCAATCAACTTTCCTCCAATCAGGTCAAGTCCAACAAAGAAGAGTCCGTCACGAACCAATTTGTTCCCGATTTTCTTGCATAATCTTTTCTCGTCTTTGGTCAGCACGTGTTTCTGAATGGTGCCTCCTGCCGAAACGTTCGAACGAGCGTCGCCGTCAGCTGGCACACGGCGCATAGCCCCAATAGGTTCGCCATGAAGCATGAGAACTCGGACATCTCCTAATTCGGCACCTTCTACGTAGTCTTGAATGATGACATAATTCGTGTCGCCATTTTTACCATCGATATAGAAATCAAGAAGTGAACTGATGTTGGATCGCGCGGCCTTCTCAAGTACAATTACACCGCTGCCGCCATAGCCATTCAATGGCTTCATGATCATCTTTTTCGATTCGCTTTCTTGAATGATTTTCTTCAAATAAGCTTTGTTCTTTGAAACGTGCGTGGCCGGAATAATTTCATTGTTCGGGTCATAAAAAGCCGCGGTGTATACTTTATTATTCGCTTCGCGAAGCCCTTCTACATTATTGATGATAAAAACATCGTTCTTCACGCTATCAAGAAAGTTTAAAACGAGCGTGTCCAACGGTGGATTAGCGCGCATAAAAATCACATCGAATCCTGCTAACGGAACCATTTTGTCCTCAAATTGGGCTTGTTTGTGAAACGTACTAGCGGCTTTCGAGAGTTTCTCTGACTTCTTTAGAACCTTCACGAATCCTTGCGCCAAACAATCCCGAATGGTAAGGTTTGCAGCTGTCGTGATGCCTACAGTATAGCCTCTCGACGCACATTCATGAATAAGTCGAATGGTACTATCACGCTCAGGAGAAATATCTTCCCAAGGATACATGATGAATAGGTAGTTCATATTTCGATGTGTTTAAGCTAGGCCAAATTAAGTGAAAACTTCGTTTGAGATTACTAACGTTTAATGCAATAAATGAAGAAATCTAATTTTGAGAGCTAGCTTTCCTACGTTAACTTGTGCTTTCAAATTAAGCCTCCATGAAACATCTACTACTATTATCCCTCACGGCGATCTTTGTGTCTACGGCAGCATTGGCTGATCCGGGAGACACCACAGTGGTTCAAACATTTACTTTTGAAGAACAAAACGACCCTGATGCGGCCTATGACAGCCCAGGGAGAAGATGGTTTGAATTTCCTGATGACGAAACATCGTACCAGAAGATTTTAATGTATTACACCCTCAAGTGTTTCGAAGACGGGACAGCCGGAGGACTTGGTTTTCCATGTGGAGAGTGGGATTACCTCACGTACAATTACCTGTTTGATCACACCGGAGAGTTGGACTCAAACTTATTGGCTCATCCGTTCTACTTGTTGAACAACGCCGATTTCGAGGAAGTTGATTTGGTGAGCGAGCCGCAGTTCAATACGATTCAATACGAAACGATTGAGACGAATGTAATTAGCGAAGAAGACATGACGTTGGCAGCCTTGACTGGCGACGGTAGTTTGTCTGCCATGCCGTTACTCACAGAGAATACCGCATCTCGTTTTCAATTTATTTACACGGCTGAAGAGCTGTTGGCTGCAGGGTTAACTGCAGGTGATATCTCTCGACTTACTATGAATCTGAATTTTCAATTCGACAGTGCAGACTTACTTCGAATTAAAGTAGGACAAACGACAGAAACAGAACTTACCAGCTTGTTCGACGGGTTCATGCAAGAAGTGTATGCGAGCGATTTTACTCCAACTGAAATGGGAGGGTATGACTTTACGTTCTCTGAAAATGTAAGCTGGGACGGAACCACTTCGTTGGTTGTTGAACTAGCTATCACGAACGAAGATTTTGGATTCCCAACTGATGTGCAGGGTGAAACCATCTCCAATAAAGCAGTAGCTGTTTTGGGGCAAAATAGATTCATGAAGTTTGACAACGTTGATGAGGTAGTTGTTCCAGGAGAAGTATTTGACACCATTGATGAACAAGTAACCGTTGCTTTTTGGGTTTTTGGAGACCCTGATGCACAGCCCTTGAACAGTACTGTTTTCGAAGGAGTGAACGCGTCAAACGCACGTGTCTTGAATAGTCACCTCCCATGGGGCAACGGAAGAGTTTACTGGGATGCTGGCCAAGATGGTGGGTACGATAGAATTGACAAACTAGCCGCTACCACAGATTACGAAGGTCACTGGAATCATTGGGCATTCACAAAGAACAATGCCACAGAAACAATGAACATCTATTTGAACGGTGAGCTGTGGCATACTGGAGAAGACAAAGACAACTCCATGGCCGGCATTGTTGAGTTCAGCATCGGATCGGCAACGGGGTGGAGCAATTTCTACCGAGGAAATGTCGATGAATTTCAAGTGTGGGATGTTGAACTAGACGAAGCTACCATTGCTGAGTGGATGACCCAACGCATCAATAACATGCACCCTAATTGGGACAATCTAAGAGTGTACTACAATTTCGATGAGGAGAATCAATCGTACGTACTTGATCAAAGTCCTAACGGGTTTGATGCCTACCCACAGGGTGCACCAGATAGATTATTGTATGAATCTGATGAGCTGTTTATAGGAGAAACAGCCGTTGATTTTAGACCAGAAATAACACTTCACCAAGGAGATGTGGTGGTTGATAATACGGTTGTTCCATATGAAGTGCAAGTTCAAATTGCACCTGTTGTACTTACCACTTGGGAAGTTGCCGGAAACGATGTTGAGATGGTAAACCTTGAATTCTATTGGGAAGAAGGGAGTACCTATGTATATGACGAAGAAGGGAACGAAATTTCGTCTACGCCAATTGATGCACCACTTACCAATTTTGTGAACAGTGAATTGAGCTATTACAGTGAAGCGTTTGAAGTGGTTGATCGTTATGAAATCGGAAGGTACATCACTCCTTATGGAATCAACTTGGATTTGGAAGAAGGGTGGACATGGGTGTTCGATGTTTCAGATTATGAGCCGTTGCTTCATGGAATGGTTGAGTTGGAAGCAGGAAACTGGCAAGAGTTGTTGGATATGAAGTTTTTATTCATCGAAGGAACACCGCCAAGAGATGTGAAGCGTGTTGATGCTTTCTGGAAAGGTCAATATAACTTGAGCACGTTTGATGAAAATGTGGTGGCACATGAGTTCGAAGTTCAAGACGGTGAAGAAATGTTCCGCTTGAAAACACGTGCTTCAGGCCACGGTTTCGGGACAGGGAACAATTGTGGAGAATTCTGTTTCAATACCCATTCTGTTCTTGTAAATAACGAAACACAGTGGAGCTGGGAAATTATGCAAGAGTGCGCAGACAATGCGCTTTACCCGCAAGGAGGAACGTGGATATACGATCGTGCCGGATGGTGTCCTGGGGCGAAGGTGGCTACGCAGAATTTCGAGTTAACACCATTGGTAGATGGACAAGAGAGCTTTACGGTAGACTACGATATCAACTATGATCCAGATGGGAACTACCGTTTCGAAGGACAAATCATCGCATATGGTGAAGCGAATTTCGCCAACGACGTTGAAATCAATGATGTGATCGCTCCA
Source organism: Flavobacteriales bacterium (assembly GCA_029245065.1). Lineage (GTDB taxonomy): Bacteria > Bacteroidota > Bacteroidia > Flavobacteriales_D > Sanyastnellaceae > JAQWQB01. The sequence goes on along the minus strand of JAQWQB010000035.1, from coordinate 5,192 downwards.
AGCAATTGGCGTATTAAAAGTAGAATCAACCCAATCTGCGACAATCCAATTATTCAGATTAGAAACAACGGATCAACACCGTTGACTTCTTGTGAGATTACATATGGAATAGGTACGGACCTCCAAACCATTACCTGGACAGGAAACTTGGGCTTCTTGGAGACCGAAGATGTAGTACTAACGTATGACAGTCCGTTGCTGTGGGATGGAGACGACGAACAAACGCTTCAGTTTTTAGCTTCTGTGGGCAACCCCAACGGCGTTACTGACGAAAATGAATTTAACAACGACGCTAGCTCTAGCTTCGTTCGTCCGCCAACATATACCTATGGAACAGGTGAAGACGACGACAACCGCTTGATTATTTGGATTCAAACCAACGGAGCTCCGTGGGAAACAAGTGCTTCTATTGAGGCGGCCGATGGAACAGTCGTTTGGTCGAGAGATGATTACAATGATGCCAGCACGAATTACCGCGATACGATCCAGCTGAATGCGGGTTGTTACACGTTCAATGTATTGGATTCTGATGACGATGGATTGAGCTTCTTCGCGAACAACGATGGAAATGGACAGGTAAGACTGAAGAAAGTAGCAGGAGGTTCATTTATTCAATTCGAAAATGATTTCGGGAAATCCATTTCTCATAATTTCAGTTGGGAAACAGATTTGGTGAGCGTAGAAGAACAATTAGTTGAGGAAGTTCAACTCACTGTTTATCCTAACCCTGCTGATCACGAGTTATTTGTGAAAGCGGCGAATTTTGGAAATGAGCTAACCTACACGATCATAGATCTACATGGTAAGATTCTAGCAACAAGACAAATGCAACAATCTCCAGGGGATGTGATTCGAATAGATACACACGATCTCGCATCAGGTATGTACACTGTCATTATTGACGATGGCGTGTCTAGAGCTGCCAAGCGCTGGGTGAAAGAGTAAAAAATGAATTAAAATAAAATTAGGGTGGTGTGAAAACATCACCCTTTTTTAGTGGTTTTCGATGAGGCACCCCCTTCATTCTGGGTGGTTTTACGCAGTAAAAAACTGAAAAACGGAAAACACCCCCTCTTTTTTAGGGGGTGTTTATAAGATTTTAATAAAACCGAGTTGAAGGAGTGCGATTTGGGTGTATCTTTGTCGCTTACAATCAAAAACTCATCACATGCCAACATTTCGCGGACAAGCACTAAGGGACCTAGCACATCGTCGCCCTATGCATCAAACGCCTCCTTCAGGTAAGATTTCTGATTACTATGGAGAGAACGTATTCAGCCAGCACACCATGCGTGAATACCTTACTGATGAAGCTTACAAGAGTGTAATGAACGCGGTTGTTCACGGAACTCCTATTGATCGTAGCATTGCTGATCAAGTAGCGTCTTCCATGAAGGACTGGTCTATTTCTAGGGGCGCAACGCATTACACGCACTGGTTCCAACCATTAACGGGTTCAACAGCGGAAAAGCATGACTCATTCATCCAGCCTACAGGAGATGGACGAGCAATTGAGAAATTTGATGGAAGCCTTCTTGTTCAACAAGAGCCAGACGCATCTTCTTTCCCGAATGGTGGAATTAGAAATACGTTTGAAGCACGTGGTTATACCATCTGGGATCCGACTTCACCAGCATTCGTTATTGGAAATACACTGTGTATTCCAACAATCTTTATCTCGTACACCGGACATTCATTGGATTACAAAATGCCGTTGATTAAAGCGCTTACTGCAGTTGATTCTGCTGCTACAGCGGTTTGTCAGTACTTTGATAAAGATGTGAAGAAGGTAGTTGCTACCCTTGGTTGGGAGCAAGAATACTTCCTAATTGATAGAGCATTGTACAACGCTCGTCCAGACATTGCTACAACGGGTAGAGCTTTGTTCGGTCACACTCCGGCGAAAGGCCAGCAGTTAGATGATCACTACTTCGGCTCCATTCCTGAACGTGCAATGGCGTTCATGAAAGATTACGAAACAGAATGCCACAAGCTTGGAATACCTGTTACTACGCGTCACAACGAGGTTGCTCCAAACCAGTTCGAATTGGCCCCAATTTATGAGGAGTGCAACTTGGCCAATGACCACAACTTACTGCTTATGGATTTACTTGATAAAGTGGCCAAAAAGCATGAGTTCAGAGTATTGCTGCACGAAAAGCCATTTGAAGGATTGAATGGTTCAGGAAAGCACAACAACTGGTCATTGAGCACCAACACGGGAGTGAACTTGCTTCAGCCTGGAAAAAACCCAAAGAGCAACCTTCGTTTTTTGACGTTCTTCGTGAATACCATCATGGCTATCCACAAGAATGCTGACATTTTAAGAGCAGCAATTGCAGGAGCAGGAAACGATCACAGACTTGGAGCGAATGAAGCGCCACCAGCGATTATTTCTGTGTTCATCGGTTCGCAGCTTTCAAACTTGCTTGATCAGTTGGAAAAGAATATCAAAGCCGGAAAGCTTACCCCAGATGACAAGACAGCGATTAAGCTTGAAATCGGACGTATTCCGGAGGTACTTAGAGATAACACAGACAGAAACAGAACTTCACCATTCGCCTTTACAGGGAATAAATTCGAGTTCAGAGCAGTTGGTTCTTCAGCAAACTGTGGTCATTCAATGATTGCTTTGAATACGATCATGGCTGAACAGCTTCAAGAATTCAAGAAAGCAGTTGATACGCGTATCAAAGGAGGCGACAAGAAAGATGACGCCATCTTGAAGGAGCTTCAAAAAATGATCAAGGAGTCGAAGGCAATTCGTTTCGAAGGAAATGGGTACGGCGACGAATGGTTGAAAGAGGCGAAGAAAAGAGGGCTTAGCAACTTGGTAGACACGCCGAGAGCATTGACTGTTTGGAAGGATAAAAAAGTACAGAAGCTTTTCAACGACATGAAGGTGTTGACGCCTGAGGAAGTGGAAGCACGTATGGAAGTTGACTTAGAAAACTATGTAATGCGTCGTCAAATTGAAGCTCGTGTTACGGCTGATCTAGCGCAGAACCATATCATTCCAACTGCCATTAACTACCAAAGTACCATTGTAGATAATGTAAAAGGACTGAAGGAAATTATGTCTGCGGCAGACTTCAAAAAGGCGTCTAGCACGCAAATGAAGCTGATTAACGAAATCTCTGAACACCTAACAGGAGTGAAAGAGAAGATCGACGAACTGCGCAAGGAACGCTCTAAGGTAGATGCCATTGAAAACGTGGAGAAACAAGCGGCTATGTATGCAGACGTGTTGTTCCCAATCATGAATGATATCAGAAACCATAGTGATCGTTTGGAAATGCTTGTTGATGATGAGATTTGGCCAATGCCGAAATTGAGAGAAATCCTCTTTAACAGATAAACCATACGAATACCATTAATCTAAAAGGCTAACTTCCATAGGAGTTAGCCTTTTTTCGGTCTAAAATGGAAAATGAACGGTATAAAGTGCACCAAATAGACACTAATTCAGCACTTTCTTAGTTACATTTGAAGGACTTCTAGAAAGTGAAAAAAAGAGAGCAATAGCCAATCCCTACTTCGTTTTGATAGAGATTTTGGTGAGATTTGCTTAACAAGATTGGCAGAATTACAGCAATTACGCGTCCATCGTGGGTTCTGTAGATTTGCTTATCTGTGATTTATTTACTTATTTTCGCTTCCTGTAAACGGAAAATAATGCAAAAGAACCAAACCAACTTCGCATTTCTGCGCCTTACTCTTACCCTGACCCTAGTATTTGGTATGCTTTCTGGTTTCGCCCAGAAGAAGTACACCGAAGATGCTGATAGCCAATTTGAACGTGGAGGCTACGCCGAAGCTGCCAAATTGTACAACGCAGTATACTCGAAACTGAAGGGGATTGACTCCAAAGGAGAAGTAAACTTTAAAATCGGAGAGTGTTACCGAATCATTGGTGACCACGCTGGAGCTGAAGATTACTACAAGAAAGCGATCGGATTCAAATACGATAGCGAGAACCCAGAAGTTCATTATTCATACGGAGAGGTGCTACGTCAGCAGAACAAGTTCGACGAAGCAGTGAAGAAGTACAATGACTACATGGACAACGGAGGCGACAAGTCAAAAGCGCAAGCGAGCATTCAAGCTTGTGAAGATGCAGCATTGGCATTGGATGAACCACCTTCACGCTACGTGGTAGAACAAGTGGCCATGATGAACACAGAGAACTATGATTATGCTGCCAACTGGAGCGATAAGCGTTTCGATGCAATCATCTTCGCTTCATCTCGTCCAAGTTCAACTGGTTCTGGAGAAGATGTGATCACCGGAGACTCTTACATGGATTTGTTCATGACGGAACAAGACAAGAAAGGAAAGTGGTCTACACCAACCCCTTTGAACAATACAGTAAACACCCCTTCAAACGAAGGAACGATTTGCTTCGATTCGAAATTTAAAAGAATGTACTTCACAAGATGCGTTGTTGACGGGAAAGACAACTTCGCTTGTGATATCATGTACGCAGATTTAAGAGGTAAAGGATTCGGTCCTGCTGAGCCCTTGAACATCATTGATCGCGACATGGATGATTCATCTGCTGTTGGCCACCCAGCACTTACACCAGACGATATGTTTTTGGTGTTCGCTTCTGATATGCCAGGCGGATTCGGTGGAAAGGACCTTTGGTACCTTCCATACGACAAGAAAGAAAAGTCGTTCGGTAAAGCAGTAAACCTTGGAAAAGGAATCAATACTGCTGGAGACGAAATGTTCCCGACATTCAAAAATGATGGGACGCTGTACTTTTCTTCAACAGGTCACCCAGGAATGGGAGGTCACGATCTATTCATGGCAGCTAGCGCAGGTGAAGGAATGCAATTCGGTGAAGTAGAACACCTGCCTTACCCATTGAACTCATCTTCTGATGACATGGCGATTGTTTGGACTCCTGAAAAGGATCAAGGATACTTGACTTCTGATCGCCCAGGTGGAAAAGGATTGCACGATATCTACGAGTTCAAAATGCCACCACTTGAGTTCCGTTACCTAGCAAACGTTTATGATTACGATACAGGTACGCCGTTGGCCAATGCGAAAGTAACTATCCAAGGTACAGATGGAAAGAGCTATGATTTAACTACTGACGGAAACGGTGGAGTTGGTCTTCAAGATGGAGAGATCATTAAAGAAACAACTTACAATGTTGATGTAGCTGCTACAGATTACATCGG
>JAQWQB010000030.1 GCA_029245065.1 Flavobacteriales bacterium | reverse complement strand
GAGACACAAATTGCCCCTTTTTTACATTCACTACTTTCCCTGTCTTTGCTGCGGCAACGAGCAAGTCTGTTTGACGACATAGGAAAGCGGGAATTTGGAGGACATCCACGTATTCAGCGGCCATAGCAGCCTCTGGAGCAGCGTGAATATCAGTAACCGTGGGAATGCCATATGTACTCCCAACCTTCTGTAATATCTCTAGTGCTTTCTGATCTCCGATGCCCGTAAAACTATCTATTCGCGAACGGTTTGCCTTTCGGTACGAGCCTTTGAAAACATACGGTATGTTCAGCTCTTTGCACAGTTCAGAAACTTGTCCAGCAATATCCATAGCCATTTGCTCTCCTTCAATGGCACAGGGCCCTGCAAGAAGCACAAAAGCATCTTCGTTGTTAGAAGTCTGAATTGGTAAATCTGTAAGCATCTTATCGAATTAAATACATTAATCGCACGCTTCCTTGCATGCCTAAACCACGTTTTGAAATCAACCCGAAAACATCTTCCGTTTGCAATGCCGCAAACCAATGCTTTCCAATCCACTTCTCAGCGCTAATTCCGAATCTTGTTGAACCATATCCGCCTGTAGCAGCATGAATCCCCACCAAGGTGTTGCCATTGAATTGGTACAAGTATCCTGCACGGAAATAAGGGTCATACGCTTCTACAGGACGAAAGCCCATAGAGATTTCGAAGAAGTCATTGTCCTTTATTTCGTGTAAAAGCCCCACGTCTACCCTTCCAGGTAGCCATCGTGTTTCTTTTCCCTTTTCGCCACTTGCATCAAGGGTGTCAGGATAACTTGGCAAGACCGTATCAACCGACTCATCGAGCACCTCATTGAGGTCAAACCCTGTATAATCCCAGGTATCAGTGCTTCTTCTCACTAATGTACTTTCATTCCAAGAAACGAAGCCAAAATCGGTAACAGCAATTGAAACCAGCCCTCTACTTTCCTTCAATGGAACATTCAGCACACCATCTAGCGCAATGCCAATTCCGTCGCCACTCAAAAAACCTGTCGTTGACGTATCAGATGTTCCCCAGAAAATGGAGTGTTCAAGCGCTAATGAGTCGTTCGCAGCTGAAGTATATAATGTTGCGTTTCGGTTGGTAAACCGCTCAAATTGTTCTCCGTTGACCGCTGAGATAATGAAACCTGACATGGTTGGCTTGTGGAATACACCAACACCAAATTTTTGAAATGCCATGTAATCCAGTGACCCATCTACGGCCTGAATAAGTTCATCTTCGCCCCCATTGCCTTGAAAAACCGCTTGGAATAATCCTCCGTTAAAATAGGTCTCTAAATGATAGCGAGACTGTAGGTGACCTTGCCAGCCCCAATCTGCTTTTCCAAATAGACTATCGCTCATCATTTGAAACGTGAACGAGCCCAACGCTTGAGCACCCAACCGACCGTAGTTATTCATGCGGTCATATTGGCGAGCAATCAATTCATCTTCTATGAAGCCACCAAAGAGCAGCTTGTCTACCATTCCATTTTCAATGGCATTCGAACGGTAGCCAACGTTGCCTTCTATTCCAAGCAGAATGGAAGCATCGTAGAAACTAGAGTCTAGCTGATTCGACAACTGAGGCAAGAGCATCAAGCGCTGCGAGAATGCCGAAGTGCTGAGCAATAACAATATGATAACCAGACACTTTCTCATTCGTAACTCAATTGAATACTACCCTCTGCAGTGATGTTCAACTCAATTTTTTCTTCACCATTCATCTTCACCAACTCTGTGCCTTCTGTGTCCAACACCACCTCCATCAAGAGTTGATTAGCGTTGTTCAGGGCAGCCAACACTTCAGACGAAACAACCACATCAAACATGGATGTTACTGGTACGTATGAAGTACCATCATACATACTTGAAACAACGTCTCCATTTTCTAGTAGCAGGGAGATTTGTTCGTTGTTGTCATCAAGGAACCGCAATGTAATCGACGCGCTAAGTGGAAACGAGTTAACCGCTTCTATGTGCAATAGCCCTTCGCCAACAATTGGTTCATCCCGTGAATCAATCTCCAACGTATCTTGAAAAAATACGCCTTGGAAACCAACGCATAGTGGCAAGTCTGCAACAAACGTAGCTTCTAGTGGTTGAGACGTATAGATGAAATCATTTCCTCCAGAAATATCGCCTAGTGGATTGATTACAATATCGCCTTGAATGTTCAGTGCTTCTGGCAACAATTCAAACAAGGGAACGATGTTCGAATTGGTCTCATCGATTAAGAAACTGTAATTGGTTGGAAGGACAGTGCCATTGTTATCTATTGCTCTTGTAATATTCTGTTGATCGTTTATGAGTGTATGGGTTAACTCCACTTCATTCTCATTTCGCACTCCTTTTATTTCACTTAATGTGAGTTGGGCATCAGCACCTATATAATTGGTAATATCAATGGCGAAGCCAAGTTCTTCTAAGTCCAATTGTCCACCACCAATATTGGACAACGGTTCAATATCAATCAACTGATCCAATTCACTTTCAATGGTTCCGAAAAACCCTTGTCCGTAAGCAATGCGCACATCAATAAAAGACAAATCAATGGCTACAGAATCATCGCCAAAAACAGCAACTGGTTCAGCAGCAGCTGAAGAGGCATTCACACTGAGGTAAGTTGCTATTTCATTTGTTGAATTCCCCGATGTTCCTTGCAAATCGATGATAGCGCCAGAAAGGTCTACCGTATTGGTGTATACCCAAGGTGCATCGTCCGTCCCAGCCTCAGAAGTGACGGTTAGTCCAAACGAGGATTCACCAAGTTCAACACCTGGGATGGTGTATTCGATGTCCAATGGACCTCCAACATAACTTTTGAACGAATAAGAAAGGACTCCTGATTCCACCACTATGCGACGGAGTTCAGCTGAATTCACGTTCATATTGATGTTTTCATCCAAGGAAATAATTGATTGTCCTGCAGGAATATCAATAGGGCCTCCAGTGAAACCAGCATCGAAGCTATTGGTGATGGTCGTATCGGCAATTTCGACCAGTGTATCCAATCCAAAATCAACTAGCGACTGCTCGTAAATCAAGTGCAAAAGTCCTTCACTATCAACATCCAACAAGCTATCTGCGATTAAGTCTTCCCAGGCAATTTCACCGCTTGCAATGGGGGCTCTTCCGTCTATTTCCCAGCGCGTGCTTTCTTCTCTTTTGCAGCTAAATGCTAGCAACGAAACAAGCAGGAAGAAAAGTATGGTATTCTGGATTTTCAAATTCAGTGTGTTAGTTAACTACGTTACAAGTTCAACTCTTTTTTCCCGAAACCAGCGAACTTAAAACTGACCAAAGCTACAGAAAGCGCAATCAAATAAAAACCGAGGTGAAATGATTGGGGAAAAGTCCATCCGATTAGGATAAAAAACAGCAATGAAATAAAGGTCAGCTTGAAGTAATTTCTTGTTGCTTTCGGTCTCTTCCTAGCTATCAGGTACACCACAAAATGAAGCGGAAATGCCCAAAACAAATTCATGTTCCACTTGGTTGCTACGTGGTCAGTGGCAAACCACAATAGGAAGACGCCAAGTCCAACGAGCGATACGATGAAAAAGATTACTGCTGGAATCCAGTTAGTTGATGACCCCTTTTTCACAAACTGAAGAAGATTCCATGCCGCAATTAACACGAAAAAAGCACACAACATCATGGTCCAATCAATGGGCGGATTGGTTATTTGGAGTGTTTGAACAAGCAATTCCTCTTCCGACTTCACAAGTGGCTTCCCGTTCAATGTTGCGGAACCAAACTCGGTATACAGTTCGTCGGGTAAAAACATGTTTTGCTCTTCCTCTACGATGGCATCACATGGAATACCCAGAGCGATGTCAATTCCGAAATCACTCCAATCCATTGGCTGTAATTTCTCATCAATCATAGAACGGAAGGTCGTTTCACCTGTTTCGAACTGGCTATTGAATACGAGGTCTTCGCCCAAGACTTCCTTGAACAAATCTCGAATACGAGTGGCACAGTTATCGTAGAAAAAATCGTAGAGATACTCCCTGTTCTCAGGTTGGTAATTCACCTCAAGAAAGTCGAATACCGCTTGTTTTTGAACTTGAGTGAGGTCAAGTACTTGCTCAACGACTCCTCTTCCTGAGACAATGTATTCGTAATTGAAGTTCTTAAACCCTGATCTTGAAAGGGTGTAATTCAGTTTCCCTTGGGCGAAGAGGATGTAAAAATCGTCTGAGAATTCAAATGTGCCATAATTGTAAACCACATCAAATCTATTCGGCTCAACTATTCTGATGGCACTGTGGCCAAAGACAGAGTACAATTCATCTCCTTCGGAACAAGTAATCAAGCTAACTTCAGCATCTTTTCCCAAGGGTTCTATTGCTGAACAGACGAGGAAGGCTTGTATCAAGATGATAAGCGATGCAATTTTCTTCATTCAGGTGAGTGATATAGTGCCAAAGCGGCTATTGGTTTTTGAACAACATTGCCAAGGTGCAAACCATGTCTTTCCAATGCGTTGCCCAAAATTGAAGAGAAATTATGAGCAATTGAACCTGTTGCATGAATTTTCCATGACGGATCAATTTTGTAGTGCTTTAGATATCCTTGAATCAATTCTTCAAATGCTTGATCCACCAAATTCGCAATGAAAGGATCCTTTATGTTCTCTTTCAAAAATGGACAAAATGAAGCAAGGAATCGATTTGGGCGCTCTCCCTTGTATACCCGATCAAGAATCAACTCTTTGTCGGCTCCAAACTTTTGTACGAAGGAATTCCTTAGGTTCTCGGGAGCCCGTTCAGTAATAAACGCATGTGCCCATCTTTTACCTAAATCGGCGCCACTTCCTTCATCACCAAGAATATAACCAGAACTACTCATGTTAGCTGTTATCTCTCCATGGTGGTAGGTACAAGAATTAGCGCCCGTACCTAATATAAGTGCCACTCCAGATTCATCTCCGCACAGCGCCCTAGCTGCTCCAAGTAAATCATGGTGAATTTCAACTTTTGCTAATTGATACAAGTCTGAGAAGAAACGCTGGAAACGTTGTTTTTCCTTTTGTGAAGACAATCCTGATCCATAGAAGTACACTTCTCGAATGAGTGCGGCCGGAAATGCAGGCAAAATTGCCACTTGCAATGATTGAAGAATTAATTCATCTGATACAAAAAAAGGGTGCAATCCAATGGTTTGAAACTGATGAATGGTGCCATCTCTATCGATGACTCTCCAATCAGTCTTTGTGGAACCACTGTCTGCTATTAGGATCATTTGATATTATTTACCGTTCCGGAAAATACTTCTTTAGCGGGGCCTTTTAACCAAATAGCTGTAAAACCTGCGTCACTGCGTTCAAAATTCACACGTAATTCACCACCCAATGTATGAATCGCAGTAGGTTGAACCCCTCGAGAAAACGCTGTCACCAAAGCTACTGCAGTAACTCCTGTGCCGCATGAAAGTGTTTCATCTTCGACACCCCGTTCATAGGTTCGTACGAATAATTCATTCCCATCAATAGAAACGAAATTTACGTTGGTTCCTCGTTCTCCCCAATCTTGGTGGTTTCTAATTTGACGGCCTTCTGAAGGCACGTCAATTTCACTTACGTTTTCCACAAAACGAACAACATGCGGACTACCTGTATTGAGAAAAAAATGCCCATTCCAATCAGTAGGGAATTCAACATTGCTCATTTTAAGTTCTACACCGTCAGACCGCCAAATGGCTTCATGCATACCATCAATCGCCTCGAATGAATAGTTAACTTGCTCATTTCCAAGCGCTCTAAAGAATGCAACGGCACATCGGGAACCATTTCCACAGAATGACTGCGTACCATCGCTGTTGTAGTAATTCATGGTGAAATCAGCCGTATCAGATGGTTCCAAGAGAATTACACCATCTGCGCCCACACCAAATCGACGGTCGCATAGCTGCTCAATGCCTTGGGTAGTTAATGAAATTGAACCGCTTAAATTGTCAATCATCACAAAGTCATTTCCGGTCCCCTGGTATTTGGTGAAGTCAAGTTTCATCTTGTCAGAAGTGCTGATTTTAGTGCGTTTCAAAGATACATAAAAAGCGAAACGACCCTGAATCAGAGTCGTCTCAACTTAACCAAATTTTACATAAATCTTAACTACAATATAACTAACTACATGTGGTCAAACCTAATTGCTTAGGCAAGTACGAAAATAGAAAAAAATGACGGTTTTCATAATAAAAACCGATCATTTCCCACTAAATATGGACGTTAATCGTCCAATTACAAGAAAAGATGACATTATTTTGAAGAAGTGTTTGTTGTATTTTTGGGCATGCTCTCGAAAAAAGCTCAATACGCATTTCATGCCCTTACCTACCTTGTTGAAAATCAAGAACGTGGACCTGTTCTGATTGCAGAAATCGCTGAAGAGAAAAAAATATCTCTTAAGTTTCTAGAGCAAATTCTACTTGAATTGAAAAAAGGAGGCGTTCTAGGCTCCAAAAAAGGAAAAGGTGGAGGCTATTACTTCATCAAACCTCCAGAATCAATTCCGCTCGCAAAAGTGATTCGAATAATAGATGGCCCCATTGCATTGCTCCCATGTGTTTCCCTCAATTTTTACGAACCATGTGAAAATTGCACCAATGAAAACTGTGGTATCAACTCTGTAATGGCCGAAGTCAGAGATGCTACATTGCGCATTTTAGAAAAGAAAACGGTAGCACACATCACTCGTCTTTAAGTAATTACAACTTCAAATACAGATTTCACATTTATTACCCTAGTTAATTGGCGGGGTTTATATGCTTTTGGGAAATGTTTCTGGACAACACCATTAAAAAACAACTAACCAAGCGTACTTCAGCGAGCCCAGCTATCAGTTTCGCGAAGTCGTTGTCTTGGAGGATTCTTGGCACTGCAGATACTATTTTCATCTCATGGGCCATCACCGGTGAAACGAAAACTGCTTTTAGTATTGGTGCGATTGAAGTAGTCACGAAAATGACTCTCTACTACGTACACGAACGAGTTTGGGAACGCTTTTTATTCAAATCTAAAAATACATGACCATCCGTGAACTGAGGAAGCTCCCCTCTTCCATCGCAACCTGTCTTGGTACTTTGCATCAAACGTTTGAGAAACAACTTGTGTTCACGAGTTCCTTGAGCAAAGAAGACCAAGCCATTACCATTCAATTGAATGAAGATATTGACCTAAGCAGAGGTGATCTTTTGGTTGAAAGCAATGACCCCATCCGGCTGAAGAATCAGTTTTCAGCTCAGCTATGTTGGATGAGTCAGCAAAGAGTTGCGGCCAGACAAAAATTTATTCTGCAACAAGGAACGGCCTCAACACGTGTGATTATTGAGCGAATTGAAAATGTGCTAAACCTGGAGAACGCCCAGCGAGAAGCTGACACTTCTCTCAATCTTAATGACATAGGAAAAGTAGACTTCAAAACTGCCAGCCCAATAGTGACAGACCCGTTCGTAACTGCGGGAAAACATGGTGGATTTATCTTAATTGACCCGTCAACAAATAGTACCGTAGGGGCTGGATTTATGTCTGAATAGTTCTAGCGGTTCAGAACATCCTTTGTAACTTGCAGCTATCAACCTCAAAAGATAGCATGCCAGTTAAATCGGAAACCAAGAAAAAGAAGCAGTTGTCTGCAGAAACGCTTCTTGAAGCTTATCGATTGATGTCCACAGCACGTGCGATGTCTGACATTTACGAAGACAATGCCAAATTGACTTCGAAGTATGTGCATGCTACATCGCGTGGACATGAGGCCATTCAGTTGGCGGTTGGCATGCAGCTGAAGGAACACGATTTTTTAAGTGCTTATTACCGAGATGACAGCATCCTTCTTGGAATTGGTATGTCGCCTTATGAGCTCATGCTTCAGCTTTTTGCCAAGCGTGATGACCCTTTCTCAGGAGGCCGGACGTATTACTGTCACCCAAGCTTGAATAAGCCAGGTTTTCCAAAAATACCGCACCAAAGTTCAGCAACAGGAATGCAGGCTATTCCATCTGCAGGAGCTGCTATGGGCATTCAATACAGAGAAGGTCAAGGTATAGATAAGCCAGCACCGGGTGAAGAACCAGTGGTGGTTTGCTCCATTGGAGACGCTGCTATGACTGAGGGAGAGATAGCTGAGGCCTTCCACATGGCTGCCTTGAAGAAGTTTCCGATCATCTTTCTTGTTCAAGACAACGAGTGGGACATTAGTGCCAACGCCAAAGAAATTCATTTTGGAGACGCTACCACATTTGCCAAAGCATTCCCAACTATTGAAAGCAGAAGCATTGATGGTGCAGATTTTGAAACATGCTACCAGACGTTCAATGAAGTTTTGGAACTCGCCCGAAAAGAGCGAAGACCATTTATGCTTCATGCATCTGTTCCACTTTTGGGGCACCATACAAGTGGCGTTCGAAGAGAATGGTACCGTGATGACTTAGAAGAACACCAACAAAGAGATCCGCTTCCGCGCTTTAGAAAGTCGCTGCTTGATTTAGGCATCAATAAAAAAGATTTAGAGCGTATTGAAGCGGAGACTTCTGCGGTAGTAGCTGAAGATTTCGCGAAAGCACGAGATGCTGAAGATCCGAAGCCAGAAGATATTTTCAACCACATTTGGGCACCCACAACGGTTACCGAAGAGAAAGGAGAACGAAGTCCGAAAGACGGAGAGCCAACATTAATGGTTGATTGCGCATTGTTCGCCGTTCAAGAAATCATGGCAAAGCACCCTGAAAGTTTGCTGTATGGCCAAGATGTTGGGGGCAGACTCGGGGGCGTTTTTCGCGAAGCAGCCACACTTGCGCAAAAGTTCGGAGACGACCGCGTTTTCAATACACCTATTCAGGAAGCATTTATTATTGGTAGTACAGTAGGCATGAGTGCCGCTGGTTGCAAGCCAATTGTTGAAGTTCAGTTCGCTGATTACATCTGGCCTGGATTGAATCAATTGTTCACAGAGGCGAGCAGAAGCTATTATCTTTCAAATGGACAATGGCCCGTTCACTCGTTGATTCGCGTACCGATTGGTGCTTATGGTTCTGGCGGACCTTACCACAGTTCGAGTGTTGAGAGCGTTCTGACGAACATTCGCGGGGTGAAAATTTGCTACCCTTCGAATGGTGCAGATATGAAAGGACTGATTAAGGCGGCTTACCTTGATCCGAATCCAGTAGTTATGCTCGAACACAAAGGGCTTTACTGGTCGAAAATTGCGGGAACGGAAGATGCTAAAACCATTGAGCCTGCTGAAGACTATATTCTACCCCTCGGAAAGGCACGCACCGTTATAGAGGCTACGGAGGAAGATTCCCTAGCGATTATTACTTATGGAATGGGGGTATATTGGAGTCAAACGGCTGCCAAGGAATTCCCGGGCAGAGTGGAAATTGTAGACCTCAGAACATTGGTTCCATTGGACGAAGAAACTGTTTTCGCTGCGGTTCGTAAGTGTAATAAATGTCTGGTTGTGACTGAAGAGCCTGAAGGGAATACGTTCGCTCAGAGTTTGGCAGGAAGAATTAGTGAAGTGTGCTTCAAAAGTTTGGACGCTCCCGTTGTAACAGTGGGTGCGATACCAGCACCAGCCATCCCACTGAACAGTGTGTTGGAGGCTGAAATGCTACCTAATTCAGACAAAATTGCTGAAAAGATTTCTGAGCTACTGAAATGGTGACCAAAGCTTTTCTAACTTGCTAGATAATAATAGACTAACACTATGGTGAGATTCTGTATTTGCATGTTATTGGTCATTGCTACTTCTGCAAGCGTTTGTGGCCAAACTCAGTTTTCTGGTAAAGTGATCTACCTCCCAGTAGAATCACAGAACATATCTACTGCTGCCAAAGAGCAAGCTCCTATGAAAGTGGTCATTCGCGCCAAAGGAGATCAAGTTAGGTGGGAAGAATTCACAGAAAAGGGCAGCCGCGTTATTATTACTGATTACACGAAAATGGAACAACATGTTCTCATTGAGTTTTTAGGAACATTGTGCGCAATTGAAAGTCCAAAAGATCAAATCACTCATGATTCTCCAATGATTTCCGAAGGAAAAAAGCACGGTAAAATCATGGAACGCAAGTGTTTCTCTGCAGAAGATACAAGTGGTCAAATTGTATGGACTGCTGGTCCAAAATTGATCCACCCCTTCTTACCAAATGTAGATGGTATTCCAGTTGAATTTTGGCGAAGCACGGCCGAAGGAGCTGTTCTATACCGAGCTATTAGTATCATTGAAGAAGTACCTAGCGACCGGTTTTTCGCCATTCCAAGTGAATACACTGTTGTGAAGTCAGACGAACTTTCAGAGTTATTCAATTTGACATCGACCAAGCGCTAAGTTCATGAAAAAGGTTCTTCCCTATCTCATTTTCGGGCTGATTGCAACTGCTTTTTTATACTGGAAATACAGGGTCGCTCCTTCTATTGACCACCAAGATATTCAAGTGCTGATTGACGGGAAACCGACCTCTTTGAACTCTCAAATTCAAGAAGGAGCATTGATTAATTACTACGCTAGTTGGTGTGGAGATTGCTTGAAAGAAATGGACGCTTTGCAACAGCTACATGCTTCCGGTACTATCCAAGTTATTGGACTCACTGATGATTCTCCGGCTAAGATTGAAGCCATTCGAAAAAAATTCAACCTCACTTTCCCTTGCTATCAGATTCCTTCAGAACTGAAAGACCAAGGAATAAATGTTTTACCTACTACTTACATTATTAATGCTGACGGAGAGACAACCAAGAGCTTTATTGGCGCTCAAGATTGGAATTCGGAAGAATTCATGAACAATTACCCTACTTGGTTGTCATTGCAATAGCAGTATCTATTATGAAATTTCACACACTCCCTATACAGCGACTAGATCGCATCACAAGCAATTCAGTTCGTCTCACGTTCGATATCTCTTCGTTGAAAGAAGAATTTGCTTTCAAAGCAGGACAATACATCACGTTCAAGTTTAACCTCAAAGGAGAAGAACTACACAGGGCCTACAGCATTTGCAGCGCTCCGGGTGAAGATCTTTTCCAAGTCGCGGTGAAAGAAGTGGAAGGCGGAAGAGCTTCATCTCACATCAACCGAAACTTACAAGCGGGAGATGCAATGGAGGTGATGGCTCCACAAGGGAACTTCGTACTTGAACCAACTCCTGCAACACAACGACACATCGTGCTATTCGCTTCAGGCAGTGGAATCACGCCTATCTTATCGATTGCCAAGATGGTGCTGAACAACGAGCCAAACTCTAAGGTCACCTTGTTTTACGGAAACCGTAGTAAGTCGAACATCATGTTCTACGATGAACTTGATGCATTGGCTAAATGCGGCAACCTTCATGTTTATCACATTTTATCAGACGGGTCGTTGGACATGCCATTGTTCAATGGACGCATCAATTTTGGTAAAACATTGGAGCTTCTTCACAATTTCACTCAAGATGAGTTACCGAAGTCGTACTTCATTTGTGGGCCAGCGGGAATGATGTCTGCTGTGAACAATGCATTGAATGATAAAGGTGTTGACAAGAGTGATATCAATATTGAATTCTTCGAAAACCCGGGTCAGGAATTTCAAACAGCTGAAAAAGAAGTCGTTCCGGAAGTAATTGAAGAGCCTTTCGATGGTACGGCTGATATTGAGATCACACTAGATGATGACACCAACTCTTTCGAAATGAAAGGTGATTCGATGAATCTGTTGGAAGCTGCTATTCAGTCTGGAATTGATCCTCCTTACTCATGTAGAGGTGGGGTTTGTACAACTTGTAGAGCTCATATGTCAGAAGGCAAAGTACGCATGGACAGTAATTTCGCTCTTACAAAACAGGAGTTGGAAGAAGGCTACATTCTTACCTGCCAGGCTCACCCACTTACTAAGAAAATCAAACTGAACTTTGACGAATAATATTCGTCAAGGAATACCAATGTATTTGTGTGATTGAAGGCTAATCTTCCAATGAGGATTGTTTCTGACGTAGTTCAAAATCATCGGTACACTTTCTTCCCTCACATCCCATTCTGGTTGCAAATAACGTGCTGCCGAATCGTTTAATTTTTGAACATGGGATTCTGCCCATTTCAAATCGTGCTTGTTGTAAACAATGACTTTCAACTCATGCGCCACTGCGTAGAACTCGTCCAAGGCAGACTTGAACTTTTTAGGCGAAAGGGTTATGAAGTCAAAGCTTCCCGTCAGCGGGTGAGCACCTGAGGTTTCTAAATGTGTGCGAATCCCTGCTTCTTGAAGTCCTTTTGTCAATGATGTTAGGTTGTGCATACACGGCTCACCGCCGGTAATGACAGCTATTGGAGCGCCACTTTCCTTCGCTGAGTCAACGAGGGATTGAATGGTCAATTTCG
Organism: Flavobacteriales bacterium; assembly: GCA_029245065.1. Classification (GTDB taxonomy): domain Bacteria; phylum Bacteroidota; class Bacteroidia; order Flavobacteriales_D; family Sanyastnellaceae; genus JAQWQB01. Next base: position 2,105 of record JAQWQB010000030.1, on the reverse strand, counting down.
GGTGAGCAGCAGCGTCCCAACTTTCCTTTACATCGCACCAAAAACACCCCACATCACACCCACCCAAGCGAATGAAGTAAGCAGGCGACCCTGTGTGAGTGCCTTCTCCTTGAATGGTATAGAACTGCTCCATAACGGGCAATTCATCTAACATGTGGTCTTGATTTTTGATGCGGCAAAGATAGTTATTCAGGTGTTTCTTTTACAGTAACAGTTCAGGAAACAGGTCTAGCTCTTCTTATCACCAACGAAGTAATCATTCTTTGATTCGAACAGCACATTGAAAGAGGTCAAGCTTCCATAACTACGCGTGATATATTGCTGCAAATTCACTTTTTCTTCGTCGGTCAAGACTTTATGGCTGTTGATGTTTTGCTCTAGTACACGCAGTCTATCTCTCACCATAACAATCTTATGAAAGAAGGTTTCTATCGGAATTTCTTTTCCTTTCACCCCGTCAGAACCAGGTTCAAGGATCATTTTACCACCATCCCATTTATCGCCGAGTTCAACTATTCCTTGAACATCATAGTAGCCATCAAAAACATTTTGGACTGCTTCCACCACATCTTCAAGAGATATCCCTGGTGAATGATCCAAATCTGAAACCTCAATGGTTTGCATTTCATCAAATGCCTTTCCTATTTGTTCTTCGCCTTTTTCTTTGAAGTAAATACGCCAAGCGTTTTCCGTTTCTCCGAAAATCACGCCCTCTCCAAAACTCGGGTGGTTTACTTTAGCTCCTATGCTCATGTCTCGTTAGTTAGCACTGTGTAATCATTAATTTTCTCCAAGTCCAATACAATTTCACCTTCCGAATCTGAAGAAAATGCAGGATTGAATTTGGCATTTGGCACTACTTCATCGCATGTATAACTGTACCTAGAGTGTACGGTTTGATTGAACGTATCATCGAAACCTGAAATTAAAATTAAGACTTCAGCTTCAGCGGCAAGAAGGTCGGCTCGGGATTTATTAAACATTGGGCTGTCAGGAGTGATTGGGTGAACAACAGTCCATGTCAAGGGAAGGAAGTTAACCTTGGACACTTGAAGATCCAAGTTGTAAAAGCTCCTTTTGTGTGGCGCCTGCATGTCGTCATGCATCATGAGTATTATTTGCGCTTGCATTTGCATCAGTACATTTGTTCGCTTGTTGGCAAGACGGAACATCAGGGCTTTATGCTCTCCAAAAGGGGCAATTACCGCATTTTGTGAGTAAGCCAATTTCGATTTAGGCTTGCTGAAACGACCATACAGTACGCCACTCATCAAGGCAAAACCAAGCAAGCCGGCCAATGCTTCTATTGCTGCAATTGTATTCATCACACCTCCCTTCGGTGCCAACGCCCCGTACCCCACGGTGGTGAAGGTCTGGAAGCTGAAGTAAAAACATGTTAGCCAGTCTTGCCAACCGTTGACGCTTTCCGCTCCACTAATAAATTCAATACCCGTCATAAAATACGCCGTGGCGAAGATGGCATTCAAAATAAAATAGCCCGCTCCTACCAAGAGAAGGAATCTCGAGGCCGACATAGAAATAACGGCTTGATACAAACTACGCAGTCCCGTATCAACTCCGCGTCTTTTCACGTTGAACGTACCATCTTTGTTGATGACACGTTTGGTTTGCCGTTCATATTTGGTTCCAAAACCGGGATCTTCTATTCGCTGATTCATGCACCAAAGGTATGAATGATTTGCCCCTTCCATAGCATGCAGAAAGAGGTCTTATGAACCATTTCCTTTCGTAAAACCTTCCTAAATCCAGTCTTTTTTCGTATATTTTGGACGCTAAACCGCGCCCTGCGATTCTCCTAAAGAGATGACTATGCTAAACCAAAATGCTACCCGTGTGCTCAAAAGCGTCTTGTTTGTCGCTTTTCTAGGATGTTCAAGTGTATTTGGACAATCCCCCTTCGATGGATTTTCAATTCAAGAGGTCCCTATGGATCCTACGCGTGCTGCCAGTATTCAGACCGTGGCAGGCTTTACTAGTTTACCCCGCTGTTGGCGTATTTATGTTTGCATGAATGCTGACAACTGGGAACTTCAAGGAATAGCTGGTACTTACAATGGAGCGACGATGACATCTCATCCTTGGAC
>JAQWQB010000024.1 GCA_029245065.1 Flavobacteriales bacterium | reverse complement strand
AATGCGCTCATTCAGTTCACGAATGTCTTCAGCTTGCATTGCTGTGTTACTTGTCATACCTGTCATATCTTCTTCCATAAGAAATGCGCTTTCGTCTAGTCACGCAAAAATGAGGATTTTAAATACATGTGTAAAGAGAACGCTTGAACTTCTACAAAGTTCCTGAAGAAGTCTTTTTTCTCAAGGGCATCGCTGTTAAATGATGTTAAGCGCTGTGTTCCACTGTTGATGATAGATGCGAGAGAAAGTAAGAAGTGATTTTTGGACGAAGAAGCTTGAATTCTTACTGTCTAAAAATGGGTGTTTTTTTTGATGGACGTTGAAAAATGAATTCAACTCGTTAATAACTACGGAAAGAGAGCTTAAACTATCGATGAGTACTGATGTACTTTCACTTTTATGAACGAAAAATTACAACTTCAAGAGGTGATTAATTGCGTGCGCGATTTTCATGACGCTTTCAAAATTCCCAATGCTCCAGAAATGACGGCTCAACTATCTGCAAAAGATTACGAGTTAAGACATCGACTCATGCATGAGGAAAATGAAGAATATCTTGAAGCAGCGCAGAACGGTGATATGGTCGAAATAGCAGATGCTTTAGGCGATCTACTCTATATTTTATGTGGTACCATTTTGAAGCATGGTCTTCAACACAAGATTGAAGAAGTGTTTTTAGAAATCCAGCGCAGCAACATGTCGAAACTCGACGCAGATGGAAGACCCATTTACCGTGAAGATGGTAAGATTCTGAAAAGCGAGTTGTACTTCAAACCCAATATTGCTCAAATCTTAGAGAAGCAACCAACCCTGTAACCTGTAACCGATGAACTTAGAACGTTATTTCGAAGGTGCACAGCATTCTGCGTCCAAGAGATCCATACTGAACCGTGTCTTATGGGCAGGGATTCCTTTCAATGGCCCTCATAAGCTGAAGATTGATGCCATTTCCCCCGAATCTGTGAGTGTTCTTATTCCTTACAAGCGAAAGAACCTGAACCACTTGAAAGGACTTCACGCGTGCGTTCTGGCAACCGGTGCGGAATACGCCTCTGGATTGGTGTTGCTTCAGCATCTCAGTCCGAAAGAGTTTAGGTTAATCATGAAAAGCATGGAGGTTGAGTATCATTACCAGGGCAAAATGGATGCGTTCGTGAAGTATGAATTACCACGTCAAGAAGTAGAGAATGAGATTATTGATAAGCTGAAGGATGAAAACAAAGTTGCCTTCACTTGTCACATTAAAGTTCATGACAAGGAAGGCAACCACTTGTGCACCTCGCACGTGCATTGGCAGATTAAACGATGGTCAGCAGTTACATCGCGCACATAGCGTTGGTAGGTAACGTTAGGCTGACAATGGTCCATTTACCATCAATAAATTCAACTTTCATTTCGCGTGGAACGTGTTTGTTTTGAATGGTAACCAAAGAAGATGCCACGTATCCTTTTACGCTTCCAATGGACGGGTGAAATACGCGCAGGGGAGTCCATTCAATACCCGTTTCAGCATCTGTGAACAAGGGTCTAGTTAAATCGCGGTTTCCAGAATACACTCCTTTTTCCAAGAGGCAAATCACAGGAGACTCCGTAGAAGGAAGTTTTCTGAAATTCACGGCTCCTGCTTTAATTGAGATAAGTTCAGGTTGATGAAGTCCTGAATGGGTGTTGACGAAGAAAGGTGAGGCTAGGTCTCCATGAGCTTCGAAGCCTTTGGTCATGACAAGCAAGAATTTTTGTGCTGACATGCTTTCTCCGAGGTCCGCTTCCAATGCGCTGAAAACGAGTTCGCGAGGCACATGGACTATTCTTCCGTCATCTCGCTCATAGGCCATGCTGTCAGCGAAGAATTGTTCGGCTAAGCCCAAGTTGCCAGAGGCCAAAGCGTCGCTAAATAACTCCATGCTGGCATCGAAGCTCTCAGGAGTTTGTTGTGGGGATGCGTTAAGTGCTACACTGGTAGTAACAATCAACAGAAGGAATGCTAACTTTTTCATAATTGTTGTGTGTTTGTTTTCTAGACTAACGCACAATTTGTGCCCTTAGCCCACTGCTGTAGCACTCTGCCGTCCATTCGTAACCAAACAGAAATTATTCGTGTATACGCTAGATTCAACAAGGGAAAGGAGCGGTAAATCGGGGCAATCTGTTTACCTTTGTTCCTTCGAAAAAAATAAGGTTATGATTAACATTACTTTGCCTGATGGCTCCATTCGTGAGGTGGCCAAAGGAACAACAGCACTTGAAGTTGCTACTTCAATTAGTGAAGGATTAGCAAGAAATGTATTGGCCGCTGAGGTTGATGGAGAAGTGCGAGACTTAACACGTCCTATTGACGCTGATGCTACGTTGAAGCTTTTGACGTGGAATGATGACAATGGAAAATCAACCTTGTGGCACTCTGCTGCACACATTATGGCTGAAGCCCTTGAGGCATTGTATCCAGGAATCAAGTTGTGGGTAGGTCCCCCTATTGAGAATGGGTTTTATTACGACATTGATTTTGGAGACCACGTTTTCAGTGAGAAAGACTTTGATAAGGTAGAGAAGAAGATGCTTGAATTGGCTCAGCAAAAGAATCAATTCGTGCGAAAAGAGATTTCGAAAGATGAGGCAGTATCGTACTACACTGAAAAAGGTGATGAGTACAAGCTTGATTTGTTGGAAAGACTTGAGGATGGAAGTATTACGTTCTATACCCAAGGTGGCTTTACCGATTTGTGCCGTGGACCTCATATCCCAAATACAGGGGCTATCAAGGCAATGAAATTGATGACCGTTGCCGGTGCTTACTGGAAAGGAGACGAAAAGAACAAGCAGCTGACACGTATTTACGGTGTTGCTTTTCCGAAGCAAAAGCAGCTCAAAGAACACCTCGTTTTGCTTGAAGAAGCGAAAAAGCGAGATCATAGAAAGCTAGGTAAGGAATTAGACCTCTTCCACTTTTCGGAAAAGGTTGGACAAGGTTTACCGTTGTGGCTTCCAAAAGGGGCGCAATTGAGAAGCCGTTTGGAAAACTTCCTAAAAGAAGCACAGCGAAAAGCGGGTTACTTACCTGTTATTACTCCACACATTGGAAACAAGGAGTTGTATGAAACGTCTGGGCACTTCGCCAAGTATGGTGAAGATAGCTTTCAGCCTATCAATACGCCTGCTGACGGGGAGTTGTATCTGTTGAAGCCGATGAATTGCCCTCACCACTGTGAGATTTATAAAAGTCGACCGCGTTCATACAAAGACCTTCCAATTCGTTATGCTGAATTCGGAACGGTTTACCGCTATGAGCAAAGTGGAGAATTGCATGGTCTAACAAGAGTGCGAGGGTTTACACAAGATGATGCCCATATTTTCTGCACGGTAGATCAGGTGAAAGAAGAAGTAGGAAAGGTGATTGATTTGGTGCTTTACATTTTTAAGGTGCTTGATTTTAAGGACTACGTAGCGCAAGTTTCATTAAGAGACCCTGAGAACCCAGATAAATACATTGGTTCGAATGAGAATTGGGACAACGCAGAGAAAGCCATTCAAGAAGTAGCTGACGAAAAAGGACTCTCTACAGTAGTTGAATTAGGGGAAGCAGCGTTCTATGGGCCGAAATTGGATTTCATGGTGCGTGATGCTATTGGAAGAAAATGGCAGCTTGGAACTGTTCAGATAGATTACAACTTACCGGAACGTTTTGAATTGGAATATGTAGGAAGCGATAACGCTCCCCACAGACCAGTTATGATTCACCGAGCGCCATTTGGTTCGATGGAGAGATTTTGTGCAATCTTGATTGAGCACTGCGCCGGAAAGTTTCCAATTTGGCTAACTCCTGAGCAAGTAAAGATTCTTCCAATCAGTGATCGCTTCAATGATTATGCCCAGAACCTTTCAGAAGTCCTTGAAAATTACGATATTCGCGCCCTCGTAGATGGCAGGTCCGAGAAGATTGGTAAAAAAATCAGGGATGCCGAGGTCGAAAAAATCCCATACATGCTGATTGTAGGGGAGAGTGAGCAAGCGAACAACCAAGTGGCTGTTCGTAAGCAAGGCCATGGAGATTTGGGCGCAATGTCTGTCGAGGAATTTGCAGAGTTGATTAATCAAGAGATTAAGAACATTCTGGAGTAGTATTAATTAAAAAAGTGAAGCCATAGCAATACGAAGAAGACGTAGTAGAGGTCCTGCAAGAGTTATTAAAGAAGACCAGCACAGGATTAATCGAAGAATCAACGCAAAAGAGGTGCGTTTGGTTGGTGAAGGAATCGAACAAGGAGTATATTCCACAGATGAGGCCCTTAAAATGGCTCAGGAAATGGAAATGGACTTGGTTGAGATCTCGCCGAATGCCGTACCACCTGTATGTAGAATCGTCGATTACAATAAGTTCCTTTATTCTCAAAAGAAGAAAGACAAGGAGCTGAAAGCAAAACAGGCCAAAGTGGTGATGAAAGAAATTCGTTTCGGACCCAACACAGATGACCATGATTTTGATTTCAAATTGAATCACGCCAAGAAGTTCCTTGCAGAAGGGGCAAAAGTAAAGGCATACGTATTCTTTAAAGGTAGAACCATTGTGTTCAAGGAAAGAGGAGAAATCCTTTTACTGCGTTTCGCCCAAGAGTTAGAAGAATTTGCAACAGTTGAGCAACTTCCAAAACTTGAAGGAAAGCGTATGATCATGATGTTTAATCCAAAGAAAAAGTAAAACCAATATAAAATCGGACGGTCATGCCGAAAATGAAAACCAAATCAAGCGCCAAGAAGCGCTTCAAGTTCACAGGCAGCGGTAAGATTAAGCGAAAGCATGCTTTCAAAAGTCACATTCTGACTAAGAAATCAAAAAAGCGTAAGCGTAATCTAACTGGAGCCACAGTTGTGGACAAAGCAGATGTGAAGAACATTAAAGTTCAACTCTGCAAGTAAAAATTAATTTGCCTGATTCAGGTATGTTTTAACCCGGGCTATAGTTTTAAGTTCTGCAAAGACGCTATAGACCAAAAAACAACACAGAATGCCACGTTCAAAAAATTCAGTTGCATCAAGAGCTAGAAGAAAGAAAATCTTAAAGATGGCTCGCGGGTACTACGGAGCTCGTAAAAATGTTTGGACCGTAGCCAAAAACGCTGTAGAGAAAGGACTTCTCTATTCTTACGAAGGACGTAAGCAGCGTAAACGTCAATTCCGCCGCTTGTGGATCCAGCGTATCAACGCAGGAGCTCGTCAGCACGGAATGTCTTACAGTGTTTTCATGGGGAAAGTACATGAAAACGGAATCGAATTGAACCGTAAGGTTTTGGCTGATTTAGCAATGAATCATCCAGAAGCTTTCAAAGCTGTAGTGGATCAGGTTAAGTAAATCATGACCATATTTAAAAGCCGGCCTAGCGCCGGCTTTTTTTTTCTCCTATTTTTGTATTCCGCATCATTGGCGCGGATTTTGAATACAACCTTCAAACTGACTACATGAGAATTAGTATCATAGCCCTCCTATGTCTTGTAATGAGCACTGCGAACGCGCAAATTAAACGTGACTCGCTTTACTACTTTAAGAAAGCTGAACAAGGTGTTGTTTTGCCCCAAAATGCTACTTGGGTAAATGCTTTGAAAACATTTTCTGTTTTTGACGTTCCAGACCGTTTTGTAGCAATTCATATCTGGAATCCTGCTGATGTGAATTCGCATGCGTCAGTGTTAGAAATGAACAGGCTGCAAGAGGAATACCCATACATGTTGGTGGTTTCTGTGATAGATGAAATTAACTCTGCTCTATTATCTAAAGAGGATGTCGAATTCCTAGTTGGAAAATATAGAATTAATCACCCGGTTATCTTAGCTGAAGACCACGAGGGATTGAAACGAAATCCAAAAGAGCGTCTACCTGTTGTTAAAGTTGTGCGAAATGATGCAGAAGTATACGGTGTGTTTGAAGGAGAAGAGGGAATCGACGAACTAGAGGTTCAAATGGCTTCGATGAGTGAAGGCCAAATCGAAGTTCTGGGTGTAAGAACGGATGAGTTTCAGTCTTCTCCAACAATGTCTAATATCAGGCGGGCTATGAGTTACCCCACCGCAATTCAGGCATCTAACAAATACGGAGAATGGTACGTAACGGATACGAATAATAACCGAATCCTAATTGTTGATAGTGACGGCCAAATCAATGAAGTAATTGGGTCTGGTGTTGAGGGCGACAGAGACGGTAAATGGGGAGCTTGTCAATTCAATCAACCAACAGATTTGGCGCTTGATGACGCCAAGGACTTGCTTTATGTTTCAGATACTCACAACCATAAAGTGAAGGTAATAGACCTTAAGAACAAAACAGTCAAGTCCATTTTAGGAAATGGAACGAGAGCTTATAAGCCGGAAACAAGAATAGACTCAACCAGCGGGCCAATCTCTTTCCCAAAAGGATTACTACTGAAAGAGAGCAAGTTGGTCGTAGCCATGGCTGGCCATAATCAACTATGGAGCTACGACGTAAATGTCAAAAGTGCTTTGCCAAAAGTGTTGGATGAAACCATTTCAAATTTGACTTCGCCAAACCAATTAGCAAGCGATGTTGACGGAAATATTTATGTCACTGATAATTCAAAAACGGGTCTTCAAAAAATCACCTTGACCAATAAAGTAGAGCAAGTCAATGTATTTGCCACTGATTCTGCTTCTATGCAATATGGTCTTGAAGATGTACTTGTGGCTGGTGAGAAAATGTACTTAACCCAGCCTCTAAAGCACCGTGTTCTTCAATTTGAAGATGGCAAATTGACCGTGGTTGCAGGAGGTGAAGCAGGATCTGAAGATGGTAAAAAAGGAAGTCTGACTTCATTCAATTATCCTTCGGGAATTGGCTTTTCAGGAGACAATCTAATCGTTGTTGATCAAGGGAATATGTCTTTGCGTAGCGTCAGCCCGAAAAAAGGGAAAACGTCTACTGTGCGCTTCACCCGATTCGACAAACTCTTCAGGAATATCGAAGCGTTTAATGAAGGCGATCGTGTTTTCTTGGAACCGATTGTGATTGGAAGAGGAATGAATTCCGTTTACGTTCAGTTCGACCTTGACGAAAAATACACATGGCTTTCGGATGGACGAAACGAGGTCTTCATGGAACGCGCAGGTATGAATACGTTAATCAGTGGTTCTCCAAGTAGAGGGTTTGTTGAAACGGAGGTTCCCGGCTCAGAAATGAACCTGTACATTAGTCTTCAACTCTATTGTACTATTCAAGATAAAGAGACCAAAGAGGTGTATTTCAGACCATTGGTATTGGTTGTCCCATTGGAGTACGATCCCAATGGAAAGATATCTCACGACCTAAAGTGGAACCCTTTCGAGGAATTGGACTAACAATTATTCACCGAGTACACGTCCTTTTGCAATCGCAGCTCCCGTAAAAGTTGGCTCAATTGTCAATGCAGTGTTGTAATTCTTCAACGCCTCTTCGTTGTTGTTGAGACTTTCATAACATAACCCTCTATTGTAGTAGGCTTGATGATAATTTGGGAGTAATTCTACAGCTTTGGTGAACTCTATGATAGCTGCTTCATAGTTTTGTCTGTATTCTAGAAAAACAAAACCTCGGTTGAACGCGGCAGATGCGTTGTTCGGGTCAATTTCCAGGATTTCATTGTAGAGAGTCAATGCACGGGTATACCTTGCCGTATCTCGAAAGCCAGTTTGCTGAAGGTAAATCGCAGCATTGTATTTTGCTTCAACACTTCGCGGTCTTATTTCCATGGCAGTGGTATTGTATTCCATGGCTAAATCACTATTCGCCTTCGCATAAAGGAGAGCAATTTCTACATATGCTTCGTAATAGTCTGGATCAACTTCTATTGCTGTCTGGTAGCTAGAAGCAGAGAGAGTAGTGTCGCCAATCTCCTTGTAAATTCTGCCTTTTAAGTAATATGCTTCAGCCAATTGATTATCCACTTTTAGTGAGGTGTTCAATTGTGCAATGGCATCTTCGTAGTTCCGAAGAAACACATTCATCATTGCAAGTTTTACAAGGCACTGGGTGTTGTTTGGTTCAATTTCAGCGCAGCTTTTATAGTCGGCAATGGCGTTTTCAAAACGTTGTTGTCCAAAGTGGAACTCTCCTCGTTCGAATAGGATGTCAGTACGTGTTGAGTCAACCAATAGGGCGTCATCAAAATCTTTCCAGGCATTCGCATAGTTCTCTAGCTCCAAGTGAAACTGAGCTCTGGCTAAAAACACATCAGGATTGGATGGGTCGTTGATGATTTGCTCATTCAAATAAATGAGCGTAGTGTCCTTCTGAGGCTTGAGATCATCGGATGTGGAAGTTTCACCAGAATTCTCAGTAGATGACGTGTCACAGGCTAAAATGCCAAGCGCAAAAAGGAAAAAGACAACCCCGTTTTTCATGTTGTGTGTATTACAGACCGCAAAATAAAAAAGCCCAGTACAATGACTGGGCTTTTAATGACAAAAGAAAAGTTATTTTGACAGTTCTTCCTTAATTTTTGTTTCAAGCTCTTCCATTAATTCTGGATTGTCTAGCAGAAGCGATTTAACCGCGTCACGGCCTTGACCGAGTTTGGTGTCTCCATAAGAGAACCAAGAACCACTCTTTTTCACCACATTGAGCTCAACACCAATGTCTATAATCTCTCCAGTTTTAGAAATTCCCATTCCGTACATGATATCAAATTCAGCACGTTGGAATGGAGGGGCAACCTTGTTCTTTACCACCTTCACTTTCGTACGGTTTCCAATTACCTTGTCTCCGTCTTTGATTTGTGAAGAACGACGAATATCAATTCGCACAGAAGAGTAAAATTTCAAAGCGTTTCCACCCGTTGTTGTTTCAGGGTTTCCGAACATCACACCAATTTTCTCTCTCAACTGGTTAATGAAAATGCAGCAACAACCGGTTTTGCTAATGGTAGAAGTGAGCTTTCTCAGAGCCTTTGACATCAATCGTGCTTGAAGTCCAACTTGTGAGTCAGCCATTTCTCCTTCAATTTCTGCACGAGGCGTCAAGGCGGCTACAGAATCAATTACAATTAAATCAATTGCTCCAGAACGAATAAGGTTCTCCGTGATCTCAAGTGCTTGCTCGCCATTGTCAGGCTGAGAAATTAGAAGTTCCTCTGTATCAACACCTAATGCGTCAGCGTAAAACTTGTCAAAAGCGTGCTCCGCATCTACAAATGCACAGATGCCTCCTTGTTTCTGGGCTTCAGCGATCGCATGGATTGCTAGGGTGGTTTTTCCAGACGATTCAGGTCCGTATATTTCCACAATTCTTCCTTTTGGAAAACCACCTATGCCCAATGCTAAATCGACAGTTAGGGAACCCGTTGGGATTGCCTCAATTTGTTCTATAGCTTCATCGCCTAGTTTCATTACGGCACCTTTACCGTATGTTTTCTCCATCTTGTCCAGCGTCAACTGTAACGCCTTTAATTTTTCCTTGTTTACTTCGGTTGCCATCGTTTTGAATTTTGGCTAAAGTATTTATTTCAGAACGTAAAGTACTTACGCTCTAAAGCTAATTTGTCAACGTTGTGAATTATTTTGTGTGTGAAAGGTTACAAACCAAATCCTTCGATGATCTGTTCAGTATGGATTTTGGCTTTTACCTTTTCAATGATATTGACAATGATTCCGTTTTCGTCAATCAGAAAGGTTGTTCTGTGGGTTCCATCGAATTCACGCCCCATAAACTTTTTCGGCCCCCAAACGCCATATGCCTTCAAGACTTCTTTTTCTGTATCAACCAACAAAGGGAAAGGAAGGTCATGTTTGTCAATGAATTTCTGATGCTTTTTCGCATCGTCGTCATTCACCCCAAGAATCGCAATATTATGTTCTTTCAACATCGCGTCATGGTCACGAAGGTCACAGGCCTGCACGGTGCAAGTTGGAGTGAGGTCTCGAGGGTAGAAGTACAGGGCAAGTTTTTGACCGGTGTAGTCACTCAAAGAGACCTTGTTGCCATTGTGATCAATGGAAGTGAAGGATGGCGCTTTGTCGCCATTGTTGAGGTGTGTCATGATGTTTAACATTAAAACCAATCTAATCTCAAATAAGTTCGAAAATAACGACGAAAAAACAAAAAACATAGACGAAACAAGTAAAAAAATAGATGAAAAGAATTTATTTTTTTACTTTTGCTGAGATAGACTAACAGATTTACCTAATTCTTACTCTTAACTTAACTCTTGAAATTATGAAAAATGATATTTCTCTAAAAGAAATCAATTCGCCCATTTGGAGGCTTGTAAAGCAAAGAAGTCTTCAGTTTTGTCTCTTCTCGGTAGGTATACTTCTCACTGGTGCTTTGTTTGCTCAAAACCCTACAGTTGGAACAACCGAATATACTGAGGCTAAAGAGGCGGGGCTGCTAGCTGAAACAATTGTTAGTCTCGATTTTGATGGGAACTACCCTGACGTTAGACCTGTAATAGACGGTGCTTCGGAACGTACTGGTGATTGTTACATTCCTCATGACCCGGCAACATGGATTAATTTCGCGGGCAATGACGATGGTTCTATTGGTCCTATAGCTCTTCCATTTGATTTCGATTTGTATGGAACAGCATACACGAGCGTTTTCATTAACAACAATGGTAATTTAACGTTTCTCAATGGGCTTTCATCCTTCTCTTCATCCGGGTTTCCTATTACTACTCCAATGGTTGCGCCATTTTGGGGTGATGTAGATACACGGTTTGGACGTGGAGAAGTTTGGTACCTTGTGACTAACAATGCACTCTATGTTAATTGGGTGGAAGTTGGTGCTTACAATGCGAGTAATCCGAACCTTGAAAATTTAAGAAACACGTTCCAAGTTATTATTACCGATGGATCAGATCCTGTTCTTGATCCTGGAAATAATATCGCTTTCAATTACGAAGTGATGGATTGGACAACCGGAGATGCTTCTCAAGGTACCAATGGATTTGGAGGTATACCTGCTACTGTTGGTGTGAACGCTGGAGATGGTGTTGACTTTATCCAAATTGGTCGTTTTAGCTCTGATACAGATGATTATGACGGTCCTGAAGGAGCTGAAGATGGTGTTAACTGGCTTGAAGATCAATGTTTACAATTCAATGTTTCGAGTGAAACCAATTTCCCTCCGATAGCCCAAAATGTTCCTTCTGGAAATGAAGTAACCATATGTAATAATGAGTCTTTTAATCTCGACCTCGGTTTTATTGGGCCGGAAGGTGATCAAGTTGTGTCTGTTGTTATAGATTCAAACGACCCTTTCACAATTAACTCAAATACTGCAGGCAATCCTGCTGAAGTGTCTATTACACTTGAAGGACTTGAACCAGGACCTTACACATATGAATTTACAGCAACAGATGATGGTTCTCCAGCAGCCAGCACAACGGTTAGTATAGTTGTTATCGTTGAAGATTGCTGTCAGGCAAATCCGGAAATATCATGTCCAAGTGACGTTGTCATTGATTGTGATGAATCTACTGAACCAGAATTTACAGGCCTACCGAATGTAACAATTGATGATTGTTATGACGGTGAGGTGACCATTTCCTATAGCGATGAAGTAGAATTTGTGGGAAATTGTACCGTAATTACGGATAGAACTTGGAT
>JAQWQB010000136.1 GCA_029245065.1 Flavobacteriales bacterium | reverse complement strand
CTCCAATTCCTGCAGGATCTAAGAAAAGATGGAACCAAAAAGCATTCAGTAATACGGGGAATAGTATTACTAATGCTAATGCTTGAAATCTGTTGATTAACAGCATTATTCCGGTTACAATTTCTACTATGGCCACTGCCTGCATTAAGTAGCCACTTTTAACTAAGGCTCCCATAAATTCACCAGCCGATTCTGGCAATAGAGGCATGGGCATGAATTGTAAAAATTTGTTTAATCCGAATATCAGTACCATTAACCCTAAAAGTATTCTGACAATAAGTTGTGCTTTTTTCATTTGTATAAAATTTGATTTATACAAAAATCAGTACTTCTGAATTTCTACGCATTCACATAGATGAAGAAATGAAATTATTTTCCTTTAGCTCTTTTGCTCCTTATTGTGCTTAACGTTTGTGGCATGATGCCTAAGTAGGAAGCTATCATTTTTTGAGGGACTCTATTAGGTAGCTCTGGATATGTTTCTAAAAAATAATTATAACGGTCAACAGCGGGTGAACCAATAAGCATGAGTATCCTGCGTTGCATCTTTCCAAGGTTTCGAGACATCTTCTTCATGTTTTGCAGTAATTTGTCTTTTGAAAGATCCGCTTCTTTAAGGTGGTCACTCTTTAATAATACTACCTCGGAATCCTCTAGGCAATCGATGTATAAAGTAGTAGGCTCATTAAATTCTACCGCATAAATATCTCCTGTAATCCATCCTTCTGAGGCGAACATATAAATGTGTTCTTTTCCAGTGCTGTCAATAATGTAACTTCTAATAAGTCCCTTTTTAACGAAGATTGCATTGGCTTTTAGCTGGTTCGGTTGTTGAATGAATTCACCTTTTTTAAAATGCTTAAGGTTGGAGTCAGCTTCGATATTTAGGATTTTTTCTAATTCACTCATGTTACTATTAATTGCTTACAACAATTGTGTAAACGCTATAGCGTTTATTCGCCTTGTATCTCAAGTTGAATACCCGCAAAGTTTTCTACCACCAATCTAAGTCTTTCTGAGCATTCTTAAAACACCCTTTGAGGTGGTTTGAACCAATTTATTTAAAGCAATAACGGCCAGAGAGATTCCCTGGCCGTTGTTGCTTTTTGTAAGCATCACTTCAGCTGGAAGTCATGCTAGTATATAATAACAGTATTTCTACTGGACGATTAATGTGTATTGCGGAGTAGGATTCATTGGGCAGAAGTACTCGTATTCTCCTTTCGTTAAGGTGGTTGGACTTGTTTTCTGCGTTTCACCGTCTTTAACTACGGTAGTGACATATGCCGTTTTGATGTGGTTGTCTGGATTGCTAGGATCTGCGCCCTTTTTAATCAGAACCAACCCTACTTCTGCAGCAGCATGGTTGTTAGATACTTCGAACACATACGTGCCTTCCTCAACAGTCACTGACTTCTCAGTGAACTCTCCTTTTGTTTGCTCAAGTGAGATGGTTTTAACTTCCTTGTCCATCATGTCTTGTGCACTTGCGCTAATTGTGAATGCCAAAACCAGTGTAAAAATGGATGCGATTACTTTCATTGTTCTAAATTTTATAGAGTTGCTGCTCCGGTGTGTAATTTGTACAATGCAAAGATGCGATGGGGATGAAGGATGTTTCTAGTCGCAATTTCCCGAAGTATGGGTGATTCTTCCCTGATGGGTTTGTTTTAATGAAGGGATGAATAATTGTTGTAAAGCATGCAGGAGCTTTTCTTAATGCTGAAGACCAGGAAAGGAGAATATCTCACTTTATGCCCATGGTTTTATGTTAAACTCTTTCCTGATTTCAGAAATAGGTTGGTCCATGTAGCCTTCAAAATCTGACCAAGGCCAACGTTTGGTCATTTTTTTTGCTTGAAACGGTTGGGTGAAGTCGATTACAAATTCAGGGGGGACGTCTGTAAAATAGTGGTGTAGAAAGTCTGACGGAGTGTAGGAGGCTGTCGATTGAATCCCGAACTTTCGATTGGGGAGGAGGTGGTGGCCCCCGAGACAACGCTTCAAACCGTCACCCTTCGCACCAATAACCACCATTTCGTCATGTAAACAGACGTTGTATCAATTACTAAGGTTCTCTGGTTCGATTCCACAGCCTAGTTCATTGTTACCTCAGAATTTACGGTCTTTCCCCGAGGTGTTCACATGCTTCCTTTTGCATGTTCGGTGCCTTCCCGGAGTAGTTCGATGTGTTATCTGAAAAGTTTTAGGTCATCCTTGAATCTCTTCAACTCATTCCGCCAATACAAAAGAAAGTTCCCCACGAAATTGAAACTCATCAGCAATGGCCTGATCCTTCAGATCATCAAAGAGGGAAGGGGAGTTGTGATTCACACCGTAGTCGATTCTGTTGACCGTGCAATCAAAAATGCATGAGATACGTTCGCCGTCCATTGTTAGTGTAACATCAAATTGCTCTTCTTTCGAGGTGCCTTTAATGGTTAGCATTCCTTTTACAGCAACATAGCCGTCGGAAATAATGGCCGATTCTGAAAGCGTGAACGTGGCCTCAGGGAATTTCTTTACCTGGAAGAAATCTTTGCTCTTCAAATGGTCTACTAAGCTTTTCTCTTCATGTGCAAGAGTTGTTAGGTCGAAAACCAATGAACAAGCTGTAATGGTGTTTTCGTCGATGGTAAGCGAACCAGATGAGACGCTCACAGAGCCGGTCAACGTGTATGATCCAACTGCCGCTGAACCAGTCCACTCGCAGTTGCTTTGGGATGGCTCCAAAACGAAGCTTCCCGTCGTTTGAGCAATAGAGAAGAAGGAGAGGAGGCCGAAGAATAAGAAAGCAAGCGGCTTTTTCATGATTTAGTGGATTTGGTCCGTGGTTTCTAGAACTCCCCAACCCGCTACTTTGTTTCCTTCTTTGTCAATTCCCATGAAATACCACATGGCCCAACCGCCAAATACAATAGACCCCGTACGCCAGTTGTCTTTGAACGTATACGGCTGGCCCTTGGTGAGCGTGGCTTTCTTCGTTTTGAAGATTTTATCCATGTCTTTTGGGCCGTATATCACGCGCTCATTCCATTTGTCACTGTAAAAGATGTATGCGCCGAATTCGGTAATGATAACATCGTCTTCCAAGCTCAGTACGCTCGTAGTGTGCTTCCAGTGGTAAACAGCGGTGTCCTTCTTATCTTGAAAAGGGTGCACCACAAGTGGGAAGTGATTCACTACCAAGGTGTTTTCCAATCCAGCTAGTTTTTCAGGAAGTGGTTTTCCTGCTGGATCACCGTACTGCGAGAAACACAACGTAGTTGAAAACATCAGTACAAAGAGAAAGAGTAATCGCATAGTCAGCTTAAGATTCAGGTACGTTCAATTCACCTTCGCTAGAGGCAATAATGGTTGAAACAGCGCCATCCCCGGTAACGTTGACAACTGTTCTACACATATCAAGAATTCGGTCCACCGGGAAAATTAAGGCAATCCAAGCCGGACTCAATCCAACTGATTCCAATACAATGATCATGAGCACCAATCCTGCCGACGGCACCGCTGCAGCACCAATAGAAGCCAAGGTGGCGGTAAGCACAATAATGGCTTGTTGCCCCAAGGTCAAATCGACCATGTGAAACTGTGCCAGCGCAACAACGGCAACAGCTTGGTAGAGACTGGTTCCATCCATGTTGACAGTAGCACCAATTGGCAATACGAAACTCGTTGTACGTTCACTTACGCCTAATTTCTTAGTCACGCTTTCCATCGTAACCGGAAGGGTAGCCACTGAGGAAGAAGTAGAAAAAGCAGTGATTTGCGCATCGCGCATGCCGCTCAAAAACTTACCGAACTTCATTTTCTTGACAATCGTAGAAACAAGGGTCGGATAGAATACAAATACCATCAATGCCAAACCGAGGACAACCACGCCTGAATACCTTAACAAGAATTCCAGGAGTTGGAGAAATTTCGCCGTATCGTTTCCGGCCGCTCTCACGACCTGCCCGGCCATCAGGGCGAAGACGAAAATAGGCATGGCCTTCATCACGACCCATACCATCCGAACGAAAATTTCATTCAGTCCGTCTACTAGCTTGAAGACCGGTTCTGCTTTGTCTTTTGGAATCGAAATCAGCACAATGCCAAAGAAGATGCCGAAGAAAATGATCTGGAGCATGGCCATGGAATTCAGCGATACGAAGATGTTACTCGGAACCACGTCTACCAGTGGCTGCAAGGGGCCAGACGATTTCTTTTTGTTTGCTTTGTCTAGTTTATCTTGAAGCTCAGCTGAATTCTCTTCACCCGCCATTTCAGCGCGAACGGTAGCGACCAATTCCGCTTTCGACGGATCGTTCAAAAAGTCAATGTCGTCTAGCTGCTTCGCCCCAACGTCCTCTTTCCAAAGCTCGTATCGAATTCTATTGGTGGTTCTCAACTCATCTGAAACATTCGCTCCAGGTTTGAAAATATTGACCAGTACCAGTCCTAGCACAACAGCGGTAAGCGTTGTTAGCACGTAAGTCAACAATGTTTTCGACCCCAGTCGTCCTAACTTTTTCACATCACCCAACGACGCCACTCCAACAATAATGGAGAACAATACCAATGGCACTGCTATAAGCTTCAGTAAGTTAATGAAGATATCACCTATGGGTTTGATGTAGTCCAAGGTGAATTTGTTGAACTCGAAAATAATCGAGAGGTAAGCAAAACCTGCCCCTAAGATCAATCCGATAATGACTTGTATGTGTAATGGAATTTTGTTCACAGCTGTTTCTTTGAGGCTTGAAGATGCGAAAAACAAAGGAATTATTTGCTCAACGTTAACAAGTCTTGTTCTTATCGAAGTTTATTTATTCGTTCGGGCGATGAGCGATGCATCGGCCAAGACCAAAGCGGCCATTGCTTCTACAATCGCAACGGCGCGTGGCAATACACATGGGTCATGTCGGCCTTTGCCTTTTACCTCAACGGCGTTTCCATCTTTATCAACAGATTGCTGATCTTTCATGATGGTCGCAACAGGTTTGAACGCAACAGAGAAATGAATTTGTTGTCCGTTGGAAATGCCGCCTTGTATGCCACCACTGTTGTTGGTCGTTGTTGATGTTTCTCCGTCAACTTGAACAAACGCGTCATTTTGTTGGGACCCAGCTTGCTTTGTTCCCGCTATTCCACTGCCTATTTCAAAGCCTTTGACGGCATTGATGCTGACCATGGCCTTCGCTAATTCTGCGTGAAGCTTACCAAACACAGGTTCGCCCCAACCAGCAGAAACACCTTCAATCACACATCGGATGGCGCCACCTAACGTGTCTCCTTCTTTGCGGGCCTGCTCAATGAGTTGTTGCATGTTGGCTGCTACAGTAGCATCCGGACATCTTACCAAATTGGATTCAACCTGTTCGCGGGTATATGCAACGTGCTGAAATGGCAATTCCACGTCTTTCACGCGTTCTACCCAAGCCGTTACGCTCACTCCCAACGTTTTGAGGAATACGCGCGCAATGGCTCCTCCAGCAACTCTGGAAGCAGTTTCCCGCGCACTTGATCTTCCTCCACCGCGGTAATCACGGTGTCCGTATTTCTGATCAAATGTGTAGTCAGCGTGGGACGGACGAAAAGTGTCTTTAATGTGGCTGTAATCTTTGGACCGTTGGTCTTCATTTGGGATGATAAACCCAATGGGCGCTCCAGTTGTCTTGTCTTCAAAAACGCCACTAAGCACCTGCACCGTATCGCTCTCTTTGCGCTGAGTGGTTAAGTGACTTTGTCCGGGCTTTCTTCGGTCCAAGTCAAGTTGAATTTCAGCGAGATCCAATGAAACTCCAGCAGGACACCCTTCTACAATTCCCCCGATGGCCGCACCGTGCGATTCACCGAAAGTGGTTAGTCTGAAAATACGACCTATTGAATTTGACATGCAGTGGTTTTGTTACAAAGATAACGACTTAAAACACGATGTTCATGTAGAGCTCTATTCCTCTGAGGCGAAAAAAGAAAGCGTCTGTTGGAGGGTCTTCTCGCGCTATCAACGAACTGTAGTTTTCTGCCACGGGCCATTGATAGATGATTTCCGGAGTCCATTGGACAATGAAGTTGAACTGTTTTTTAGTCGTGAATTTATGACCAATGGAAAAGTCGGCTACGAAGTATCCCCATGTAACGTCAGCATATGAGCTTGAACTTGCTTCAAAAGGAGAGGGCACCGGTTGGTTGTTCAATTCAGGATCATTCCAGTACGGAACTTCAACACGTTCATCGAATTCTTCCCAGATTCCAACGCCTACATCAAATCCATAGATCATGGTGTTTTTTTCAAGCGGATTGAAAAATTCAATTCCTACACGCAGGTCTTGATTGCGATGATTCCGGGTGTCGTACGCAAGGGTAATGGTCGTGTCAGACCATGCTAACGGGCTTTCATATTGCAGCAGCTCGTATTTTTCACGCGACTCGAAATGGTATTGAAAACGGTACTTGTGATTGGGGGCCGTTTGTCTTTTGTAAAACACAGACCATCTCGGACTGAACTGTTGGCTATTCATTACAAGTATCGCGGCAGGAGTCAAATTGAATCCTATCGTGTTCAAATCTTCAGGCATAGTGTATTCCACTGGGTCGTCGTATTGACCTAGTCCTTCTTCGACCATGAATAGGACAAACAAAGCGCATAAAAGCAGTTTCGGGTGGAACATGATCCGAAGGTAGGATTTTTGTTTAGGACAGAAGTGAGAAGGAAAAGGAAATTCGAACTTGATTTTCTCTTAGATAGAAGGTTACTTTTGTGGCATGAAGCTATTGATCAAGAATATCAAAGGAATTGTTGGCGCACGAGAAGAGAAGCCAGGATTGTTGTCTGGAGCAGCCATGAAGGAAATGCCCATGTTGGAAAATGCATGGTTGGCAGTTGAGGACGGAATCATCGTTGACTTTGGCTTGATGGAAAATTGGGGCGGAATTACCGATTGGCGTGATTTAGAGGTGACTGACGCCGACGGAAAATACCTTTTTCCGGGCTGGTGTGATTCCCATACGCACCTTGTTTACGCGGGGAACAGGGAAGGTGAATTTGTAGATCGGATTAAGGGACTGACCTACGCGGAAATCGCAGAAAATGGCGGGGGCATTCTGAACTCAGCCATGAAATTAGCATCCGCTTCTGAAGACGAATTGTTTGAAGCAGCCATGAAAAGAGCTGATCGTGTGATTCGAATGGGAACCACAGCCATTGAAATAAAAAGTGGATATGGACTAACTGTAGCGGCCGAATTGAAGATGCTTCGCGTCATCAAGCGTTTGAAGGAGGCATTGCCTATCCCTGTGAAATCAACCTTTTTGGGAGCGCATGCTTTTCCAAAAGAGTACAAGGAAAATCCAGATGGCTACATTGATTTGATCATCAATGAAATGCTACCTCAAATTGCAGAGGAAAAGCTAGCAGACTATGTAGACGCTTTTCTAGAAGACGGTTATTTTTCAATTCCGCAGGTAACGCGAATCCTTGAAGCGGCTGCAGCATACGGATTGAAAGGAAAAGTGCATGTCAACCAATTTACGGCCAACGGCGGTGTAAAGGCATGTGTTGATTTAGGTTGTGTTTCAGTGGACCATTTGGAGGAACTCACAGATGCGGACGTGCAAGCACTGAAGGGAGGGAGCACCATTCCAGTGGCATTGCCTTCTTGTTCATTGTTTTTAACCATTCCTTACACTCCTGCCAGAATGATCATTGACGCTGGTCTGCCGCTGGCATTGGCAACCGATTTCAATCCAGGATCAACACCAAGCGGAAACATGAACTTGGTAGTCGCTTTGGCGTGTTTCAAAATGAAAATGTTACCCGAAGAAGCGTTCAATGCCGCAACCATTAACGGAGCAGCGGCTATGGAATTGGAAGAAGAAATAGGTTCAATAACGCCAGGCATGCGTGCCAATTTCTTCCTAACCGAAGCCATAAATTCACCCTATTTCATCCCTTATTCATTTGGCGATACCCTTGTGGATGAGGTGTATGTAGACGGAAAGAAGTACGAAGGACTCACCCTTTAGGTAATTAGCGCCAGGGTAAATTTGTAAGAACTTGAGGGGACTCGGGTCATTAACTAATCAAATTTACCTTCTTGTCGAACTACCATCTATACTGGTTTACGTATGATGCTGACGACGTACCTTCCGTGCGTTTCAGATGCACACAGTTTTTAGCGCACCTGCAATCGGTTCATGGAGTGAAAAGCAGTGTGATTCAACCTCCAACCTGTTTCCGAAAGCAGTTGGTATTCCTCATGCTGGTAACGAAATTGGCTTTTTCACGCAAAAAGAAAAGAAAGGTTGTCATCCAACAAGTGGGGGCCAATGATTTCTATGCACGGGTACTTTTGCTGCTTTCGAAGTGGCGAAAAGATGTAATCTACGATGTTGACAGTTCCATCAATCACTTGATTGAAGACAGTGTGTTCCTCTCTTTTCTACAGAGTTCTGAGGTGATCATGTGCGGAAGCAAGTGGATGAAAAAATTTGTGCAAAACGCCGGAAGCAAATCGTTCTTTCTTCCAACTCCTGCCCAAACCAACAGGGAAATTGGTCCGCTTAGTGAGCTATTCACCATTGGTTGGATCGCAGATGCTCGACTAGACCATTCACACGATGAATGTTTAAGTAACATCAACCAATTAGAAACGGCTTTGTTACCCATTGTTCGCGCCATTTCATTCCCTGTGAAATTGGAAATCATAGGTATCAAAGAAGCGAAGGATCGCAACAGAATTCGTCAAGCACTGGCTGGTTTCCCAACAATCATTCTTGAAATGCCTGAAGTAGGTTTAAGTGACGAAGAATTATTATTCAAGCAGATTTCCTCATGGGATTTGGGCATCAGTCTGAGCAACGAGCACATCTGGAGCATCACGGCCGGTCCAATTTGGAACCAACATCTACTCTCTTGTGGAGTTCCTTTATTGGTTTCAAATCTTGGTGAAAACTCAGCGTTGATAGAACACGGTGTCAACGGGTGGAAATGTGATTCAAAAGATGACTTCGTTGACGCCGTTAACAGGTACTCCATGTTGTCACCCCAACAAAAACAAGAACTAAAGAAAGCGGCAAAACATTCCGTAGCGAGCTGGAACATCGAAAGTGTTGGCAGCCGTTTTGTTGAATGGGTGATTCAGGAGTGAGGAGTGAGGAGTTAAGAGTTACGAGTTAAGAGTAGGGAGTAAGGAGTAGAGAGTAGGGAGTGAAGAGAGAAGAGTGCGGAGGAAGGA
>JAQWQB010000132.1 GCA_029245065.1 Flavobacteriales bacterium | reverse complement strand
GCAGGTGGTGAAGGAGCTGTAATTGTACAGAAAGTAAGAGAAGGTGAAGGCGACTACGGGTACAACGCACGTACTGAAGTTTACGAGAACCTTTTTGAAGCGGGTGTAATTGATCCAACAAAAGTGAGTCGTGTAGCACTTGAAAATGCAGCTTCTATCGCAGGAATGCTCTTGACAACTGAATGTGTGATTTCAGACATTGAGGAAGAAGGAGGAGCTCCAATGCCAGCTATGCCTGGAGGCGGTGGAATGCCAGGAATGATGTAAATCGACCTTTTATAGAATTAAAAAGGCGCTCATTGAGCGCCTTTTTTCTTGCCTAATTTCTTGGCTTATTTCGTTAACGTATGGAAAACATCTTCCAAACGTTGTTCTTCTCGTTTGAGGGTGAGCACCAATCGGTCTTGCTCAACGGCCCATGCACTGATGGTTTTCCGTGGGTCAATTTCAGAAACACTCCGCAGTCTCCAGGTGTTGTTGCCAATGTGTTTTGCATCTTCAATGCCTTCGATGGCAAGGAGTTCAGCCGCCTCAACCGGGCCGTCAAACTCCACTTCAACCAGCTGTTGATTCGTGCTTGCTAAATTTCGGATTTCAGAAGTGGGTCCATCAGCAACAATGTTGCCTTGATTCACAATGATTACTCTGCTGCAAATGGCTTCTACCTCTTGCATAATGTGGGTAGAAAGCATCACTGTTTTTTCTTTTCCAATGGTGCGAATAAGCTCGCGTATCTCCACCAACTGATTCGGGTCGAGGCCAGATGTTGGCTCATCTAAAATGAGCACTTCCGGGTCGTGGATCATGGCTTGTGCCAATCCAACACGCTGTCGGTATCCTTTAGACAACGCACCTAGTAGCTTGTGCTGTTCTCTGCCCAAGCCTACTTTTTCAATCATCTCTTCAATCTTTTGTGCTGGGTTGGGTATTTTATGCACTCCAGCTACAAAATGAAGAAACTCTTTTACATACATATCCAGGTAAAGCGGGTTGTGTTCTGGTAAATACCCCACTTTCTTTCGAACTTCAATTGGGTCAGTGGAAACGTCGAACCCACAAACGGTAGCTTGCCCTTCCGTAGGAGGAATGAAGCTAGTAATGATTTTCATCATGGTAGATTTCCCTGCACCGTTCGGCCCAAGAAACCCTACTACCTCTCCACCTGCTATGGAAAATGAAACATCGTTTAACGCTGTTTGCTTTCCGTAAAGCTTGCTGACATTTTTTATTTCAATCGACATGTTTCCTGCTTATTTCACAAAGTTGCAGATAAATAACGTTCAAAGTCCATCTTCCGAAGAATCTCTTCAACCAAGATTTGTGAAAGATAACTTCCCTATTCGCACAATGAAAGGCCTAACTTTGTGGCAAATAGTGAATGTGGAAGGACTAGTAATAAAATCAACGGGAAAGTGGTGCGATGTATTGGCAGACGACGGTTCTTTGGTGGCTTGCCAAATCAAAGGGAAGTTTCGAATGCAAGGCATCAAAACAACGAACCCTTTATCCGTAGGTGACCGTGTTGATTTCGAACTAGAGGAAGATGAGACAGGCGTTATCAATGAAATTCATGAACGCCGAAACTACATCATCCGGAAAAGCGTCAACCTCAGTAAGCAGGCCCATATTGTTGCGGCCAATGTTGATCGTGCATTCCTAATTGTGACCCTAAGCAGTCCGCCAACATCAACAGGTTTTATTGATCGTTTCTTAGTCACGGCAGATGCCTACAGCATTCCAGTAACCATTGTCTTCAACAAGGTCGACATCTATACAGAAGACGAAATGGAAGACATGGAATGGATGGAGAACATGTATGGATTTTGTGGGTATGAGACCATGCGATTGTCTGCATTGCACGGGGAAGGACTGGAAGAGGTTGAGAAGAAAATGGCCGACAAAATCAATATGGTCGGAGGTCATTCGGGTGTTGGAAAGAGCACATTAGTGAATCAACTCATCCCCGGAGCTGAAATTAAAACGGCCACGGTATCAGATGCACACAAAAAGGGGCGACATACAACCACCTTTGCAGAGATGCATGCGCTGCCATTTGGAGGTTGGCTGATTGATACGCCCGGTATCAAAGGGTTTGGTTTGGTGGATATTCCCAAGAACGAATTGCACCATCATTTCCCAGAAATTTTCCGCCTTCTTCCTGAATGTAAATTTCACAATTGCCTACACCTAAAGGAACCTGGGTGTGCCGTTCGAAAAGCCGCGGAAGAAACCACTATGCCGCCTGAACGGTACCAGAGCTACCTGAATATGTACTATGAAGACGAAGGGCCTTACCGGGTTTGATTACTTCGCTACAAAAGGTGGATTGTAATAAGTCTCGTGTCCGTAAATGAGCGGCTGCGCATTTTCTAGTTGATAGATCCCCTTGCCAATTGAACGCATGAGCGCATCGCCCGCTGCAGTGTCCCAAGTCATGCAAGGTGTGAAACGAGGGTAGATATTGGCCACACCTTCAATAATCCGACAAAACTTCAACGAGCTTCCCGCTTTGATGACGTCCAGTTCAGGGTACTTCTTGTACAAAACTTGAAGGTATTCCTTTGTTTTTGGATGAAGATGAGAACGGCTAATGACAGCGGTATAGGGGCGTTCTTTGGTAGACTTCCTTATTTCAAATTTCTCATAGGAAGTGGCGCCTTTTAATGCGGTTTCATTCGCTTTACATGGAAGTTGATTGGCACCCCCAAAATAAACCAGTTCATGTTCTGGAATGGCAATGACACCTAAAACAGGAATGCCATTTTCAATGAGTGCGATGTTGATGGTGTACTCTTTTCGGCCTGCAATGAATTCTTTGGTTCCATCCAACGGATCCACAATCCAGTACGAAGTCCACTGCTCCCGTTCTTCCATTGGCGGAGGGGCCGCTTCTTCAGAAATAATAGGAATGGAAGAAGAAGAAAGTATAGACCGAATATGACGGTCAGCATCAAGGTCAGCTTCTGTAACAGGCGACTCGTCTTCTTTTTTGGAGGCAATAACGCCTTCGGCGTGAAATTTTCTCAAACGAGGCGCAGTAGAGAGGGCTGCTTGTATAGCTAAGTCTAACATTAAGGGGAAATTACAAACTTCAGCGAAGAAAATCTTCAACTCGTATGAAGTTTTACATACCTTCGCATCGTCTTTTACAGGGGTGCCATGCCTCATAACGATGAGAATTGGCTGAGATCATACCCTTCGAACCTGCTCAGGTAATGCTGGGAAGGAAGCGGGTGATTCATAGGACTGCGGCCCTTGTGCAGTCTGTTACAATCAAAAAACTTAAAAGATGAAAAAGTTTCTTTTTACCGCACTATTGACGTGCATCGGGTTCCTGACCTTCGGTCAAAATGGAACCGTCCGAGGAAAAATCATGGATTACCAAACCAATGCGCCTTTAATTGGTGCTCAAGTGTATCTGATTGATACCGAGCTTGGCGCTGTGACCAATGTTGAAGGTTTCTATACCATAACCAATGTTCCTCCAGGAGAATACAAGATCGAAGTGAGCTATCTCGGTTTTGAAAAGAGTAGCCGAACGATTACCGTAGAGGCAGGTAAAGCAGTTGAGAGCAACTTCAAAATGCAAGAGGCTCCTGACCTAACCGTTTTGCCGTTTGAAAACTATCCTAAGAATCAGGTCGATATTTTACCGCTCATTCTTATCGAGCAGGTTGTTATTCCGGCAGTTGAAACACCGAAAAATGGGGTGTTTTCGAACTCTACTGTGACACAGGAAGACATTGAACCACTGAACAATGGGCAAGACCTACCGTACATGTTGCGCTTTCAGCCTTCTGTAGTTACCACTTCAGATGCTGGAGCAGGAATTGGTTACACAGGCATGAGAATTAGAGGTTCAGATCAAAGCCGAATCAACGTTACCATCAATGGAATTCCATACAATGACCCTGAGTCGCAAGGCGTTTTTTGGGTGAATCTCCCTGATTTCGCCACCAGTGCAGACAAAATTCAAATCCAACGAGGTGTAGGAACCTCCACGAATGGAGCTGGAGCTTTTGGTGGAAGTGTGGCAGTGAGCAACATGAATATTCCACGTGAAAGCTATGCGCAAATTAAGTCTGGAATCGGTTCATTCAACACCTTTCGCAACTCTGTTTCGTTCGGTACTGGACGAATCAACAACGTTTGGAGTATGGAAGGAAGGCTATCGCAAATTACAAGTGATGGCTACATTGACAGAGCTGCAAGTGACTTGAAAAGCTATTTCCTTGCTGGAGAATGGAACATTGAGCGTTTCTTCGTGAAAGCAGTTGTTTTCGGCGGGAAAGAAAGAACCTACCAGTCGTGGTATGGAACGCCAGAGTCTCGTATTGAGGATGACGAAGAAGGTATGCTGCTCCATGCGGCCAATAATGGCTTATCTGAGGCAGAGACGGAAAATCTCTTAAACAGTGGTAGAACGTACAATTTCTACACCTACGAAGATGAGGTTGATGATTACGCACAAGATCATTACCAACTACACGCCGGTGGTAAATGGGGAAATTTCACTGCGAACGTTGCAGGTCACTACACCTATGGAAGAGGCTTTTTTGAGCAGTTTAGAGATGGAGATTCGTTCGGGGATTACGGCTTGAACCCAATCATTGTTGATGCTTCTCAGCAGTTCTCCGATGGAACAAATTCAGACGGCGATCCAATCAGTAATTCATTTGAGACCAACTATGCTTGGGATGAAATTGAATTTCAACATGATGTTGTGAATGATGCAGGTGGCAACCCGATTACCAATGGCGACGGCGACGTGCTGTTGAATTCATTGGCGCAGATTACTGAAACGGATGTCATTCGCAGAAGGTGGTTGGAAAATGACTTTTACGGGGTCACATACTCAGGAAACTGGTCTAAGCGAATGGGGCAAAACCATCTCACATTGACTCTAGGTGGAGCCTACAATGAGTACGATGGAGATCATTTTGGTGAGATCATTTGGATGGAACATAGCAATGGAAGCAACAACGAAGACCTTTACTATTTCAACAACGGATTTAAAACAGACTTCAATAGCTACCTGAAAGCAAATTACCTCATCAATCAAAAGTTGGCTGTGTTTGGAGATTTGCAATTCAGAAATGTGACCTACACCGTTACCGGAACAGATGAAGACTTGCAGACGCTAAACGTAAACGACACCCTTCAATTCATTAATCCGAAGTTTGGGGCTAGCTTATGGGTAAGCCCTAAGAGCCAGGTGTATGGGTCTTACGCTAAAGGGAATAGAGAGCCTTCTCGTTCAGACTATGTAGACGCTCCAGCTGGAGTTGAACCACGTCACGAAAGCATGGACAATGTGGAGCTTGGTTATAGAAGATTCGGAGAAAACTACTCGTTCAATGTGAACTTGTACTCAATGGAATACACGGACCAACTTGTTCTGACAGGTGAGTTGAACGATGTAGGAACGCCAATTCGAACGAATGTTGATCAGAGCTACCGAAGAGGTGTTGAGGCCGGAATTCAGTGGAAGGTCTTGAATAAAAAATTGACGATTGGCGTGAATGGAACGTACAGCCAAAACAAAATTTTAAACTTCACGGAGCAAGTGGCTTCGTACGACGCTGATTTTAGTTTCCTTGGTTTTGAGGAAGAGTTGTTCGAAGAAACAGATATCTCTTTTTCACCAGATGTAATTTCGGGTGCTCTAGTGAGCTACCAGTTTGTGGATAGAACACACCAAAAGGCAGAAATCGGATGGCAAACGAAATACGTGAGCGAGCAATTCTTGGATAACACATCAAACGCAGATCGAACGATACCGTCTTACTTGGTGAATGATT
>JAQWQB010000131.1 GCA_029245065.1 Flavobacteriales bacterium | reverse complement strand
ACCAAGCAGAAGTCACTACTTACAACGGATTAACGCCTACGGTCTTATTAACAAAACAAACTCAAACGTTTTCAGATTGGGCCATTGTGGGAACTGCTATCAAGGTGTTTGAAGAACTTAGGTACTTATTCTCCCGGGCGGCTCAGTTAGAAGGAAAGAACGTTGCAGCGAGTGATTTGAATTTTACATCCATCAAAGGTGCCTGTGAAACGTGTGGTGGAAAAGGAGCCATTCGAAGGAGCACAGCACAAACACTCGTTAACAATTGGTACTTGTCTCCCAACGAAGGAGCTTTCGCTTGGTCAAAAACACTTGCCTATTACGGTGCTCCGGATAGCCGATTCTTCGCTTTGTTGCAAGCGGCATCAGATAAGTATGGAGTGGATCTTTCGAAGCCAATGAATGAAATGGCAGGGAATGAACTTGCCTTAGTCTTGAACGGGACGGGAGAAGAGGAATATGAAGTGACATGGGAGTATGAGAATAAAACGAGAAAAGGAGCTGAACAGATCAAGGGAAAATGGGAAGGTTTTATTCAGCTAATTGAACAAGAATTCTTACTTCGAAAGAACAACAAAAACATCTCAGGCTTAACGGATTTGCTGGAAGTGGTCACGTGCGATACATGTGAAGGTAAAAGATTGTCTAAGAGAAACTTAGGTTTTAATTTCGGAAGCAATACTTTAAGTGATGTTCTTGCAATGTCCATCAGCGATTTACATGACTGGATTGGCTCGCCTCATGAAAAATCCATCGAAGAAAAACTAGTGGCTCAATTCAGGGAAGGAATACAAGCCAAGCTGACTGTTTTATTGAAGCTAGACCTTGGTTATCTTTCATTAAGTCGTTCCATGAATTCATTATCCGGAGGGGAAGCACAACGGGTTCGACTTGCTCAACTTTTAGCGCAACCGCTAATGGGGCTCACAGTAATTCTAGACGAACCATCTTCAGGCCTAGGGCACGACTTACTTCCTGCCTTGCAAGAGTCCATCACAGCCATTAAAGACAAGGGGAATACGGTGGTCCTTGTAGAACACGATGCCTCCATGATTGCTTTCGCTGATGAGGAAATAGCACTAGGGCCTGGAACAGGGATCAACGGAGGAACGGTGGTGTACCAAGGCACCCCAAGGCCTGAGGACGATTCGTATAGCTTTGAAATGCCATTGGTAGCAGTTCAACCAGAAGAAACAATTCAATTCATAGGAGCTTCGAAATGGAGCGTGAAGAACATGAACTTTTCGATAGATATTGGATCTATAAATCACCTAACGGGTGTTAGTGGTTCCGGGAAGTCTACGTTGTTGGAAGAGGTCATCATTCCTTCTTTGACATCGGGGAGGCCAATGAATTGCGAATCCATTTCGGACTCAACGAAGTTTGACGAAATTCAGTTACTTCAACAATCTTCGCCCCGAACGAAAGGAAGTAAGTCCATTTTAGAGCATTTAGACCTCGTGGATAAAGTAACGCGGCTCTTTGCTAGTGAAGCCAAGGATGCGGGTGTTGCTATGAAGAGTTCCGACTTCGATTACCGAAAGAAAGAAGGTAGGTGTCAACAGTGCGGGGGCACAGGAATGACCGGGACTTCACTGGATATTCTAGAGGAGGTTTGGCGAAATTGTTATGCGTGTGATGGTCTCCGTTATGCGCCCAAATCCCAAAAGGTTAGGATAGAGGAAATGACCATTGGCGAAGTATTGAACCTGTCGTTGGGAGAATTTGAATCGTTTGCCAACCGGCACTTGAAAGGCGTTTACTTGTTGACGCTTTGTAGCGAGCTTGGATTGGGACACATCAACGGTTTAAAGCCCCTTAAATCGCTGTCTAATGGAGAACTCCAGCGACTGAGATTGGCGTTGCTATTGCAGCACCAAGACGAAAATCAGCTCATTGCACTTGACGAGGTGTCGAATGGATTGCACCAAGAAGATTTAGCGAAGGTGCTTCATTGTTTGAATAGGGCTATTGCCAAAGGGGCAACGCTCGTTGTAATTGATCACCATCAAATGGTTCATCAATGGTCAAGCAATAAAATAAAAGTTCCCAATCCTACGAGGGACTACTGAGCTTCCTGTTCTATGTACGCGCGTAAATCTTCGACTTGCTGATGACTCATGCGATCAGCCGTATACAGTGGCATGTATTGACGATGGCCTAACTCAGCAACCGTCCCATGACGTACAATTTCATAGATAGAGAAATGCGAATCGTTGGTGATATTTCGTTTCAAATGACGAAACGACTTCTTACTGTAGTCTAACGTGAAAAGGGATGGGCCACCGTAAACATGACAAGTCATGCAGCTTCTATCAAAGAGCTCTTTGCCATTTTCAGGGTTACCTGCCGCCGTATTGGCATACCCTTTTGATTTGTTTTCGGGTTCATCAACAAAATCAGCGGGTGAAGCAGTCATGTACTTGCTCTTCAGCATTGAAACCACGGATCTTCTGATTTCGGGGTTTTCAGTTGTGATGGCTTGATCAATTCTGTTGTAA
Organism: Flavobacteriales bacterium; assembly: GCA_029245065.1. GTDB lineage: Bacteria > Bacteroidota > Bacteroidia > Flavobacteriales_D > Sanyastnellaceae > JAQWQB01. The sequence continues at coordinate 2,939 of JAQWQB010000131.1, read as the reverse complement.
TCGCCAACTTCCAGCTTCAAATCACCCAGCTTAAGTTCCAAGGACCAGTAATAGTGATTGATGGCTTCGGCTTCCCATTCTTCCAGTTTTCTTCCACTTGAACACTCTTGCGCACACAATTGTGTTGCTTCGTACAAGCTGTTCTTCGCAGGAGCAACAAGGTCTCCGTATTTCAAGACATAATCATCGTTGTACCATGTATCACGATTTACCATTCCCCAAAAAGTTGTGGCTTGCAGAAAGTTCAAGTCTTTTTCCTTGGCATATGTCAGTCTTGCTTCTGGAGTTGGATTGGCTGGAAATGGATCTTCTTGCACCTGGTTATGACAGTCGGTACAAACGAATATCGTTGAGATGTAAGTAGACTTTCTAGGCAAGGTCTTGTCGTATGTACGCCCTAGTGTTACCATCTGTTCTCCCATCTTCGCCTTCATGGGGTCAATGGTTTCTAGGTAGTGCGAAGGCTTGGGCTCGCCTAAACGAACCATCACTTCTGCTAGCCTGCTGTTTTCGTTCACTAACGCACCTGAAGAAGAAGCAAAGAAAAAGCTTCCACCAAGCACACTTGCAATGAGAATAGTGATTGTCTTGATCATTTTCTTCCGCGAATTCTGAAATCTCGTGTAATATTAAAACCGAGCCCAACGCCCGCATCAGTCCAGTCGTTGCGCGTCTGTGTGATGAACAGTTTCTCTGTCATCCCCATAGAATTACTCAAACTAAGTTGGAATTGGTGGCCTTTTGTTTCGATGTCTATCCCAATGGAAAGCGGCATGGTAAATTCCTCAGCTAACTGGTCTTCCAGAACGTAGAACCCTTCCGCTTGTATGGCAATCTTCTTCGAAAGCTGGTACCGGAAAGCACCACCCATCGCAAACACATCGTGTGCAATTTCGTCATTAGCAACAAGGTTCCGATGCACCACTGTTGGCATCAATTGAACTGAAATGTCATCATTGACCTTCTTCGCCGCCATGAGTTGCCAGGTGTAGTTCAATCGTGAAGAAAAGAAGTTTTCTCTATCAGGATCAGCCCATCTCAGCGTGTTCACGGCTACGTTTCCAAGTAGGGTTAACGAAATTGGCGACTTGTCGTCTTGCTGCACTAACAGCCTGTATTTCGCAAAACCATCCAACGTTTTTTCGAAGGAAGAGCGACCCACACCAATAGTGAGGCGGTCAGTTACGCCATAATCTAATCCAAGGCGAATCGTCGATTGATCAAACCCAAAGAGCTCGTACAATCCTCCGTTTACCGGGCCAAATCGGTGAGAAATAATGAATTTCATGGCCCCTTTTTGAGAGGTCTCAACCGCATGTCCATTGATTACACGGGTATCTTTGAACGTCTGAACCCATCCGTCCATTTGAGCTGAAGCCTGGGCAGCGCTCAACATCAATAGTGCTACTAGTAACTTTTTCATTCTGCTGCTCCTGTTGCTAACCATGTTTCAATGAGTTCCAAATCGCACGCAGATAGCGAACCGTTTGGTGGCATTGATTGATTAATTAGTACTTCTTGTTCAAATGAACCATTGTCAACTTTATTGGAAACACCGTTAAATGTCTCAAAATTCCCATTCGCATTTCCTCCGGCAACATGACAAGATGGCGTTGCACATTGAGAATTAATTAGAAGTTCAATGTTCGCTGTATAAGTTGGAGTCTCAGGAACTTCGCACGGTTCTGGGTATAATTCTGATTCGAGGTCGTAATAACAGGAGCTCAAAATCATTACCGAAAAGAGTAAGGCAATTCGTTGCATTGGTAGGTGTTGGTTTGGCTGATTAGTAGCATTCTAAACACTAGAATCTACTGAGATACAAGATGCAAAGCTTTTATCACTAATAAATCACAAGGTCTAAAAGTTTTCAACGAACCCAAGGTAAATTCCATTGCGAAATCATACCTGTAGTGCGTATCTTTGTAGTCCAATTTTGAACCATGAGCGATACAGCTGAAAAATCATTGAACTTTATTGAACAGATCATCACCGAAGATCTGGAAAATGGTAAGCACAAAGAGATTGTCACACGTTTCCCGCCAGAGCCGAATGGGTTTCTGCACATAGGGCATGCGAAATCAATTGCACTCAATTTTGGGCTAGGTAAAGCATTTTCAGGTAAGACCAATCTTCGATTCGACGATACCAACCCGGTTAAGGAAGATACCATGTACGTAGATTCCATTAAGCGCGACATTGAGTGGCTCGGATTTGAGTGGGAAGGAGAGGCACTTTACACTTCTGATTACTTCGATAAGCTATATGAAATGGCTGTGAAACTAATCAAAGATGGAAACGCTTACGTAGATGATCAGTCTGCAGAAGAAATTGCTGCACAAAAAGGAACACCAACTGAACCGGGTTCAAACAGTCCTTTCAGAAGTCGCTCGGTGGAAGAAAACTTGGCGCTCTTTGAAAGAATGAAGAACAAAGAGTTTGAAGAAGGAAGTAAGGTCCTTCGGGCGAAAATCGACATGGCGCATTCGAACATGCACATGAGAGATCCGTTGTTGTACCGCATCAAATTTGCTACACACCATCGTACCGGCGACAAGTGGTGTATTTATCCGATGTATGATTTTGCGCACGGACAGTCTGATTCAATTGAGAACATTACCCATTCATTGTGCACACTCGAGTTCGAAGTTCACAGACCGCTTTATGATTGGATCATTGACAAATTAGAAATTTACCCAAGTAGACAAATTGAGTTCGCCCGCTTGAATTTGAACTACACGGTGATGTCGAAACGAAAACTGCTTCAATTGGTGGAAGAGAATGTGGTTGACGGTTGGGATGACCCACGTATGCCAACTATTTCGGCCCTCCGAAGAAGAGGATACACACCTGAATCTGTAGTTGACTTTGCAGAGCGTGTGGGAATTGCCAAAAGAAACAATGTCATTGATCTTGGTCTCCTTGAGTTTAGTGTAAGA
>JAQWQB010000127.1 GCA_029245065.1 Flavobacteriales bacterium | reverse complement strand
CTACCCTTATATTGGTCAACAATGGAAATCTGCTGAATTGGCTCAACAACTGATGTCAGAAATGTACTCTACACAGCCTGACGGCCTTTCTGGAAACGAAGATTGTGGGCAGATGTCGAGTTGGTATATCTTCTCAGCTTTGGGTTTTTATCCGGTTACTCCAGGTGACACGAAGTACATCATTGGAAGCCCCAGAGTGACTAACGCATCTCTACACCTGGAGAACGGTAAGACACTTTATATCAGCGCGTTAAATAAAAGTGAAGAAGCGATCTATATCGACCACATTACCTGGAATGGCGAAGTATACACGCGCTCGTACATCACCCATGACATGATCATGGCTGGTGGTGAATTGGTTTTCCATATGACTTCTTCACCAACTGATTTTGGAAAAGAAATCGCAGATCGACCGGTGAACAAAGTCAACGACGCGAACTTTCTTTCCATGCCAATTATTGACGCACCAATGACTTACAGAGATGAAGCGGAAGTTTCCATTTACAGTGCTGATACAACTTCCACCATTTGGTATTCAATTGACGGAGAATGGTCTGAATACGACGGGCCATTTACGGTTACTGAACAGAAACGTATTTCAACACATGCTCAGCAAGGCGACATGCAAAGTTTCGGGGCATATTCTGAGCCTATTCGAATCACCCATGACTGGGACATCTCCATTCTATCGGAATATGACAATCAATATGCTGCAGGTGGTGAAGACGCACTCATTGACGGCCTTATTGGCAACGCCAACTTCAAAACAGGCATTTGGCAAGGCTACTATGGTAAGGATTTCGAAGCGGTCATTGATCTTAAGGAAATGACATCCATTGAACAGGTAAGAACAAGGGCGCTGCAAGACATCAAACCATGGATTTGGTATCCTTCAGAGGTGATCTACTACGCCTCTGAAGATGGCGAAAACTTCACACTTGTTGAAACAGTCAAGAATACTTCGCCAACCGATAGTTACGCCATTACGGTCATGCCTTTCAGTTCAACTAAACCCTTCATGGCGAGGTACTTGAAATTGGTTGCAAAGTCCTTTGGGACTATTCCAGACTGGCATTTGGGGAGAGGGAATCCTTCTTGGCTTTTCTTAGACGAAATTCAAATTGATGTTACCCAATGAACTCAGCATTCTTTGATCGAAACTTGGCTCAAACAACCCCTTTCCCTTTTGGGATAAAGGTTTCGAAAGCTGAAGGTGTTTGGATTTATGATGATCACGGAAACCGTCTCATGGATTTGATCAGCGGTGTAGGCGTTTCCAATTTGGGGCATGGTCAACCAAAGGTCATACAAGCAATCAAGAATCAGGCAGACAGCTATTTACACGTCATGGTCTATGGCGAATACCTTCAAGCTCCTCAAACACTTCTCGCAGAGCGCTTGATTGAAATACTTCCAAGCCAGCTTGATTGTTGTTACTTCGTTAACAGCGGAGCGGAAGCCATAGAAGCAGCCTTGAAATTGGCGAAGCGCGTTACCGGACGTACGCGCATTATTTCTGCTAGAGGTGCTTATCATGGCAGCACGCATGGTGCGATGAGTGTGAGTGGCAATGAGCTCAAAAAACGGGCATTTCGTCCGCTACTACCCGATGTGCACTTCGTTGCATTCAACGACCACTCTGCCCTTGAATCCATTACAAAAGAAACGGCTTGCATACTACTGGAAACCATTCAAGGAGATGCAGGAATACGTATCCCAGATGCGAAGTGGTTGCAAGCAATTCGCACTAAATGTACAGAAACCGGCACCCTCTTGATTTTAGATGAAATTCAGGCAGGAATGGGCCGAACAGGGAAAAACTTTGCTTTTGAACATTTTGGAATTGAGCCAGACATACTGGTACTTGGAAAAGCACTCGGCGGAGGTTTACCGATTGGTGCCTGTGTGGCCAATAAATCGCACATGGAGCAATTCACCACCAATCCCATGCTTGGACACATAACAACCTTCGGCGGACATCCTCTTGTATGCGCTGCAGCCGCTGCTGGAATTGAAGTCTTGACCAAAGAAGTAGATTTCGAAGAAGTAGTAAAAGTTGCCGATTACTTTAGAGAACGATTGACTGCTCATCCAAAAGTGAAAGAAGTGCGGAATAAAGGACTGTTCTTCGCCATTGATATGGACAACGAAGAGGAAGTTCAGCACGTGGTGAATTTTGGTTTGGCGAATGGCTTTATTGGGTTTTGGTTTTTAAGTTGTCCTGCTTCATTTCGAATAGCCCCACCATTGGTTACCACAATGGAAGAAGCTGAATGGGCTTGTAACCTTATGCACCAGGCGTTCGATGCTCTACCTTAAGAATTCCAAAGGAAAAGAAGCCTTCGGTTTGATTGAGGACATCTTCCAAGGTGACTTGGCCAATCGGAGTAGCACACTTCACCGTTTTCTAAAGGTTCTTCGTGAAGAGGCGCCACAGCTTGTTCACTGTGAAGGCAACGGGTCTGTTTTTCTGGAACTTCTTGTTGCCGCAGAAGGCATGCCTTTTACGAGCAAGTCCAGCCATGAAGAAGAAACACAATCGCTTCTGGAGAAACACCTTGTCAAAGATTTACGAAGAAAAACGAAGGAGCCAAGCCACTTTTTTGTGATTTGCACCCAGGTATCTCAAGTTCATTCATTGCTTTATAGCCCAAAAGAAGTTCAAACTATTTTACTACTTGATGTTTCATATGATCGAAAAGAATGGAAATCTTGCCGAGTGCAACTTGCTTCTAAAGGATTTGAAGTGAAGGAATCATATCACTTTTCGTTCTTTACGCGTTTTCGTGACAGAGGCAAGGTTGGACGGTTTTTTGGCAAACTCGATCAATCGTTCATTCAGCACTTCATCCCAATCACCTTCAAAAGAAGCATTTACATCCACATCACCCATGGCTGAACCATTAAAAAATTATTACAATGCGGCGTTCGTTCAAGATGTTGCCACGTCCTTTGATGAAGTTGTTCCCGATTTCCCAAAAGACCATTTCATCTCTTTTGTATTGGACGCTTAATGGGAAAACCGTGAACTAAGAGGCCGAACGAGGCATTTAACAGCTGCTATTTCACATTTTCTCAAAGACCCCTTCCCTGTTTCGGTGCGGTACGTTTGCGAAGCGTCCAAGACAATTAAAGGTGGACTCAATGGGTTTTTCCTACCTGATTTCCTTTCAGAAAACGGGATGGAATTCTGGGACGAATCCATGAAAGCAATGGAAATCTTAACAGCTCATAGTACGGGCGAATTTGCTATTCGCCCTTTCATAGAAACAGATTTTGAAAAGGCCATCCAGCAGTTCCCTGAATGGGCTACACATGATAGTGAACATGTTAGAAGGCTGGTTTCAGAAGGAACGAGATCGAGACTTCCGTGGGCTTCAAAAGTAGCTTCCCTGTATCAACATCCTGAAAGAGTCATTTCGTTGCTAGAAACATTGCATTTAGATTCTTCTGAATACGTTCGAAGAAGTGTTGCTAACAACTTGAACGACATTGCTAAAGACCACCCTTCTCTGGTGAAGGCCGTGTGCAAAGCGTGGTACGGAAAGACTCCTGAGACCTCGAAACTAGTGAAACACGCCCTACGGACACTTCTTAAAAAAGGAGACCGAGAAGCCTTGGACATCATTGGGGTTGGCAACGCTAAAGGGATTAAAGCTTCTGCTTTACATTGTTCTGAGGAAGTTCAAATAGGTCAAGACCTTCAATTTGAATTGGAAATCAGCAACACTGATTTAGTACAAATGCTGCGTGTCGAATATGCCATTCATTATGTAAAGAGCAATGGTTCCAAGAGTAAAAAGGTTTTTCATTGGTCACTAAACGATTGGAAAGCCTCACAGACAAAGAAATTGAAAAAGAAACAAAGCTTCAAAAACATGACTACTCGGGTTCATTACAAGGGAGAGCACTTACTTGAAGTCATTGTCAACGGAGAAGTTGTTAAACAAAAGACATTTTTGGTAATACACACTTAAAGCTACGTTAAGCTGGCTTTCATACTTCAGAGCCATATTGCAGTCGGATTAAGGACAGAACATATACTGGTTCTCTTTTCTCAGTCTGGAGGTTCTCAACTCAAGCATATATTATCCGGTTAAGGGGATAGATGCTTAGGGATTTTTAGGTCATCGCTAACGTGGGGTGACCTTTATCTTTTTAAACAACCGCCCTTCCCCTGCCATTCACCACTGTTCCTAAATTCGTTCGATTGCCATTCATTTTTCGCGAAGTTTACGTGCTGATAAGCCTCACCCAATGCGTTACTATTTTCTTTTACAATATCGGCGTATGCTGCGCTTTTTTGGGTCCAATGGCTTGAACCCGATCATTGGTGTTTCGCTCGTGGTAGCTGTATTTATTGCCTTAAGCTATTACTTGATTCACCAGATTGAATATGGCGAATGGTACCTAGCCTTGATTGGCCTCGGCTTAAGCTTTCAGGCATCATCTGAGAATCATCGGGATTTTCTGCTCAGCTTATTCAACAAGAGCGCAGTTCTTAAGATTCGCTTTGCAGAATCACTATTGATTTGTTCACCTTTCATGCTCATCGAAATAGCCAACGCGAATTGGGGTGTATCATGTGTGATATTCGTGGTTGTTGTACTTCTTCCCCTTGTGCCAATCAGCAATCGTAAAAACGTGGCAATCCCTACCCCGTTCGGTAAACTACCTTACGAGC
>JAQWQB010000085.1 GCA_029245065.1 Flavobacteriales bacterium | reverse complement strand
TCTTCACAAAAAGGAATACTAGGAGCAGGAGTGTAATCCTCAATGCACATATTGTCTATTGCAAGCTCCCAGCCACCTAATTCTATTGTTGTAAAGTTTCCTAAAACAGCAATGTGCTTGCCACTTGTTAAATTTGTTGTGTTCACCAATACTCCAGCCGGAGGGGTAGTGTAACCCAACCCATCAATTAGGAAGAGAAAATCTCCTAAATCCAAGTTAGCATCAAATGATACTGTTTTAGAAACATTCGTATAGTCACTATAATCAAACATTACATCTACATCGGTAAATCTTAAGATCTCACCAGTGTAATTTGAGCACTCTGCCTCCCAGATAGGATCTAAAGAAATTACATCTACAGACCCGCTTCCGTACATGTTCATTGAATAATCAACATACCTTCCGGTCATCTCAGCATACGCTTGATAATAGAATACTGATCCGTATGTGGCAGAAGTAAACGACTGGTTGATTCCTGATGAATCAAATTCATTACAAGTGCATGATGGGCATCCCATTTGAGGAGTAGGTTCTAGAGTAGGTTCTTTTTCACAAGAGGTTAAAGCCACTATTCCACAAGCGATTACTGTAGATAATTTTGAAAGTCTCATATTCATATGTTTTCTCTGTAGATGCAGATATATTAAATGTGCTGCATGAAAAAATCAAAATTTTGTCTCTTTTTACGAAAACCCAAAATGTCATTCAAATGGGTGGGTTAGAAAAACGCAAAATACTTTTCCGAAAGCTTAAACCGATTTAATCAGGGGAAAAATGCGTTTTACATGACCGATTAGCGTCATTTAGGAGAAAGAAAATAACCTCGTACATTAGAAAAACTGTACTATTCACATCCGTTGTGGACTGCTTCGACATTTATCCAAGGCGGTTATATAACACTTCTTTCTTGGGTTTGATCCAATCTTGCAGCGGCTTTCAAATGCCAATCCGTGCCGATGAACCCGGTTAATGCCTCCGTGTGTTGAACCAACTCCCAACTGGCAATAAGCCAATACAAAAATCAGGAGCGATGCTTCTAAAGGGTCTTAAGATATTCGCTTTTGATCTGTAAAAAAGAACGTCACCCAATATGGGCTAAACGCCACGCCACTCAGCCAGTCGATATCATGGTCCAAAATCAAGCGTTAAAACGATAAAAACATTCTACTCTTTGGGCTGGCAGGGCCAAAACTAGGTTTCGGCACAGTGCAAACCTGAAAATGAAATGCTACAAACCTACTCCTCTGTCAATAAAATAGTATTTTCTTAAATTCGGCTTTATCACAGGCGAGGAGCGCGAAAGTTGAGTTAACCCTCAAAAACTATTTAATGAGAAAGAAAATATATCTAGGTGGAGTAGTAGCATTGATCATCTTTGTTTTTCTTTTTTACTTGTTTAAACCTATAATTTTGAGGGTGTTAATTTTAATTGTGTTTATACTTTCAGCATTATTAATGAAGATGTTAATTCAAAAAAACAAAGAATAAAATGGGAATGGAATTAAAAAACATAGTACGCATAGTTTTGATTGGTGGGTTGGGAGCCCTTATAGTTATTACATTTCTCATGTCTTGGACAGATGTAGACCCTGGTGAAGAAGGGTTCATATACAGACCTTACACTGGCGGAATTGACCAAGAAAGTGTTTACTCTGAAGGAACTGTGCTTATAGCTCCTTGGAATGAGATGATTACCTATAACATCCTACAACAAAGTAGAAATTATAGTTCAAAGGTGATGGAAAAAAATGGGATGGAAATTGGAATAGATGTTACCATCAATTACAACCCAATGCAAAACAATTGTTCAAAGCTTCATTTAAAACACGGTAAAGCATTTGAAAATTCATTCATTGATGCTAAAGTAAGGGGGGTAATTAAGGACGTTATTGGAAGATACACATATGAAGAAATCTACTCAACGAAGCGTGAAGCACTAGAGACAGAAATGGATACTATCTTCCAAGCGGAGTTTCCTGCTAACTTCATTTCATATAACTTCTGTGAAATTGCAGACGTTAATCTGCCTGAAAATGTAAAATTAGCAATCACAGAAAAAGAAACTCAGAAACAAAGAAACCAAAAAGCTAAAGAGCTTGAGGAAGAACAACAGTACCTCGCTAATGCTGAAATTAAAAAAGCAGAAGGAGAAAAAACTGCTGCCATATTAAGAGCAGAAGGTAGAGCGGAAGAAATAAGATTAGTTCAAGAGCAACTTACAAGATCTCCGAACTACATAGAATTGGTTAAGTGGAAGGGGTATGCTGATGGAAAAGGATCACCGTATGGGAAAAATAATGTTTTCGGTGCCGGAACATCCGTTATTAAAGGATTAAAATAAATTGCTGAAAGCGGAACAAAAAGCTTGTTTTGGGTGTCTCACGTTTACCAAACACAAGGTTACTTAACTGCAAGCAGCAAATCACCATTTATGGCAGTGTGCGCGCACAAATGGAGCCGTTCTCGTTTCTGAGAGATATAAGATCCAAACGTTGTTTTAGCGGCTCTTTGTTGCCTTGGAAAGATAAATAGACGAACTCAGGCAGCTCGTTAAGAAAACACTCAACCTAAGCTGTCCAAAACAACTAAAACCTCCGCCTTGTTGCTACGATAATACCATACACCTCAAAAGAAAAAACCCCTAAACCAATGACAAACAAAGGGTTAAGGGTTATAGCGTAGTACCCGAGGTCGGAATCGAACCGACACTCCAAAGGAACACGAGTTTGAGTCGTGCGCGTCTACCAGTTCCGCCACTCGGGCATGAACGTCTTATGTTCAAAATCACTTTCCGACGAAAGCGAGGGCAAATTTACCTAATTCACCTTGATTCACCAAGTCCCAAACTGAATTCTGCCAAAACGAACGTTTTTTCGCATCTGAGAATACAAGTACAATTCCCCATCTGAAGGGACCAAATTGACTTTGGGCTTGACCAAGGTTTCTGAATCTTTCATGCTGAACAAGGCTTCACGCGTAGCAGTACCATCTGGTGCAATTTTCACCAACGTCACCACAGCTCTTTTAATGGTGCTGAAAGAACGCACGTTACCATCTGGGTTCTTCTCCAACAACGGAATGTTGTCTGGCGTGTCGTTAAATACAACGTACAGCGTATCTGCTTTGTGGGTGAGGGCGTAAGATGAATAGGGGCCTTTGTCGTTGATGCTAACCTGTATTTTGGGAACCTTCGTTACCCAATTGATCTCTCCCTCAGCATCGATGTCTACCACCAAAATATCATCATAATGATAGAAGTACTGAATCTCCTGTCGGCCAGAAGCGATGTCTGTTTGGAAGCGCTGCGTCACATAGTACTGCTCTGCTACCAAGCTGGCGCCCCCGTCTTCTCTTAAAATGAAATGGTCGAAGTAAAAATTGTCGAGCTCCAAGCCTTTTTCAGCCCTGCGTTCGTTCATAAAGAGCTTCAATACGTCTTTCCCAAATGGCTGCAACCCCTTCGCCTCTATGGTCTTCGAGTCGCCATCTACCCGAAAGAAGAAGGTGCCCGCAATGGTGAAAAAACGGTCGTTGGAATAGAATCCACCAATCACCAAATCCCCATCTTCGCCCAGCGAAAAAGTAGTCGAAATAACCCACTTTTCGTCCAAACTCACATCAAATTCCTTGACCTTATTTTGGTCAGGGTCATAGCTAATAATGACGTACCGCTTATCGCTATTTGGCCGGTCAGCGCTCTTGTTGCCCACTTTCTTCAGTGAAATTCCAGACATCATGTACACGTGTCCCCGGTTGTCTACCAAGTATTGATTGATCTCAAATATTTCGCGACTATAAGGAAGTTCCAGGTCTTTCTTCCAAAGCGTTTCCAAGGTCAAATCAATCACTTTCAAGGTAAACCGTTCATTGGCTTTTCGTTCGAAATTGCTCTCGTTGTAGATCAACAATTTGGTGCCGTCATCGCTTAGCTGAAAGCCAAATTGATCGTTCTCTTTTCGCCTATTCGTTGTTTGTTCGCCCAATAAAACAGGCATGTCCATAGGCTTTCCCTCGGCAGATAACCACGTCCCATAAGCACTCATGAGGTTCGCCTCGCTATCTACTCCGGTGCTAATAAGCAACAAACGGTTTCCGAATAACAGCACATCCGAAAAGACCATTTTCACCCCCGGTAATTGGGGTAGCTCAATGTCTGAAATTGACCTTGTTGTGAGGGAATCATTGTCGTACACATGCAACTGCCACCTCGCTGGTTTAGAAGCTATTTCTTGCAGGGCGAAGAAGTTCGTTCCATCGGAACCAATCATTCGTGTGGTGCGCTGCTTACGGTCCATTTTGAATCCATCAGTCCATGATATTGTCGTTTGCGCATCGGTCAAAAGTGCCGAGCACAGCAGAAAAACAATGATCACAAGTGAATTCTTCATCTTTTTAATGTCCTAATTTGATGTGTTCAATGGTGCCGTCATCAAAAAGCAACGCCACAATGATAAGTCGGTGGCTTTTTTCGCCCAAATCAAAGGCATTTTCAACACCACCTTCTGCCCTTTCTTCCGCAATTAGCATGCCGTTTAGGTCATAGGCAGCAACCGAAGTAAGCGGTGTTCCTGTTGTTCGAATACGCAGTTCGTTCTTGACCACTTCGAATTGAAATTCATGCACCTGTCCTGCTATTCCTACACTGGGGTCATACTCCAGTAAGAACGTTCTGTCTGAAACGAGCTGGTCTTCCTCCATTCCACCACAAATAATCCAGGAAGTAGGCGAAACCTGGCCTATTCCGCGCAGGTCCATCACGCCATACGGAGCAGTAATTCCTTCCTCCCAAACAGAACCTCCAGCATAATACGTAGCAATGCGTGGTTCGGGACTCACCCCTCCTGTGCCGTTGTAGGCAATGCCGTCAAAGTTGTACGCCACGCCCGCTCCTCCTATCCAAAACAAGCGATCTCCGTAGTGTGCCGCTGCCGCACGATAGCCATCGGCGCCGGGTGCATCATCAAGCAAAGACCACGTAATGACCGTAGGATCCGTAGCGTCAATCACCCCTTTTCGCAACCGTGCATTGGACGTAAACGAAAACGAACCTTGCACTCCTCCGAAGTAATAGATGGTGTCGCCAATGATGCTTCCACTGGTGCCGAACGCCTCATAATTTACACCGTTTGGAGTAGGTGTTCCTGCTTGCCAGAAATCCACATTGGGATTGTATATCTGGACATCGTTTACATTTCCATTGGTGCTCCAACCAGTTACGACGTAAATCCAACTGTCATTCCACACCGCTTGCACATGATCATCAATGGGCACGGGAATGGGCGAACCGTCTTCAAGCCACGTATCTGTGTTGGGGTCGAAACGATGCACTTTCTCTGACGATGTTTCGCTGAAATTATCGGCCACATGGTATCCTCCAATCAGGTAAATGATATTATCTACCACGCTAGCACCGGCCGCTATCTTCCCCCCATTTTCATCGGGCACAGCCGGAAGGGCAGACCAAATTTGTGAAACCGTATTGTACTTCCACGATTTCAAATGGATGCCAGATGGCTCTTTGGTGCTATCAATACCTGTGAATGAATAAATGCACAGGGTATCGTTGCTCATGGCCTCAACCACGGCATTATTCGCCACTGGCTCTGGCATGTCTGGAAGCTCGGTCCACGTCCAGCCAGCCTGCGACCATCCGCCAATAGCAAGTAGCATGCTTCCAACAAAGAAGAGATTTTTCATGAAATGAAGGTAGTGAAAATGACGTCTATTTGAAGGTTGAAATTCGTCACTCTTCATTGCAAGAATCGAGTTGAGCGCTTACACCGTGGAGCGCAACATGATACGGAACGTAGTTCCTTTGCCAACCTCTGAACGCTTAACAAAGATTTTACCTCCGTGGTATTCCTCAACAATTCGCTTGGTGAGGGAAAGGCCTAATCCCCAACCTCGTTTCTTGGTCGTAAAACCGGGTTCGAAGACGGTTTTCTGCTTGCTCTTCGGGATCCCTTTTCCAGAATCAGTGATGTCGATGTAGATGAATCCCCCTTCCATTCCTGTTTCAGCATCCAACGTGCCCACGCCTTCCATGGCATCAATGGCATTCTTCACCAAGTTTTCCAGCACCCAACTAAATAACGGCGGCGAAACAAGCACTTCCGCCTGTGGGTTTTGATGGTTCATGGTGATGACGACCTTCTTCGACACACGAGAATCCAAGTAGTTGAAGGTACTGTCTACCAAAGTCGAAATCGCTTCTGGCTTCAGTTCGGGTTTCGAACCAATTTTGGAGAATCGGTCGGTAATCATATTCAACCGGGTGAGGTCTTTGTCCAACTCCACAATGGTTGATTTCGGCACACCTTGCGACTCCAATAGCTGCACCCATGCCATGAGCGAAGACAACGGCGTCCCCAGCTGGTGGGCTGTTTCCTTCGCCATACCCACCCAAACTTGATTCTGCTCTGCCTTTCGGAAGGTCGAAAAGATCAAGTAGGCTGTAATCAGGAATACAGCAATCAAGATGAGCTGAACAACCGGGAAATACTGCAATTGTGTGAGTACCAAACTATCTTCAAAATAGATGTAATTGAGGCCACTATCGGGCAGTTCAATGGCAATGGGCTTGTTCTCCTTCGCCATCTCGGCTATTCGCTTTTGCAAGCGCAGACTGTCGCCCAAAATGGCTTCGTCTATTCGCTCAGCGCGAATGGCTTTTGTTTGCGTACTATCGGTCAGAATCACCGGCACACTCGCCGAATTGATGACCGTTTCAGAGATAAACGAACTGATAAGGTCTTCCATCACGCTCCGCAATTCCGAAAAACGGTAGCTCTCGTTGTAATAGATCGTGTGGCCTACATCTGTTAACTGAATGGGCTCGTTCCGTGCAATCATGACCTGTTTCAATGAATCGGTAAACTGCTCAGGGTCTACTCCATCTGGCTGGCGCACATTGATCTTGTACAACAGGGAATCTTTGCCGTTGTAAATGAGCACGGGGATGGTCTTGTTCGACCACAAGTACTCCGTTATGAACGTCAGGTCTCCCTGCTCTGGCGGGTCGTTGATGATGCGGTACGCTTGTGCTAGTCGGTCTGCTTTTTCCCGTTCCTCTGTTCTCAACTCTTCAAAAAGCGACTCGGTATAATTCACCAGTTCAGAACGCTGCTGAATGGCCTCAGACCAGAGTTTCACCTTCAGTTTTTCTTCCTCTCTAATTTTCTCAGCAATGCTGTTGGAGTACCAGAGGGTAATTCCCGCAATCACCAATGCGGCGATGAGGAGCACAATTTTCCAGCGCTGTTTGTTTGAATAGAGATTCATCTGAGTTGCAATGTAGCAAAAGTACAACGTAGCTATGCGCGGGAACGTATGTTCTGGATGGATTTTGTTTTTTGGGGCGGTTTGAGGTGGGAAATGGGGGTGGAAGAGAAGTGAGAGGGACAGATATAAAAGAAAGGGGGACGTTGGTGAAATGGTGGGTGAAAAAGTGGGGGGATTGGGGTGGTTATTCGGGAGGAGTGGTTTAGATTCGGGGATAGGCTGGAAGGCGGGGGAGGGAAAGGGAGGGCCCGGGACGGGCTGTGTCATCTCAACTCACAACCTGAGGTAATCCTGCAAAGTTCCGAAACATTCGAACCCCTTCAACACCAACTTCACCAACGCCTCAATCTATTTTTTAGACGCCACGAGCACCTCATTCGTCCTCAACGACATCTTACCAAATGCGCCAATCTCTTTAAAATAAAAAAGAAGGCCTTTCGACCTTCTTCCTTTGCTTGTTGTTCAAACACGTCCTTTCACTAATAATGAGTCAACCAAAACCTTTAATAACTTAAGACGGCCTGAGCCCTTTTCTACGTGCGCTTTTGAAAAGGGTTACAACCTATTCGTTTTTCCTTTTTTCAATTTCCATACTTTTCACAACCGCCTCTGTCCTATTGCGCGCCTCCAGCTTCTTGTAAACACTCTTTATATGTGTTTTTACGGTATTCATGCTGATGGAAAGCGTGGTAGCTATTTCACTGTTGCTTTTACCTAACCGAAGCAATAAAAGCACTTCTTTTTCTTTGGGAGTGAGAGGACGCATGCTGTTTTTCTAGTTCAGTCCAAGTTGCCGAATATCTCACGCCTGCCCTTCACCCAATTGGGTGAATTGAGCCTTAAAAAAGGACCAGTGGTTAGCCGGTCCCTTTTGATTTACGTAAAATCCAGTGTGCTGGAAGTCAGCAACAGCACCGCGTCCTAGAACGCGGCACCATCACCTATGAAGTTCTTAAAGTCCCGGACAGTCTTCGCCGATTTGTCCTAGCAATAACAGCAAATCCGCTGTGTCAGTTGTGCCATCCTCGTTCAAATCTACCGAACAGTTCTCTGTGCAACCATAAGCGCCTAATAGCAAGAGTAAATCTGTGGCATTCACCGTCTCATCGTTGTTGATGTCGCCCGGGCAGTAGCACGTTAATGGTTCTTGGTACACTACGTTGTCTGTGTAAGTACATGTTGGATCATCTGTGAAAAACGCTGTTACACCCACCAATTGAAAGTTTGCGAATTGGTTGTTGATCATCACATACTGCGGACTGCCCGTAATCGGATGGTCAACCCCGTTCACATTTAAGAAACCGGTGGCTGGTGCGTTGATGTACTTCACAATAACCTCTTGGTCATACTGCCCATTCTCTGGGTCACATTCGGTTTGTGCTCCGCCTTCAATTTCATAGACACCGCACAATGTTGGGTCGTACGCACAGAGGGTGAAAACGCCTCCATCAATCGAGTTTCTGCGGAATACACGGATGTACAGCGTTTGTCCGATAAGCGAAGCATCATCAATAATCACAAGGCCCGAATTATCCTCTGCTCCAGCGTCAGCGCATTCATAAATAGAGAGGTTTTGGCAATCTCCCGTGTAAATGGCCAAAGCAGGTTTGCTAAAATCAACTTGTGTTGTTTCAATGGTGAGCAATCCTGATGCCGGCACCTCAGCGGTAAAGCACACATCGTTCCCTTGGTAGAAACCGCATCCCGGTGAAGGAGTATCATCTTCCCAAGTGGTAAATTCATTGGAGTATTCCATCATTTGACAACACCCTGTGAGCGTCAATGGTTGTGCTGTTTCACAGAAATCATAGTCAGGAATCATTGGTTCCCAAACGCAAAGGGTGAAATCACGCTGTTCAGTAGAGTTGTAACCGTAAACTCTGAGGTAAAGCGTTTGACCAGCTAGGTCATCTTCATGGATGTTCATATGGTAGAAATTCGACCTACAGTCTACTCTTTCCATGCTACCACATGTTCCTGAATATAGTTGGTAAGCAATTCCTCCATCACCTGTGTTTTCCATGTCAATACGAAGGTGTCCGCTCATAGGCATATCAAAGGTGAACCAAGCGTCTACATCTTGAAAGAAGCCGCAGTTCGGATTAATCGCTGCAGCATCATCCGCCGTGCAACCTTCGGTAGTGAACGCCTGCGGGCTACAAGATGAGCCAACAGTCAGCTCTTCAGCTAAATCACAGTCGTCATAGTCTGGGGTGTTCGGTTCTGTAGCGCATAGTGTAAATACAGCGCTGTCTGGATTGTTAAATCGAAATACCCGGATGTATATCGTTTCACCAGCTAAATCATCATCGTTGATGTTGAAGTTTCCTGATCCAAACTCGCATGAATAAACAGCCATCGTTCCACATGTTCCAGTGTAAACGGTGAAGACGCTATTGCCTTCTATATTCTCACTTTCTATTCGAAGATGGCCACTTGATGGCACTTCAGTTGTGAACCAAACATCGCCCCCCTGATAAAACCCACAACCTGGACTTGGTGCTATTCCTTCCTCTTCGGTGGTAGGAAATGTATCGAAAGTTTGCGCCGCACAATCTGCAGTCACAGGTAAGACAATGGCGTTCGCACAATCGTCGTTTTCTACCATTACCACATCTTGAATACACAAGTCAAAAGCTACATCTTCCAATGAGTTAAATCGAAAAACGCGCATTGTCATTGTTTGTCCAGCTAGAGAGAGATCACTGATGTTAATGAAGTCTTGAGAAGGTCCGCATTCATACTGAACCAAACTGCCACACGACCCAGTGTACAAGTAAAATTCTGGATTTCCCGGTCCTTCATCTGTTAGCTCCACACGAAACTGTCCATCTGCTGGAACAGTGAAGCTAAACCACACAGAACCTCCTTGAAAGAACCCACAGTTTGGATCTGGCCCAACGGTATAGTCTGAAGTGGCATACAGACTAGTGAACGACTGCGGGGTACAATCCTTAGAAACCGGGAGATCAATGGCATCAGCGCAGTGATTATTAACTGGCGGTACCGTTTCAAACACACAAAGGTCAAATTCAGCTCCGGCAGTGTTGTTAAAGGTAAAAATCTGCAAATAAAGCGTTTGTCCTGCCAAAACAGGGTCAGACCAATTCGTGGGGCCAGAAGTGCATATGATTTCTGTTAATGAACCACAGGCTCCTGAGTGCAACGAATAATGTGGATTCCCCTCGCCGGCATCGTCCACTTGTATTCTAAAATCTCCACTCGCGGGCACGGTAAATGAGTACCAAGCGTCACCTCCTTGGTAAAACCCGCATGAAGGCGAGGCATCACCCGATGTAGTAGCGTCAAGTGTGCTGTAAAAGGTAGACGTGCATTCCGTACCAACGGCAACAACGATTGCAGAAGAACAGTCGTCATTATCAATAGCAAAAGAAAGGGTTGATAAAAATAAAGAGAGTAATCCGAAGAGGTATTTCATGGCTGGGCGTTTTTCAGTTTCGCACCACGAAATTGGCCAAAGCCATTCGCTCACCTCTCACCCAAATGGGTGATTTTACTTTAGTAATTCATTTATTTTGAAAAGCGTCTCTGTTCTATTCTTTGCATCAAGCTTTTCATAGACGTGCAAAAGGTGGGTTTTCACTGTATTCACTGACAAGAAACTCTCTTCGGCAATTTGTTTATTCGTTTTGCCGTCTTTCATCAAATTCAACATCTCAAACTCACGTTCAGAAAGTGGGGTCGGAATGGCTTCATTCACCAATTCCAAGCTAAATTCCTTTTTCGCATTACGCATAACATAGTTCGAAACCACAATTTCAAGAGAAGTCAATAAATCTGGCTCATTGTAGGGCTTCACCAAATAACCTGAAGGAAAAGTAGACTTCACACGGTCAAGTGTTCCCCTATCAGAGTGGGAGGTAAGAAATACAAATGGAAACTGGTGGTTCTTATTGATTTCTTCTGCCACCATAACGCCATCAACTTCGCCACCGAGGGTAATATCTAATAGTGCTGCTTCGAACGTCTGACTTGAGAGAAAACCCATTGCTTCTTCTCCAGATTAGGCAATTGCAGTGACATCGAACCCGACACTTTCCAAGCATCCGGGGATGTCTTCAGCCACAATTGGCTCATCTTCTACAACAAGGATGCGTATTTTAGAGTGAAGCATGCTGATTTAGTTAAGTGGTACGAAATTAAGGTACAACACTTAACTATTCAAAAGAAGTACAATGCATTTTTTTAATGATTCCGTATCAATAGGCTTGAGAATGTGTTCATTCATTCCCGCACTCCGCATCTGCTCTATTTCCTCAGGTTGGGAGCTCGCTGTAAGGGCAATAATTGGAAGTTCAGACACCATAGAATTATTCGAGTTTCGAATTTCTTTGGTGGCGTCCAAACCGTCCAAAACCGGCATTTGCACATCCATTAATACCAAATCAAAAACGCTGGCATGAGCCGCATCAACTGCTTCTTGTCCGTTTGAGACAATCTCATAATCTGTTTCCCACCGGTCAAGAATGCTCTTAACAACCAGTTTATTCAATTCATTGTCTTCCGCAACAAGGATGCGCGTAGAAGGCGGAATGACCATTTTCTCAATGGGCTCAGTGGTGTGCTTCTCTGCGGCTATAAAAGGAAGTTTTACGATAAAATGTGACCCTTCTCCTTCTTTTGATAACACCTTGATAGACCCGCCCATTAACTCTATTAAGCGCTTTGTAATACTCAGGCCTAAACCGGTTCCACCATAGACCCGAGATGTGCTTTTAGAGGCCTGAGTAAAGTCTTGAAAAATGGCCTCAATTTTATCAGGATCTATACCAATACCAGTATCCTTAACCGTTAAGAAATAGTGCTCCGCTTCATGGTATAGCGAAAGTTTCACGTAACCTGAATTAGTGAATTTCACGGCATTCATGACTAGATTCGTGCAAATTTGACGCAACCTCATGCTATCGCCTTTGAGCAATTCTGGCATGTTGGGTTCAATGTCACAAAGGATTTTTATCTCCTTTTCTCCTTTCAGAATCTCACCGGTTTCTGCCATCTGTTTGACGAGGTCTTGGATGAAAACAGTGCGGTATTCCAGCTGTAATTTTGAAGCATCAAGCTTGTTATGGTCAAGGATGTCATTAATCAGCTCAACCAAGTGCTTTGACGAACTACTGATGTTCGCGATTTCCATTTGTTGATCTTCTCGAGGCGATTTTAGCTTAAGCTCGTTGCTCAGACCAACAATTGCATTCAGTGGTGTGCGTATTTCATGCGACATCACACTCAAAAAATCTGTTTTTGCTTGAGAAGCTTTTTCAGCATCTTCTTTCGCATCGTGTAGTTCAACGGCCTGGGTTCCTAGGTTCTTGTTAGCCAGTTGCAATTTCTTTCCTACATAGAAAATGTAGAAGGCGGTAATCATGAGAATAACAATGGCGGCAATGGCGGCAAGGAGCAGCTGATCCTGCATTTGAATAACCTGTTTATTCTGTTGTTGTTGAACCAGCAAAGCGGCTTTTTCGTCCTCTTTTTTCTTCAGTTCATATCGGTAACGACGACGCTCAATTTCGCGAAGGGCATTTTGGTCACGTTTTCGGGTTAAGATGTCTTGGTATTCACTTTGAACATTAAAGGCGGCCTTGAAATCACCCTTTTCCTCATACATTTCAACAATCTGGGAGACAATTTTATCCTGTAATACAGTGCCTCTAGACAGGGTCTCAGCTTCAAGTGCCAACGTTATCGCATCATCTAAATTTCCTTTTTTTCGAGCGTACCTGTATTGCGACATTTTAACAGAACCCCTAATGTACACGCTTGTGTTATGCTGGTCCATCAGCCTATACACTTCTCGAAAGTAATTATCTGCAGTTTCGAACTTCCGCTCATTGACCATATGATCAACGATATCGAGCATAGGTGGAATAGCATCAGCTGTCTTCAACGAAAGTAAAATATCTACAGCAACCTTCGTGTTAATCATGTATGTCTCATTGTCTCCTTGCTTTTCGGCCATAATCCCAAGATAATGGATACTTCGAGCCTCTATGTTTCGAGCAGGCCTATTCCTTTTTTCTGGCAATAGCTCTAAAACATTCGTAAAAGTCTCTTCGGCTAATTCATAATTTCGTGCTTTGAAATAATGCCTTCCAATGAGATATTGATCGTAGTAGGCGGTTCTGGCATAAAGGTCTGGCAACTTGAATAACAAACTGGAAAGGGCCATGCTGGACGCTTCATCGTAGAGGCTCTCTTTTTCAAGCGCTCGTGTATAGGCCCGGTAAAACGACCTCCTCGTTAAATCATAGTGATACGGAGTTTCAGGTAGTGAATCGCAATAAGCAATAACGCTCATTAATTCCATCAATTCTGTAGCATGGAATGCACTTGCTACAACTCCTTCTAGTAAAAGAACCGCACTTCTCTCATGCGGTAATTGACCTTCGTCTTTGATGTACGCTAAGGTAGAGTCCAGGTGGTCTTGTTCCTTCGCCATAACACCTGAAGACACATATTGGCGCAACATTTCAATATGAAGCACTGGATATTGGCGGGTATTCATTTCCAATATTTTCTTGCACCGTTCAAACATACCTTCAGGGTCATCCGCGGCATTGCGTTCTAGAAAGAAAAGTTCCTCTTGAAACGAGAGTGAGTCCGATAAGATTTCGTTTAACGGTTTCTGCGCTTGGCCATTGGCTAAAGAAAGAATCAGAAAGTAAATTGTCAGTATTAAATACCGCATGTATGTTTGAGTAGGTAGGAATGATGTTAGCAACAATGAATATAGGAAACTCGGTTCGAATTTCACTAGGCAAAATAGGAATCAAGCCACTTTATTTTTATCAACCCACATGGTGAAAGTGGTGCCGTTGTCTCCTTTGATCGTCCACTTTGCTCTCAACTTCTTGGCGAAAGCGTCTAACATCTTCATCCCAAAAGAACCTTTACCTTGATGGTCCTCTAAGTTAAACCCTACGCCGTCGTCCTTTATTTCGAGTACAAGGCCGCCTTGTGTTTCCACTAGCTTCACCCATAAATTCCCGGTTTGCTCTTCCTCAAACGCATGTTTCAACGCATTGTTAATAAGCTCATTCGTGATTAATCCGAGCGGAATAAGTGTATCCACATCAATCTGGGTTTCATCTACTTCCGTATGCAACGTGATCTGACTAGAGCGCGAATAAGTGCTCATGATACTACTACAAAGATCGGAGACATAGTTTCTGATGTGGATGTTCGTTAAGCTGTCCTGAGTATAAAGGTTTTGATGAATGAGCGACATAGAAAGCACCCTACTTCGGGAAGCAGTGATGGCTTCATGAGCCACTTTATCATCAATATGTCGGCTTTGAATCCCTAGCAAGCTAGATACAACCTGTAAGTTGTTCTTAACCCGGTGGTGAATTTCGCGCAGCAACAACTCCTTTTCTTCCAGTGCCAACTGAATTTGCGCATTCTTCTCCTCCAGTTTGTGCGTATTCCTCTTGTTGATGAAAATGAGAAAGCTTGCACCCAGTGGCAACAACATTCGTATTCCTTGAAGTCAACCCTTCATCTGCTCCATAGTTCAGGAAGCGACCTTCCCGCTCAGGAAATTGAGCCAGCGCCGTCAAGTGAAAAAAGAGAATGCATGTCAAGGTGAAAAACCGCATTCTTCGAAAGTAATTCTAGTTCTGTAGAACACAAAACAACATTGAGTGAAAGGCACGCACACTGAGTAGTTGGCGTAAAAAACCTCGTTTAAGGTGCTAAAACCACCTTAAAAGTCATCATCAATTGAAATATCAACCTCTTCTTCCTCTTCATCTTCTTTCAAGAATTTCCAGCGTCTCTTCTTGCCTTTCTCTTCTTTAGGCTTGGTTTCTGACCCCTTTGCAGGCTTCTCTTCTTTTTCATCATCACCCCAGCTCACAGAAATGCCTGTGTTATTCTTTTCAGGCTCCTTGTCTTGAGTTGCCGAAGAGTCTTTCCGACCAAAAATCTTGAACTCTTCCTGAAGCATCTGCTTGAAATTCTCTTTCTCTTCCTGTCGCTCTTGCTTTCTAACTTCTTTCTTCGCCAAGCGGTCATAGCCAAAACTAGGGTCGTCTGTGGTGCCTGTCATGCTTAAGAAAAACCGGTTGCCAAGTCCATCGTCTTCTACTTCGCCAAACTCAGACTGGTCGCGTTGGATCAGGAAATCCCTGAGGTAAAGAGCAATGGAATAATCAATGCTTTGATTGAACCAATGCGAACCGCTCACTGTAATGTCCATGGCTGAAGAGTGCATGTCCATGGTCGGAAAGTAAATGCGTTCATCTCTAATTTCAATCTCGTTCTCTAGCGTTGCGAAATGAATGTGCTTGAGCTTTTCTTCCAGTGCCTCTGACTTTACAAAGGGCGAAATAAGCTTGTTTTCACGCATGTACTGGCTGATGTGATCCATGCTTTGAAGCGCTATCAATTCGCCATTTTCAAGCTTCAAATCGATGTGACTCACAATGCTCTTGGCGTCAATTTTCATGGCGTTCGACATGTGTGCTTGGAAAGTCGCTGACGCCGTACAGTTGCCGCGCACATTTCCCGCTTGAATGAAGTCTTGTCCGAAATTCTCAAAGGACGTAAACAACCTATTCACGTCAATTTTCTCCAATTGGCTTTCTGCACGAACGGTGAATCCACTGTTCTTCTTCAAGCAGCTTACGTTCATGCCGTAGCTTCCACCTGCGGTTAAACACGCCACATCCTTGAAATAGATTCCCTCTTGATCCATGCGCAACAATCCGCTCATGTTGGCGGCATTGAACTCACGAAATGCGAATTCACGAATAGAGGTATTCAAGTTGAAGACAATGTGCTCAGGTATGGTGAACGAATAATCGTCATCGCTTTCGGAGGTGCTTTCATCGGAACTGACGAACGATGTTAAGTTGAAGACATCACTCTCGCAAGAGGCGTCTATGTAAAGGGTTGCTCCTTCGCCCATGACCCATGGAATGAAGTTGGTTAAGCTGCCCTGAAGCGCAAGATCAGTGCCACCCACAAGCATTGAAAGCGATTGAATATCTGCGTGGTCTCCTAGCATGATGAAGCGCCCTTGAACTTGCTCAAATGGTCGTGGAAGTGCTGTTAGTGCAATGGAGGCATCGTTTAATGAAAGCTCGCCGCTGACTTCTGCCGACTTCAAGGCAGCTGAGAAAACAGCTGAACTAGGATTCCGTAAAAACGGAGCGGCGCCTTTGTAGTGCACTGTTAAAAAGGCGTCCCCATCAAGTTGACCTATGGAGTCAAGTCCTAAAAAGGCCTGCGCATCATACAAGTCAATGGAGGCTTCACTGTCAAAGTTGATGTAAGGGTGGGCGAAATCATCCCAAACCCCGCTAAATTGTACTTCGCCACCTTCCAATGAAGCATTGAACGAGCGTACAATCAGTTGATCTTTTTTATCTCCACCTCCTTGTACTTCAAACGAAGTGCTGATTGACTCCAATGAAACACCTTCGGCAATTTGTTCCATGCTTCCGCTCGTCAAGTTGCCTGTTGCTTTCCATGAAGGGGTGTTCCCATTACCTGCTAATCCACTAAGAGTGAATGAGGCACGTGCATTTCCATTCATGGCGTATGCGCTGAGCAAAGCATTTTCTTCTGCGGGTAACATCTCTGGAACACGCGCCAAAGCAATGTCGCTTAAGTCGGCATCAATGGTGCATTCCACACCTTCAGGGAGTAGGGCGAAATTAGCTGAGCCCTTGGCTGCAACGTCATTTATTAAAATTTCAAAAGCGGGGAAATCATAGACTTCTTCCCCAAAATTTAACATGGAAGAAAGTGTTCCTCCTAGCGGCAAATGTGGTACCCAATTTTTTCCTGCAACAGCAACCAAGGCATCAGGAGTGTCCAAAAAACCATCAAGCTCCATGACGTCGCCCGCAAAATTGCCTGTGACCTCGGCATCCAAGTGAAGCGTTTTTACGGTTACTTCAGCATATTCATCTAGTAGAACGTAGTTGATGTTTTCGAGGGTAACCGTTTCCAGTGCCAGCGCCACAGTTGAACTATCTGAATCATCACTTGGCTTCCAAAAATGGTAGTTGTCTTTCCCTTGGCTATTTCTCTTCATGTGCATCCCACCGTCAGAGATCCGGACACGGTCAAATCGGTAATCACCCGCAATTAAATTGAATAGGCTCACCTCTAAACTGAGCTCATCAGCCCAAAGAAGGGTGTCTCTATCTTCAAAGGTGTCGAACAGAATTACGTTCTGACATTGCAACGAGGCATTCGGGAAGTGCGCGAAAAAGCTGTAGGAAAGGGTGTCAATCTGCATTTCTGTGAGCAGCCCTTCATTGAGCGTTGAAAGGGCGCGTTCCTTC
Source organism: Flavobacteriales bacterium (assembly GCA_029245065.1). Taxonomy (GTDB): domain Bacteria; phylum Bacteroidota; class Bacteroidia; order Flavobacteriales_D; family Sanyastnellaceae; genus JAQWQB01. The sequence goes on along the minus strand of JAQWQB010000085.1, from coordinate 45,356 downwards.
AGCTCTTCTTCGTGCGTGCTCACCCACCAAGCCATCGCAGCAACAGCCACCAGCAAAAATGCGGAAGAGTAAAGAAGAATACGAACGAATTTTTTCATAGCGAATGAACTACACAAAGTAGGCCAAAAGCAACGTTCAAAAGTTCATCTTCTTTTGCAAGCTGCTAACACCCCTCTGTTAAACAACGAAGAAGTAGCGCTGTTTTGTATTCAGAGGCAAAAGCCCCACCTTTGTTTCAGTACACCTCGAAACCAAAATTCAAGATGAAAAAACGTCAATTTCTAAAGCTCACAGGTATCATGGGCGCTGGAGTAGTAGTTGCTCCATTCATGGCTTGTTCAGAAGCTAGTAAGCCAGAAGAAAAAACGGGCACTCCTGAAGAGCCAACCGCTCCAGAAGCAATTGAATTCACATTACCCGCTCTTGGATACGGATTCGATGCGCTTGCACCAAAAATTGACGCTATGACCATGGAAATTCACCACGGCAAGCACCATGCAGGATACGTGCGCAAATTGAATGCAGCATTAATGGACGCGCCACAGTATGCAGGCATGTCGTTGGAAGAAATCATGGCAGCTGTGTCTGCTGACGAAACTGGTGTTCGAAACAACGGTGGTGGTCATTTCAACCATTCCTTGTATTGGCAGGTGATTTCACCAAGTGAGGCCAAAGCACCAACTGGCGATTTACTAAACGCAATCAACGAAGCATTCGGAAGTGTAGAGGCATTCAGTGAAGCTTTCTTTACAGCAGCTAAAACACGTTTCGGTTCAGGTTGGGCTTGGCTGAGTGTAGGAACAGATGGGAAACTATTCGTTTCAAGCACACCGAACCAAGACAACCCAATGATGAAGGGAATTGTTGATGCTCCAGGAACACCAATTCTTGGTATTGATGTTTGGGAACACGCGTATTACTTGAACTACCAAAACATGCGTGGAGACTATATCAACGCCTTTATGGAATTGATAAACTGGGACGTAGTGGCAAAGAACTTCGCTGGATAATTTTCCTCTCCCCTTATTTCGCTTAAAAGCCTTGCTCATCCTTTTTTTTCTGCGCAACTTCGCGGTCTAATTCACACTGCTATGAAAGTTGCTAAAGGAATGTTGATTTCTGTTGATTACAGCCTCTACCAAGACGGGCCTGACGGAGATCTTATCGAAGAAACAACCAAGGAAGAAATTTTTGAGTTTATCTTCAAAGAAGAAGAAATGCTCAAAGCGTTTGAAGATGAGTTGGAAGGTAGAGAAGCCGGACAAGCATTTTCTGTTAGCATTCCATGTGAACAAGCATACGGACCTGAAGATCCAGAAGCAATTGTTGAGTTCCCAAAAGAGAACTTTGTTGTAGACGGCGAGTTGGACGAAGATTTGCTTCAAGAAGGCGAAATCATTCCAATGTCTGACGACGAAGGAAACGAGTTAGAAGGTGTTGTTATAGCTACAGCTAAAGACACGGTAACACTTGATTTCAACCATCCTTTGGCTGGAATTGACTTGTACTTCGACGGTGAAGTTACTTCTGTTCGCGAAGCAACAGATGCTGACAGAAAGCGTCTCATCGGAGGTTAATCCCCCATTTTATTTTCATTCTTGAATGGTTGAACTTTCTTTTCGACCTGGATTCTGATGCTTCATCGTTGCGTTTGAACAAGCGCTAACCATTCACCACAAATTGTTTCCATTGGGCATTTTTGTCTGATGCCTTCCAACTATTGCCCTAAAATTTGCGGTCGAAATGTAATCGTGAAATTAAATTTGCGTTAGCGTGTAACAAAACGCATTGAACAGTCGACTAACGTATGTTGATTTGCATGCAACCTTTAAAGATAGTGCTGTCTTTCAATTGAATCTACACCTTGAAAATGTATAAACACTCCCTCTCTCTTTTAATAATCCTTCTGGGGTTTGGTTTCAGTAGCCAAGCGCAGAATAATTATTCCATTAGCGGAAACATCACAGATAACGCTTCTGGAGAAGAACTCATTGGTGCTACCATCTTCGTGAATGAAATTCAACGAGGTACGGCTACCAACGTGTACGGCTTTTATTCACTTACCCTTCCCAAAGGCAAGTACACACTGCGTATTTCTTACCTCGGCTATGAACAGCTCATTAAAGAAGTTGAACTCAGCGCTGACCTCCGACTGGATCTTCAATTGAACTCTGTTGGGGTGCAAGTGGGCGAAGCGGTCATTGAAGCTGAAAAAGAGGCCACCAAGAACATTGAATCAACCGAAATGTCAACGGTGAACATGCAAATGGATGCCATTAAAAAGATCCCTGCTTTCATGGGAGAGGTTGATGTGATCAAGGCCATACAGTTGCTCCCTGGAGTGCAAGCTGCAGGAGAGGGAAGTTCAGGCTTCTATGTTCGAGGAGGTGCTGTTGATCAAAACCTCATCCTCCTGGACGAATCGCCTGTATACAACGCATCACACTTGCTCGGTTTCTTCTCTGTTTTCAATTCAGACGCCATCAAAGACGTTCAACTCTACAAGGGCGGTATTCCTGCTCGTTATGGTGGAAGACTTTCTTCGGTACTGGATATTCGAATGAAAGATGGAAACAATAAGGAGTGGCACGGACAAGGAGGAATTGGAACCATTTCTTCGCGCCTAACGCTAGAAGGGCCGATCAAAAAAGACAGAGGTTCCTTGTTGATTGCGGGTCGAAGAACCTATGCTGATGCGTTCTTGATTTTCAGCAAAGACGAAGCCGTAAAAAACACCCAGCTCTACTTTTACGACTTGAACCTGAAAGCCAATTACAAGCTAGGAGATGATGACCGGGTATACTTGAGTGGGTATTTCGGTAGAGACAAATTCGGGTTTGGCGACATCTTCGGATTTGGTTGGGGAAACACCACAGGAACCGCACGTTGGAACCACATTTACAACAACAAGCTCTTCTCTAACTTAACACTGACGTACTCTGATTACGATTACTTCTTGGAGCAAGACGATGAAGATTTTGGCTTCTTATGGGAATCTGAAATCAAGGATGTCACGGCGAAGCTCGATTACAACTACTTCGTAAACCCTTCGCATACGTTTCAATTCGGCGTTTCGGGAACCTATAGAAAACTTGACCCAGGCTTTGCACGAGGTACCGGGGAGCCTTCCCTTTTACAGGAAATTCGTGTTCCACTGAACAACTCAGTTGATTACGCAGCCTATATAAGTAACGAACACAAAATCACAGACCAACTGTCGGCGATCTACGGAATTCGCTACTCCCTCTTCCAGAATGTTGGACCAGGAACTGTTTTCCAATACGACTCAGAATACAATGTGGTGGATTCTACTGTTCATAGCTCTGGACCATATCAAACCTATGGAGGTTTCGAACCGCGAATTGGGGTGAATTACCGCATCAACGGGTTTAGCTCTGTGAAGGCAAGTTACAACCGCACCTATCAATACCTTCAGTTGGCTACCAACAGCACTTCATCCTCACCGCTTGATGTGTGGTTCTCTGCTAGTCCGAATATCAAACCGCAGATTGCCGACCAGTACGCGATTGGCTATTTTAGAAACTTCTTCAACAACAAGTTGGAAGCATCTGTTGAGGCGTATTACAAGGATATGCAGAACACAATTGACTTCCGCGATCATGCCCAGCTACTGCTGAATACTTACTTAGAAGGGGAGCTAAGAACAGGAAGTTCTCGCGCATACGGATTGGAGTTCATGGTCAGAAAGCAAGCGGGTAGATTGACCGGTTTGGCCTCCTATACGTTGGCCCGCTCAGAACGGTTCATACCTGAAATTTACGGCGATTGGTACCCTTCGAACTACGACAGAACACACGATGCCTCTGTAGTGGTGTCCTATGAATTGAATGAAAAATGGTCGTTCGGGATGAACTGGGTTTACAGCACGGGGAATGCGGTTACCATGCCAACAGGACGATTCGAATACCTTGGAATGGTAGTACCGGTGTACTCCGATCGAAATGGTGAACGCATGCCTTCATACCACCGTTTGGACTTTTCGGCAACCCTTACTCCACGTAAGAATGCCACAAGAAACTGGGATGGAGAATGGGTGTTCTCTATTTACAATGCCTATAACAGGCACAATGCTTATTCAATCAACTTCGTCCAAGACGAACAGAACCCACAGCTTACATATGCTGAGCAAACGTACTTGCTCCCAGTCATTCCTGCTGTTACGTATAACTTCAAATTTTAATCACGATGAAAAAGTTCACATCCCTATCATTCGCACTTGTCCTGATTTCTTTGGCTAGCTGCACCGAACGAATTGATCTTGATTTGAATGATCAGGACGGAAGACGCCTGGTTGTTGAAGGTTGGTTCACCAACGAAGAAAAACAGCACGAAGTAAACCTCACTTGGACTACCAGCTACTTCGCAAATGAAGCTGCACCAAGAGTAGAAGGAGCATTGTTGAACATCACAGATGGTGACAATAATTGGGAGCTCTCTGAAACAGCTCCTGGTGTGTATTTAACTCCTATTGTTGCTGGTGTTCCAAACACAACTTATACGATCAACATCGAGGTGGAAGGTGAAGAATACACCGCTTCTTCTTTCCTGAGAGAAGTTGCACCTGTTGACTCACTTCACGTGCGTGTATTGGATCCTTTTGAAGAGTTCGGGTTTCCTGGAGATTCTTACTACAGTGTTCGAATTTGGACCCAAGAGCTTCCTGGAACTGGAGACCGTTACATGTGGCAAACGTATGTAAACAATGAATCTGTTCGTGACACCTTGCGTGAGTTGACCTTCGTTGACGATGAGGCGTACGATGGTGTTTACGTAGAAGATATCGAGGTAGACTATCTCGACATTGAGACTGAAGCTACTATTGGAGATACGGTGCTCATTGAGCAATATAACATTGGCGAAGAAGCCTACGACATCTTCATTGGCATCATGAATGAAACCCAATGGAATGGTGGCTTATTTGACGCCCCTCCAGCAAATGTTGAGACAAACTTGTCCAATGGAGCGCTTGGTTATTGGGGTGCTGCCGGTATTTCTACAAAAAGCACGATCATTGCGGAATGAAACACCTCTTTTTAGCATCACTTGTTGCCCTTGGAGTACTATTCGCGTCTTCAGCAATTGACGGAGTAACCATCTTGCCAACGCGTTTTGAGAACAACCTCATCTATCTCAGTGTGCCTAACAGCAAGGGAGACACGCTCTTGATGTATACCGATACCGGTGGCAAAAACCTGATGTACAAAGGGGGGTTCAAGAAATTGAAAATCCGTTACAAAAGAGAAAACTTCTGGCGCTATACGGGGTTTGACACCCTTTTTCCAAAGTACAAGATTCCTCTTCCTGAGTCCCGTAAAATGTACCGGTCAAAGGGAAAGCACCTAGCAGACGGTATGCTGGGAAGAGAATGGTTCAGAGGGAAAATCTGGGAGTTTGATTACAATGTATCCCAATTGCGCGTGTTGACTGATTTGGATGGCACATGCAGGCCTTTGACAGACCTCTACTTCCTTGACGACACGTATTTGCGCATGACCGATAAATGTGGTCGTTTTTTCATGGTTGTTGATGGTCAAACTATTCCCATGTTATTTGATACCGGCGCTCAAGTTAAACTCTCATCCGAAGCGCAAAAGCAACTTACTAGCGCTTCGCTTATTGCAGGAAGTTTTATCAACGCCTCTGTTTTTGATGCTTGGGCCAAGGGCCACCCAGATTGGCAATTAATCAAAGGTGGCGACGTATCTGTTGGCACAGAAGACATGATCAAAGTGCCTGAAGTGCGCATTGGAGAAGTAACCATTGGTCCCGTTTGGTTCGCTAAACGCGCAGACTACAATTTCACCATCATGTCTGAAATGTGCATGGATAACCGCGTTTCTGGCGCGCTTGGTGGAAATGCTTTCGCACAACTTGGAAGCGTTATTGCTGATTATCCTGGTGGTAAATTGTACGTCAGAAGGTAACGTCGGTTTTTTTAGATGCGCGCAAGCAGAGCATGCTTTTCATAACGACATACTGAACCATTCAACGGGATGCGCGCAAGCGGAGCATCCCTGTCTGTTGTTTGATGGACTAACCAACGGTATCCAACTCCCATTTCGACTCTCTTCCTTTTCAAGCACTTACATATAACTTACGTTTATACTAGGATATCACCAGCCCCTTCCCTGTGCAAAGCTCCGAACCAAACTCGTTCCTCCGACAACAACTTTGTAATCGTTCAGCATTAATTTGTGCACGTTATACTGAACCATTATTCAACAAGATGCGCGCAAGCGGAGCGTCCCTGTCTGTTGTTTGATGGACAGACCGAAGGTATCCAACTCCAATTCGATTTCGACGGGCATCAAGACCCAATGGTTATCCGCCGTGGCTTTAGCGAAGGCGGTATCAACACCCATCTGTTTACTTTTGATCCAATCAAAACACCAAAAACACCTCCTTAACCGTTTCTTTGTAACATGTTCAAGTCGCCATTTAAAACAACCCGTTCCAACTGGAGCACCTCGCTGTCAACTGTAGTTGGTATGACCTTGACACTCACAATGTTGGGGCTTATTTCTCTGCTGTACCTTTTCGGAGAAAAATGGCAAGAACAGCTGCGCGAACAAGTTCTGGTTCAGGTTTTTCTGGAAAAAGACATGGACGAGACCGCTATTTCCAGAGTGAAAAAACAGCTGGAAGCACAGCCATATACCAAACTGGCTGACTACGTCACGGCAGAAAAAGCCAGTCAGTCAATGGAAGAGGAGTTGGGCGAAGAATTCGTTGATTTCTTAGGTTACCTACCCATACCACCCAGCATCGACCTCCAATTGGAACCGCAGTATGCTTCGTTGGATAGCCTCAACTGGATTGCCGAAGACATCGGATCCGTTGAAGGTGTGACAGAAGTAGAATACCAAAAAGTGCTCTTGGGAAAACTGGAAGAAAACTTGAGACGAGCGAGCTTACCCCTACTGGTACTGGCTGGATTGCTACTGCTTATTGCCATCGCACTCATCAACAACACCATTCGCCTTTCCATTTTCTCCCGCAGGTTCATCATCAAAAGCATGCAACTCGTTGGAGCAACTAGAGGGTTCATTCGAAGGCCCTTCATTCGGAAAGGAGTGTGGTATGGCATCATTGCCGGAATACTCGCATTTGCCGTCATCGTTGGGCTCATGGCGCTGTTCAGAAAAATGTCTAGTAACATGTTGGAAGCCATTGACATCTTCACTTTCGCGAAGCTTTTCGGAATTGTGGTTCTTTTAGGAATTCTTATCGCTTGGGTTTCAACTCACTTCGCTGTAAATAAGTACATTCGTCTAAGACAAGATCAGCTCTATTAAGCTGCTTCCTTATTTCATTTATTTCGTTTCTTTGCGCCATGGATAACAAGCAATTCCCTTTTCAACGCCAGAACTACATCCTTCTCCTCATTGGAATCGGGATCCTTCTACTTGGATTTTTCCTGATGTCGGGTGGTGGGTCGAAAGATCCAAATGAATTCAGTGAAGAAATCTTTAGCTTCAGAAGAATTACCCTGGCGCCAATTGTTATCCTCGGAGGGTACGGATTTGTGATGTATGCCATCATGAAAAAGCCAGCGAAAAAAGACGATAACGTCTCGAAAGACGCTTAATACAGATTTTTCTTATTCTCTTCTATGAGCGCCATTATAGAGGCCATCATTCTTGGTCTAGTACAGGGGTTAACCGAATTTCTTCCCGTTAGCAGTAGCGGACATCTTGAGCTGGTGAAAGAGCTATTTGGAAGCGAACGTGTTCCTAAAGAAAGCATCACCTTCACCATCGTCGTTCATTTCGCAACGGCGCTCAGCACCATTGTGGTTTTCAGAAAAGACATTGCCACCTTACTCCGAGGCTTGCTGTCTTTCAAAGACAAAGAGGCCATGAATTTCAGCCTCAAGATTATCATTTCCATGTTTCCAGCCGCACTTGTTGGGGTCCTTTTCGAAGAGGAAATTGATGCGCTGTTTAGTGGAAAGATACTCCTCGTAGGAAGCATGCTCATTTTAACAGGGTTGCTCTTGTTTCTGGCAGATAAAGCCAAGAAAACCGATAAGAAAGTAGGCTTCGTAGACGCACTCATTATTGGCGTTGCACAAGCCATTGCTATTCTGCCAGGAATATCTCGCTCCGGAGCTACCATCTCAACAAGTGTGTTGCTTGGGGTGGACCGAGAAAAAGCAGCTCGTTTCAGTTTCCTAATGGTTGTTCCACTCATCTTCGGTAAAATGGCGAAAGACCTGTTGGGCGAAGGGGTTGATTTTACCTCATCAAATGCGGGAGTATATGCTGCCGGTTTCGCGGCGGCATTCGTTGCTGGATTACTTGCCTGCACTTGGATGATCTCATTGGTAAAACGAAGCCAACTACGCTATTTCTCGTACTACTGCTTCGCTGTCGGAATCATAGCAATCATACTTTCCGTCTAAGCTTCCCACCCTTCGTGGTTTCGAACTAACTACAAATGTGTATTTTGGATGCTCATTGTAGATTATGAAAAACCTTATCCTCTTTTGTGCCCTTTTTCTAGCTGCCTCCCCTTTACTTGCCCAAACCGAAATTGGTGGATGTCACGTGTTCCGAAACATTCACGAAACACCTCGTCCCAAAAAGTTGACGCTTGAGCAGCAAAAAATGCTTCAAACCAGCATTCTCAGAGCAGACACCATCGATATTTCACACTATGAAATCGACATCGATGTAACGGATTATAGCGGACAAAGCATCGTAGCGCACACCACAATTACGTACAGCGCAATTGAACCTGATAGAGAAAGTATCATTCTGGACCTCTTCGAACTAGAAGTGGATTCTGTGACCAACGCAGGGGGTCAAATGACCTACAATTATGATGGCGCCTTCCTTCAGGTATACTTCGATCAGTCACCGGAAGTAGGCGTTGAAGAAAATTTAACGGTGCACTACCACGGAGAACCGCATCAAGACAATGGATGGGGCGGGTTTTATTTCGAATCAGACTACATCTACAACTTGGGAATAGGCCTTACAACAGTGCCCCCGAACTTTGGAAAAGTGTGGTACCCTTGTTTTGATATTTTTCTTGAAAGAGCAACCTACACATACCATGTGACAGCAGCAAACGGAATGGTTCCTTCTTGTCAAGGAAACCTAACAGATGAGGTGCTTCTTGGTGGAGACACCATTCGACGAACCTTTGAATTAGACATTCCAATTCCGTCATACCTCAGTGCCATAGCAGTTGCAGACTACGAAAGCACAGATTATGAATACGAAGGCGAAAACGGTACCGTGCCGATCAGGCTAACATCGAAGCCGCAACACCAAGGCGGAATGCAAAACGTCTTTAGCGAACTTAATTTCGCCATTGATGCCTGCGAATACTGGTGGGGACCAATGGTTTGGCCGCGTGTTGGATACGTGCTTACAACAGACGGAGCACTCGAAATTCCAACCAATATTGCTTATCCACAGTTTATGCTCAATGAAAGCTTGAACAGCAACGGCGAGCTCTTCAGTCACGAACTAGGGCACTATTGGTGGGGAGATGTAGTGACCATGGTGGTTCACAACGACATGTGGATCAAAGAGGGTCCAGCAGAATACAGCTCCTTCCTTTTCTATGAATTCCGAGATGGTAGAGACGAGTTTATTGACGTGATCAAAGACAATCAGTTGTTTATCCTTGAATCAGTGCATATCCAGGATGGCGGCTTTTTCCCGCTATCGCCTATGCCTGATCCTGTGATTTACGGACGTCATACCTACCAGAAAGGAGCAAGCGTATTGCACAATTTGAGAGGTTATTTGGGCGATGAGTTGTTCCGACAAGGAATGTCTTCTATTCAAGCGAACAATGCCTTCTCAAACATGCGTCCTGAAGATTTCAGAGACCTGTTGAACGAATACACCGGAGAGGACTTAACGTCGTTTTTCGAAGATCAAATTTACAAGCCTGGGTTTAGCACCTTCGTCATTGATTCGGTGAATACCGTAAACAATGGAGACGGCTCTTTTTCGAACACGGTTTACATACAACAGAAGTTGAGAGAATGCCCCGATTTCTACAGCAATGTTCCGCTAGAAATAACAGCCATGGACCAAGAATGGGTGAAGCACAATTCCATGATTATGTGTGATGGACAATACACCACCATTACCTTGGATACTGACTTTCTCCCTGAATTGATCAGCTTAAATAGCAACGGCATCCTGAACCAAGGAAGAATGGACTATGAATACGTGGAAGATGGTCCTTCTGGTCCTGTGAACCGCCCATTTGTAGACTTTAGACTTGGGTGTAATGAAATTGCTGAAGGTGATAGCGCTTTCGTACGAATCGAACACCAATGGGCTGCCCCAGATAACAATAACCTTGCTGACTACATCGACGAGGTTTCTTCGACACACTACTGGGTAGTAGACGGTATTTGGCCAGAAGATGTTGAAATGGACGGACGACTTATTTATGATGGTTCGGAGCCTGAAGAACTGGATTATGATCTTGTGGGCTTCAATGAAAACGACATCATGTTGGTCTGGAGACCGAATAGCGACCACCCATGGATCAAATACGGGCCATATGAGTTGCAAGCCGGCAGTTTGACGAACGGATCTGGACAAGTCTCTATTGAGCCGTTGTACAAAGGACAATACGCCTTTGCGAATGGAGATCCGGATGTTTCTGTTGAAGAAATTGACGCGAAAGAATTGGCTTTGTTTCCAAACCCTGCTAGTCAGTCAGCAACTGTTCAATGGAAAAACGCCGATGCCACTTCACTTCAAGTGTATACATTGAATGGACAGTTGGTACAAGAACTTCGTTTGGAGGCAGGAACCAACCAACTGCAACTTGATGTTAGTTCATGGAACAACGGTTGGTACTACCTATCAGTATTGAATGGCTCTAATGAAATTGTACGAAGTGGAATGATGGAGGTGATTCATTAAACGAACCACCTATTTCGCTCCAAATTTCAAGCTTTTCACAACGGCTTCTACTTCGCGAATGTACTCGCGCTTATCAAAGTAGGGTGCGTAAGCATACCCTTCTACCGTAACAATGCGCTGATTTGGCTCATCGTACATGGTCATGCTGAAGAAAGGTCCGCCCATAAAATCATTCTCCATGGTCCAAAGCCCTTTTATTTGTGAGGTAAACTGGCCGTTGAATGGTCTTTCTTCATACGTAGGGATGATTTTCATTTGCGTTTGCATGTAACTCCCTTCAATGTCGCCGGGAACATGTGCTTTTAACATCGAATCACGCTTCGCTACCAACCATTCAAAAGAAAAAACGGAGTCGGTTTTGTACGGATACGTGTACATGAACCACCCTTGTTTAATGTCGTGGTTGTTGCCTCCCTTCATACGGGTTAACTCACGGTTCACCCAAACAAAGTCTTCCGTTTCCTTGGCTAAGAAAGCATCACGCGGAAAATCCAGGGTAAACCCAAATTTACCTTTAACAGCGCTAGACAACGGTACATTGGGGTAGGTTCGTACTAGGTCGCCTACGCGCTTCAATTCTTCTTCGTCTAACGCACTCAGCATTTCATTTCCACGAAGGGTAATGATATCAGCAATGGCTTGGGGCGTTTTCCCTTTGACCTCTACAAAAATTTGTCCGCTAGCGTACTTATCGCGGTACATTTTCAATGATGGTTCTTGGGTGTCAATACGGTCATCCATATCAACGAACAAGATGTTTCGATGCGGTTTAAAGAAGCGGTCAAATGACTTTCGGTTGATGACTGAAAGGGAATATTCAGGCTCGTATTGCGGAAGCAAGTCGTATGGTCTTCCGGCCACTTCTTCAATGGCTTCTCCAACTGGGCCCTCCCAAAGAGCGTCATCAACTACCACTAAAAGTTCTCCCGCTGGACCTACTTTTCCAGGGAGCATGAGTTCGTTGCTTTCTTCACATCCGCTGAATGTGAGTACCAAAGCACAGGCAATAAGAAATCTTGTCATGAATTAATCTTTTGTATTCGGATCTTTTGGCCTTGTTTCAAACTCTTGGCATTCAGTCCTTTATTGAGTCTCTGCAGTTGTTCAACAGATACTCCGTCATACAAGTTAGCAATATCCCAGAGGGTATCGCCAGATTTTACGGTGTGGTAGCGGTATTCACCACTTTGGTCGGTTTCGAATTGAGCGTTGCTCTGTTTCTTAACGCTCGTTGTCTTCTTTTTAGTGCTCTTAGCAGAAGAATAGATGTATAATTTCTGCCCTGCACGAATGGTCGTCCCTCTTATGTTATTCCAAGCCTTTAGTTGGCTTACAGAACAACCGTGTCGCTGAGCAATAGAACCAAGCACATCTCCGCTTCGAACGTAATAAACTGTCGGTTCATTTTCAACAACCACTTCCGGCGCTTCATCTTTTTTGTAATTGTAAATGCTGTCTGCAAACTGGATAAAATCACCCGAAAGAGTGTAAGGAAGTCGAAGAACATTGTTATTTCCAACAGCTGGAATTATTCCCTTTCGGTACGTTGGGTTGTACCTTGAAAGTTCTTCGGACGTGACGTCTAAATAAGCCTCCAATTGGTCAAAGCGTACTGCTTCAGAAACCACAATGGTGTCTGTTTCTACCCATGCACACGTTGGCTCAGTAGGATAAATGTTGTGGTCAGAAGGGAAATTCATGAGGTAGTTCACCGCAATAAATGCAGGAACATATCCCCTGGTTTCTCTTGGTAAATAAGGACGAATACCCCAATATGTTTGCTTCCCTCCAGACCTACGAATGGCCTTGTTCACATTTCCCGGTCCTGCATTGTAGGCCGCCAACACCAGGTTCCAGTCGCCATACATGCTGTACAGCTTTTCAAAATACTTGCACGCAGCTTCAGTGGCAAGAAGAGGGTCCATGCGCTCATCTACATAACTGTTGACCTCCAATCCGTAGGCTTTCCCTGTCTGGAACATAAACTGCCACAATCCAGTAGCACCCACTCGAGAACGAGCTTTCGGGTTGAGGGCACTCTCCACAATAGAGAGGTACTTCAGTTCCAATGGAAGGTTGTTCTGGTCCAGTTTTTCTTCAAAGAGGGGGAAGTAATACCCCGCGCTACCCAACATTTGCCCAAGGTGCTTGTGCCTTCTAGAGCTGTAAAACTTGATGTAATCTAGAATAATATCGTTCGGAGCTAAGTCAATAGGAGACTCTGCATGCAGCAATTCAAGCCTAGAAAAGATCAGCGCCGTATCCAGTGCAGGAACTTCGTCGGCCTGAAAATCATTGATGTTCCAAAAAGCCGTGTCTGTGCTTAAGCAATTGAGGGCTTTGAACGATTCTTGCCAGAGCGAATCAATTTCATTTAGAAACAACCCGTTGATCATGACCTCTTCACTAACTTCCACAGGAAGTGTCAATGAATCTGCATTAGCAGTTGTTTGGGCATTCAATTGAATCCCAAAAAAGGCGAGAATAAGAAATGTAACGTGGTGGTACTTCATGTGGGGAGTACGCGAAAATGAGTGGCTTTGTTGTCGTAATGAGGGAGATTCTCGATTAATCGTTCGAATCATCCTGTTTTTTGATGTCCTCATCTCCTTGAGAAGCATCCTTAAACTCCTTCATTCCTTTACCAAGTCCTTTCATAAGCTCAGGAATTTTCTTCCCTCCGAACAATAGCACAACTACCAATAGGATAAGTACTATAGACGCCGGGCCCATGTTTTGAATAAAGAGTGTCATGTTCTACTGTTTTATGACTTATTAAACTAAAATCTCGTTCAGCCCAAAATCAGATTTCGGGTATTCCTGTTACAAAGGTAAAACAATCTCAGTTCACTAGGCTCAAATCGCACTGTTATCGATCAGACGAACACCATCTACCCACGCGGTGAGCAAAATTCTGGCCTCTTCTGTTCCCCACTCGTTCAATTTCTCGAGTGTTGTTGCGTCTACTATCTCTACATATTCAGGTTCAATACCTGGGTGATTCTCAAGTTGGTCAAAAGCCCATTTTGCCAGTGTTTGAGGGGGAACCGTTCGGTCTTTTTCATCTGCCTCTCGCATGGTCTTACTTAAAAACAACGCCGTCAGCTTGCCTTCGTTAGACAACCTTGCGTTCCGCGAACTAAGCGCCAGCCCATCTTCGTCGCGTACCAATTCACACCCAACAATGTTGACATCAATGGATTCTCTTCGCACCATTTCACGAATAATGGCCAATTGCTGAAAGTCTTTTTCACCAAAATAAGCTTGGGTGGGCTTTACAGCATTGAATAATTTCCGAACGATTGTAACCACCCCGTTGAAATGTCCGGGACGTTCTGCTCCCTCCAATGAAGAAGTTAACGTGCCATAATCGGTATCTGATGAAACCATTTCTTCACCATAAATAGATTCATTGGTTGGGGCGAAAACCACTTCGCAACCTGCTGCTGCGGCAATCTCTAAGTCAGTACCTAAATCCCTCGGGTAAGCACTTAAATCGGATGCTTGATTGAATTGAGTGGGGTTTACATAGATACTAACAACAACTAAATCATTCTCTTCAGAAGCTCTTGAAATCAAGGATTGATGGCCTTCGTGCAATGCCCCCATGGTTGGAACATAACCAACTGAGGCTCTGTCAGAAAACAACTCCGAACGCAGTCGTTTCCATTCCCTTGGGTGGGTAAATACAATCATCTTTTTGAAGTCACTTGAAATTGGTCAAATCGGCCAAAGCTAAAGGATTCATTTGAAGAATCGCTCATTTTTCCGTAATTTTGCAGTATTCCTGACAAAAAAGATAACCTGATGAGTAAAGCTAAGATCCTCTATGTTTCGCAAGAAATAGTTCCATTCCTTCCAGAAACACCTCAATCTCGGATCAGCAGAAATCTCCCTCAGGGCGCCCACGAAAAAGGTAAAGAAATTAGAGTGTTCATGCCTCGTTATGGTAAAATCAACGAGCGTAGACACCAGTTGCACGAAGTAATTCGTCTTTCTGGGATGAACCTCATTATCAACGATACCGACCACCCTCTTATCATAAAAGTAGCATCTATTCCTGTAGCTCGTATGCAGGTTTATTTCATTGATAACGAAGAGTACTTCAAGCGTAAAGCATTTTTACGCAATGATGATGGCGACCTGTTTGAAGATAGCGATGAACGATCAATTTTCTTCGTTCGTGGCGTGCTGGAGACCGTGAAAAAGCTTGGTTGGGTGCCAGATGTTATCCATTGCCACGGCTGGATGTCTGCACTTTTGCCATTATATGTTAAAGAATTGTACAGCAAGGATCCACATTTTGCCAATTCAAAAGTGGTATTCTCGGCGATGGGGAATGATTTCGAAGGCAGTCTTGACGCCGGTATGAGCAAGAAAGTTGCGCTGGACGGAATCGCTCATGAGAAAATTTCTCAAATTGATGATCCAACATTTAACAACCTCAGTAAATTGGCTATCCAATATTCTGACGGCGTAATCGTTGGTTCTGAAGATGTAGATGCCGATCTTCGCGGCTTCATCTCTGAATCTGAAATTGCATCAATTGAAAGCACAGACGAAAACAACATTGTTACAGACGCTACTTCTTTCTATGACTCGATCATTGAGGGAAAGCAGATCTTGGTGGAGGAATAACACAATAGTGACCTCTCGCCAAAAACGCTCTGGGCGGCCTCTTGAGGCCGCCATCTTTTTGCTTGTAAGCCTCCTTTTGGTCCAATGCAAGAAACCAACGAATGATGTTGGCCTTGGGTTGCAACCTGAAGATGATCTGCTTGCAATCACCAAGACCGACACCCTTACCATAGAAGCTTTCAATGTGCTTGAAGACTCCTTGAGAACAGACGAACTTTCTCTGTCTCTTCTTGGAAACTACATTGATGAGCTGACGGGGCCTGTTCGAACATCCATCTACACGCAACTTAGACTTGAAACTCCTGATATTGTTTTTGGAGACAATCCTGTTGCTGACTCACTCGTACTAAGCTTTACATACACGGGCGATGTCTACGGACAAGTTGCTCCTCAGTATTTTGAGGTATTCGAACTTACAGAAAGCCTCGACATTGATTCTGCCTATTACTCTGGTAGAGACTTTGAACGCGACGTTGTGAATCTCATTGAACCAGGTGATGAAACACATCAATTCAACCTGAATGACCAAATCTTCTTCTCAGAAGAAGACTCTGTTGATGCACAGCTACGCATGCGCCTGAACATGGATTTGGCGAACAGGTTCATTACAGCAGGAGAAGAAGTGTATGACTCCAATGAGAACTTCGTTGATTTTTTCAAAGGAATCTACGTGAGGTCTGCTAGCGGTGGTGGCGGTGTTGCAACACTCAACCTACTGGGCGGTGAATCACGCATGACACTTTACTACCACAACGACGCAGATACACTCTCCTTTGATTATACCATTAATTCATTGTGTGCCCGTACGAGTCGTTTTGACCACTCGTTCAACGGTTCTTTATCTCCATTAAATCAAGACGGAGAGGTCGACGGGAGCAATGAGCTCGTGGTACAGGCCGCTGCAGGAGCAAAAGCAAAAGTGATTTTCCCTCACCTTGACAATTTCAACGCCATTGAAACCAGAACGGTGAATAAAGCAGAACTCATTGTTCCTGTGCAAGACGGAAGAGATACCCGATTCGGCGTTCAGTCTTTGCTGTTTTGTTTGACTGAAAACGAAGACGGTGAACCTGTCTCGCTGCCTGGTCAACTTTCTTCCCTGATTGATATTGACGGAGATTATGATGGCGTTAACAATGAATACCGTTTTAACATTTCGCGCTGGTTCCAAGACTACTTGAATGGCATCGCTGCTGTTAATTTTCTATACATTGTGTCCAACAATGCTGGGGTTTCTGTTACACGTGTTCAATTGAATGGACCCGATGGAGACGTAATGGACCCTGACAGAAAAATGAGGCTAGAACTGACCTATTCTTATTGATTTCCAGATTATCTTACATTCGTACTGGCCTAAGGGCTTAAATTTTAGCAAATACGCTTATGTGTGGTATTGTTGCCTACCTAGGAACTGAAGACGCTTACCCTATACTCGTCAAAGGTTTGAAAAGACTTGAGTACAGGGGCTACGATAGTGCAGGGGTTGCACTCCTGAATAACAAAGACATCACTTTATACAAGTGCAAAGGAAAGGTTTCGGACCTCGAAACCCACGTTGGCGAAAGCGTAACCACTGGAAACGTGGGTATTGGGCATACTCGCTGGGCAACCCACGGACCTCCCAATGATACCAACGCTCACCCCCACCTATCAGGTGATGGAGACTTGGCCATCATTCACAATGGAATCATTGAAAATTACAATACACTCAAAGATGAGCTCATTAACCGTGGACACAAATTTACCAGTGACACCGATACCGAAGTCCTTGCACACCTTATTGAAGAGGTAAGATCCAATACGAAGGTTGACTTATTCGAAGCGGTGCGTATCTCACTCAATGAAGTGGTAGGTGCTTATGCAATTGTTGTGATGGATAAAAACAATCCTAGTCAGCTCATTGCCGCGAAGAAAAGTAGTCCGCTTGTAATTGGAATTGGTGAAGATGGTACCTACTTCGTTGGGTCTGATGCAACGCCAATTGTAGAATACACGAAGAACGTTGTTTACCTCGAGGATGAAGAAATCGCCTTGATGGATAAAAAGACCGGTCTTAAGATCGTGACCATCCAGAACCGTGAGAAAATTCCATACATCCAAGAGCTTGAGATGCAACTCGAAGCTTTGGAGAAAGGAGGGTATGATTCATTCATGCTGAAAGAAATATACGAGCAGCCCCGTTCCATCATGGATTGCTTCCGAGGCCGAATGAACCTTCAGAAAGGCATGGTTCGTTTGTCTGGGATAGAGAAGTTCGAAGACAAGTGGGTGAACGCGAAGCGCATCATCATTGTTGCCTGTGGTACTTCATGGCATGCCGGCTTAGTGGCCGAGTACCTATTTGAAGACCTCGCGCGAATTCCTGTAGAGGTGGAGTATGCTTCGGAATTTCGTTACCGAAACCCCATCATTGAGAAAGATGATATCGTCATCGCTATTTCGCAAAGTGGTGAAACAGCAGATACGCTAGCGGCTATTACGTTGGCTAAGGAACGCGGTGCTCACATTTTCGGTGTGTGCAACGTAGTTGGTTCAACCATTTCTAGAGAGACCCACAGTGGTTCTTACACCCACGCCGGACCAGAAATTGGTGTAGCATCAACGAAAGCATTTACCGCTCAAGTTACCGTTCTCACATTGATGGCCCTTACCGTTGCTGAAAAGCGCGGTGCCATTCAACCTGAAAGACTTCACCGCTTAATTGCTGAAATTAACTCTATTCCTGATAAGGTTGAAGTGGCACTTAAGTCGAACGATATTGTTGAGTACATCTCAGAAATTTACAAGGATGCTTCAAACGCCTTGTACTTGGGAAGAGGATATACATTCCCTGTTGCGTTGGAAGGTGCGCTTAAGTTGAAAGAGATTAGTTACATCCACGCGGAAGGATATCCGGCTGCAGAAATGAAGCACGGACCAATTGCACTGATTGACGAAGAGATGCCTGTGTTTGTAATCGCAACACAAGGACAGAGCTATGAGAAGGTCGTAAGCAACATTGAAGAGGTGAAGGAGCGTAAAGGAAAAATCATTGCTATTGTAACCGCTGGCGACAAGCATGTGCGCAAACTGGCAGACCATGTGATTGAAATTCCAAAGTCTGATGACTGCCTCGTGCCCTTACTTGCAACTGTTCCATTGCAGCTACTTAGCTACCATATCGCGGTTATGCGCGGGTGCAACGTAGACCAACCACGTAACTTGGCTAAATCCGTTACGGTAGAATAATTGGCTTAATTTGAAACAATGCTATGGAATGTTCGTGGTTTTCAACATTTCAAGTGCTAATTGTTAATAAACCATATATACTTACTTAAACGAGGAAGATTAATTTATTTCCTTGCAACTTGGAAACGAGTATTACTAAATTTCAACCATCATGAAAAAAGCAATTATTCTTGCTGCAGCCGCACTCTTTTGCGTAACAGGCATCGACGTGCAGGCTCAAAAACAAATTGGAGGTGACAAGAACATTGAGTTCCAGTTCGCTCCACTAGGGGGAAACCCAATTTCTATTAGCGGAATCCGCTTCCGTACATTCCTAGATGAAAGCTCTGCTTTCCGTGTGAATTTCTTCGTTGGGTCTTCTACAGACAAGACCGTAACGTCTCAGGAAGGAGATCTTTCTATTGAAGATCCAACGAGTCCTGCGCTTTACATGTACGATCGTACGTTTGACTTGACTATCCGTCCAGGATACGAAATTCACTTCGACGGAACTGACCGTTTGTCTCCATACATCGGTGCTGAAATTGATTTCGGTATTGGACGTATGAGCACTGAGCAAGAGTTCTGGTCTCCAAACGATATCGATAACGTATTCGAATTGGACAAGAACGTTGTTTGGACACAAACAGACAAAGATGGCTTTACAAGAATCGGTTTGAATCTATTGGCAGGTTTCGATTTCTACTTCGCAGATAATATTTATCTTGGGGCAGAGATGGGTTTCGGCTTCTCAAGCACTAGTATGGCTGACTCAACAGTTGAATTCTCTGACAACGCAGCATGGAGCCTTGCAGCTTCTGGAGGTACAGACGCAGAACTTGATCCTCCTGCAGCGATTGAAAATGGTTCTTCTTTCAATGTTGGTCCTACTGTGAACGGTCTTATCCGTCTCGGTTTCTTGATCAACTAATAGAACTATGAAAACTGTTACAACAAATTTCTCTCTTCGTTTAATCGTATTATTCGCGGTTATCACTCTTGCTGCATCTTGTGGAAAACAAGCTACAGAAGGCACTGGCTACTATCCTCGTGAAATCAAGGTAGAAGACGCAGACCTACGTATGGCGCAAGAAATGGCGAATAATCTACCAGAAATTGGTATCTACAACGAAGAAACAGAAACGATTTATCGTTTCAACCTTCAAACGCGTGACTTTAGCTTTGCTGATGCAAACGACGGATGGAACTTCTCTAACTCAGATGGTCCCGTATTCGTTGAAAGTCCTGAAGGTGGCGGCGTGTTAATCATTCCTTCTTTCTCCTTTGGAGCAAATTCAGGAGGAACTGTTGTTGCTGGTTCAAGTGCAATTGACATCGACTATACTTTCTGCTTCTCAGCATCTGATGAAGCATTAGGCCTTGATCTTTTTGATTACGGTGGCAACCTCGATGGCATCTCTTTGGTACTCGGTATCGGAGGTGATTTTGAAGCCCTTTTGGACGATGAATTCGATGAGGATGCTGATTTTTCAGACTTCTTCCACGGATATGCAATGTACTTCGTATACGACAACGAAGCTTCAGGTACTTATGAAATCTTGAACTGGCTTGACGATCTAGAGGGTGACCTTGATGATCTTGACCAAAAAGGATTCTCTTATGTACTAGACTTCCAAAATTTCAACCTCTATTTCTCTGCTGACGGAACACTTAACGTGTCTGGTGGCGAGATGTCTTTCACAGGTGAATACCTAGGTCTTCTTGAGATCTTCGAATCACTTGATGATGATGAGGACATTGATTTTGATCTCGTATCTGGATTCGGAACAATGGGATGTAACTAAAATTACTTCCTTTTACATAACTTTAAAAGCGCTCCAACTGGGGCGCTTTTTTGTTGCCTATGAAAACAACGTTCACCCACAACAACAGCACCTTCCAAGTAGACCTTACTGCAGGTCACGACATTTCAATTCCTCTTGTAGCCGGACCAAACCGGTTAGCAGCTTGGTATGTGCCACCCATTGAAATTGAACCCGTGCGCGCTGACGGCTGGGTCGGAAGTGTTGAAGAAGGAGGCAGTGTCAATTTTCGCTCTATTAAATTCAACCCGCACGGACACGGAACACATACCGAATGCCTTGGGCACATCACCAAAGAGTTCCACTCCGTGAATCAGCTTTTTACAGACTTTCATTGTGTGGCCCTGTTGCATACCGTCACACTCACCGAAGCGCCCGAGCAGTTGCCTGTCATGCAGCAAGGAGATCTGATGATCGATGCGCATCAAATTCCCGATGGAAAACTTCCCCCGGCACTCATCCTGCGAACGAGGCCAAATGACAGCTCAAAACGAACGAAGGTTTATAATGACACCAATCCGCCGTATTTATCGCTTAAAGCAGCTCTAAAGTTGGTTTCAGGGGGTGTAAAGCACTTGGTGATGGACCTCCCTAGCGTTGATCGAGAAGTAGACGGTGGAGAATTGCAGTCGCACCGCGCCTTCTGGGGATTACCTGATAACCCCAGAAAAGATGCAACAATTACCGAGTTAGCGTTTATAGATGACACTATCGAAGATGGGATATACTTGATGAACCTTCAAACTGCTCCTTTTGAAAATGATGCTTCACCAAGCAGACCAGTCCTCTTCAAGGCTCACGCTGTATAGGTAGGAAGGGTCACTTTGAAGCATGTTCCTCTGTTTTCTGAGGTGGCAAACGTAATGCTGCCGCCGGCTTGATGGATGATGTTCTGAACCATTGCTAAGCCCAGCCCTGTTCCCGTGGATTTCGTTGTGAAGTTTGGCTGAAAGATCTTACTGCGCATATCTTCTGGAATACCTGATCCATTGTCGCACACCTCAATTAACAGGTCTTCGTTCTTAGGCATAAGCCGTATGTGAATCTTGCCTTCTTGGGACGCTGGAATGGCCTGTATGGCATTTTTAACCAGGTTGTTGAATACCCGCACCATTTGATCTTTGTCTGCGTACACTACCGCGTCATCTTCAATTTGATTCACATAAGACAACTCAATACCATCTGTTTTATCAAATAGGTCCAAGCAGCTCGAAATAACTTCGTGCAGGTTGACCTCTTCGTTTTGAGCTTTCGGCATTTTCGCAAAGTTGCTGAACTCGCTGGCAATGTTTGATAATGCGTCGATTTGTTCAATCATGGAGTCCCTGAACGCATCTAGTTTCTGCTGATACTGCCCCTCTCCACCACTGTATGACCTAGTTAAATGTTGCACACGAAGTTTCATTGGGGTCAGCGGGTTCTTAATCTCATGAGCCACCTGTTTTGCCATCTCTCTCCAGGCACTTTCTCGCTCGCTCTTTGCCAATACACTTGCAGAAGCTTCTACTTCCTTCATCATGCGGTTGTATTCCTTCACAAGTGCGCCAATTTCATCATCACTGTCCCATTCTAACGGCTCGTTGGTTTTACCTAACTCAAGGTTCTGCATTCGCTTTCCAATCTTTTGCAGGGACGAAGTAATGTAGTTCGACAAGATGAATGCGAACAAGCTAGCTCCGAGGAACAGCAGCACATAAATCTGTGTCAACTGACCTAAGAAAGACTTCAGCTCTCCTTCATCTACTTCCTTCTTGTCGTAACGCACATTGGTAATGGCGATGGGCTTCCCTTCAATATCTCTGAAATACCAATACGCCATGATGTACGTACCGTGGTCAATGTCCTTGGCCATTTCAGCCCGGGAATTGCCCATTGAAAGTTGCTTCATCACCTGGTAATCGATTTGCTGGGTGAAGCCTAGTTCATCAAAATCGGTGGTGCTTGAACTAATGAGTAGCTCTCCGCGAAGTGAATAGAAATTGATTGCTAAACCATGTACATCTGCCAATTCACACACCTTATCAGAGAACAGAATCGGGACAGAATCCGTAGCCATGTATCCGTCATTGGTAGCCAAGAAATAGCGCATGCTCTCTTGAACAGCCATCTCTTTTCTGCTCAGCCTGGATAAGTTGTACTCCTCTTCTTGGGTCCGAAAATTGTAATACGCCGTAATTCCTGTTACTACAAAAGACAGTAGAATCAGCGTGAGCATAGAAAAATAGATCCGCTGCCTAAGGGTAAGATGAATAGGAGATTTTGCCATGAGAACGAAAGATACACCATGTTTAGGTTATTGGTGTACGCCTTACCGTGCAAATATCATGCTACGATTTAAACTAAAAAAGCACCCCGGTTGGAGTGCTTTTTAATGGGTATATCTTTTTGATTAACCGTTGAGTGCTTCCGCACCTCCAACGATTTCAAGAATTTCATTTGTGATGGCCGCTTGACGCGCCTTGTTGTAACTCAACTTGAGTTCCTTAACCAAGTCGTTTGCGTTGTCAGTTGCCTTGTGCATTGCCGTCATACGCGCTCCGTGTTCTGAAGCATAGCTATCAAGCAATCCTTTGAACAATTGCACTTTCAACGAGTTCGGAATGATTCGTTCAATGATATCTGCGCGCGTTGGCTCGAAGATATACTCATTGTTGGAAGCCACTTCCTCTTCGTCCCCTGTTGTTTCCAACGGAAGTACAGGTAGCATTTGTTCTGTGCGAAGAATTTGTGTTGCTGCGTTTTTGAACTGGTTGTAAACGAGTACAACCTTATCATACTTCCCAGCAACGAATTGATCCATGATAGCCTGTGCTATTTCAGAGCTTGCCCCGAAAGTTAAGTCGTCATAAATCAAATACGGCTGATCATTGAATCCTTCCGTTGTAACAAGTCCAAGCTTGCTAAAAGCGTCATTTGCCTTCTTTCCAAGCGCTAGGACATTCACATTTGCATCTGAATAATCAGAAGCAATTAGCTCATTGATTCGTTTGATCACATTGTTGTTGAACCCACCACAAAGTCCTCTATTCGAGGTGATGGCTACCATCAACACATTCTTTTCTTCGCGTTGAACTGAATAAACCCCTTCAGAAGAATCCAGGCTCGAGCTTACGTTCGAAAGGATTTCTTGCAGTTTTTCAGCGTAAGGACGCATACGAACAATCGCATCTTGGGCACGGCGTAACTTCGCGGCAGAAACCATTTTCATGGCCTGCGTGATCTGACTCGTTGATTGAACAGAGACAATTCTATTACGTACTTCTTTAAGCCCTCCTGACATGATTACGCGTATTTAGCGGTCAATTCTTCACATACTTTACGAAGGGTGCTTGTTACTTCATCAGTAAGCTTACCAGCCTTCAATGTATCTAGCACATCGCGGTGCTTGTTGCGCATGTAGCTCAAGTATTCTACTTCGAACTCTCTTACCTTCTTAACAGGAACCTTGCTCAACAATCCTTTTGTTCCGCAGAAAATGATAGCCACTTGTTCTTCAACGGTCATTGGAGAGTTTTGTGCTTGCTTCAAGATCTCTACGTTACGAGCTCCTTTTTCAATAACGCTTTTTGTAGCGTCATCAAGGTCAGATCCGAATTTTGCGAACGCTTCAAGCTCACGGTACTGCGCTTGGTCAAGCTTCAATGTACCTGCAATTTTCTTCATTGACTTAATCTGAGCCGAACCTCCTACACGTGATACTGAGATACCTACGTTAATCGCAGGACGTACACCTGATAGGAACAAGCTTGACTCAAGGAAAATCTGCCCATCCGTAATCGAAATTACGTTTGTTGGAATGTAGGCAGAAACGTCACCCGCTTGTGTTTCAATGATTGGAAGTGCTGTCAATGAACCTCCACCCTTCACGATTCCTTTGATAGAATCTGGGAGGTCATTCATTTGAGAAGCAATTTCATCAGTAGCAATCACCTTTGCAGCACGCTCAAGAAGACGGCTGTGTAGGTAGAATACATCTCCTGGGTATGCCTCACGTCCTGGAGGACGACGAAGCAATAGAGATACCTCACGGTATGCTACGGCTTGTTTTGACAAATCATCAAAAACAATCAATGCTGGGTTACCCGTATCACGGAAGAACTCTCCAATCGCTGCTCCGGTAAACGGTGCGTAGAACTGAAGTGGTGCTGGATCAGAAGCAGATGCAGATACAACTACTGTGTAGTCCATTGCTCCTGCGTCTTCCAACGTCTTCACTATTCCTGCTACTGTAGATCCTTTCTGACCAACAGCAACATAAATACAGAATACGGCTTCTCCTCTGTCGTAAAACTCCTTTTGGTTGATAATGGTATCAATCGCAACAGTTGTTTTACCAGTGTGACGGTCACCAATAATAAGCTCACGTTGACCTCTACCTACAGGGATCATGGCATCAATTGCCTTGATTCCAGTTTGAAGTGGTTCGTTCACCGGCTGACGGTAGATTACCCCTGGTGCTTTACGCTCAATAGGCATTTCGTAAAGGTCACCTTCAATAGGTCCTTTACCGTCGATAGGTTGTCCAAGTGTGTTTACAACACGACCAAGAAGTCCCTTACCAGCCTTGATTGATGCAATTTGTCCGGTACGCTTTACGCTAGCTCCTTCCTTCAAGTCTCCAGATGGGCCTAACAATACAGCTCCAACGTTGTCTTCTTCGAGGTTAAGTGCGATTCCACGTACACCATTCTCAAATTCGATAAGCTCTCCAGACTGTGCATTAGACAATCCGTAGATACGAGCGATACCATCTCCAATCTGAAGAACGGTTCCTACCTCTTCTAGTTCAGCTGCAGACTTAATGCCTGAAAGCTGCTCTCTGAGAATTGCAGATACTTCTGCGGGTTTCAAATCAGCCATTGAATGACGTTTGGTGCACCCAAAAGGGTGCGATTTTTAATTTCTTTAGAGGGTAGACTCGTATGTCTTGTCTGTGAAGTTACGACGTAGTTTACGCAGCTGTGATGTCACAGAAGCGTCTACCATCTTATCTTCCACTTTCAAGATGAATCCACCTACAATACTTGGGTCTACCACTTCTTCGATTTCTGCAGTTCCCTGATTCATTTCAGCAACCATCTTATTGATGCTTGCGCGATCTTCATCTGAGAGTTTACCTGCTGTAATCACCTTAGCGGTAAGAATGCCTTTGCTTTGCTTAACAAGCTCAACAAAGCGAGCTGATACTTCCAAAAGAAGCGATTCACGGCCTTTGGAAGTTAAGATTCTTATAAATCCTTTTGACATCTCGGTGATATGACCACCAAAGACGGCATCAAGGATTTTTTCTTTCTTGTCTGTGTTCACCACAGGACTCTGGAGCAATAGACGCATGTCCTTGCTTTCCTCGAGTACTTCAAGAATAAGATTCATGTCCTTCTCAACAGCATCAACCTCGTTCCGTTCTGTGGCGAGGTTAATGAGCGATTTAGCGTACCGTTGTGCAACTTTCGGGTTAAGCATAATTCTTAGTTGAGATCTGTCTCTTCTAGTAATTTACCTACCAATTCTGATTGCTTTTCGTCAGAAGACAAATTGCTACGAAGAATTTTCTCTGCGATATCGAGTGACAAAGCAGCAACATGCGTTTTCAATTCCGCAAGTGCAGCATTCTTTTCGTTTACTACTTCTTCACGAGCAGCAGTAACGATTTTGTCAGCCTCTTCTTTCGCACGAGTCTTCGCGTCAGCAATAACACTCTCCTTCATTTCACGTGCTTCCTTAAGGATAGCATCACGCTCATTACGAGCTTCTTGAAGAAGTTGTTCATTGTCTGCCTTCAGATTGGCAATTTCTTGGCGTGCCTTTTCAGCTTCATTCAATGAACCTGCAATTGACTCTTCACGGTCTTTCAGTCCTTGTAGAATAGGACCCCACGCCATCTTACGAAGGAGTAGTAGAACAATGATGAAGGCAATTGAAGCCCAAACAATGGTACCTAAGGCAGGTGATAACAGCGCATCCATACCGGTATCTCTTAATTATCCGTTAAGAGCTACAAGTAGACAAACGATCACTGCGAAAAGTGCAACACCCTCAACAAGAGCGGCAGCAACGATCATGTTAGCACGTAGATCACCAGTAGATTCTGGCTGACGAGCCATAGCTTCTAGAGCTGAACCACCAATACGGCCGATACCAATTCCTGCGCCAATTACAGCTGCGCCAGCACCGATACCTGCAAGACCTTGTCCAAGGAAATCGTTAAGTAGGATTGTGAGCAATTCCATTTTTGTAAAAATTTATTGTTTGATTTAATGATGTGCGTCTTGAGTTGCATCCCCGAAATACAAGGCCGCCAACAACGTAAATACATACGCCTGTAGGAAAGCAACAAGTAGCTCTAGGAAGAACATAAATACCATGAAGGCAACAGCCCCCACGCCAATTCCCATTCCAAGTCCTGTACTCTGCTGACCGAACATGATGATCAAACTGACAAACGCCAAGATCACGATGTGTCCTGCACTAATGTTCGCCGTCAAACGAATCATCAATACAAGCGGCTTCAAAAGAATACCAACGAGCTCAATAGGAATAAGGATAAACTTAATTGGGATTGGCACTCCAGGAGGCCATAGGATGTGCATCCAATAGTGCTTGTTTGCGTTGATTGTGGTAATGATAAACACAAACGCTGCAAGCACCATAGTCACTCCTAGTGTTCCAGTAATGTTGAAACCTCCTAAGAATGGAACCAAACCAAGGATGTTACATAACCAGATGAAGAAGAATACGGTTAACAAGAAAGGCAAGAATTTATCTGCTTTCTTCGCTCCTAATGAAGGAATTGCTACCTCATCACGAATGAAAAGGATGAGCGGCTCCAACGCATTTTGAATACCTGTTGGTGCTTTTCCTGCATTTTTCTTGTAGCCCTTCGCTACGGCACGGAACACAAGAATCATGATGAACATGATCATCAACATTCCGAATACTGACTTGGTGATACTGAAGTCCATTGGTTGCGCACCAACTGGCTTGTGCGTTTCAGCATCAATATTAGCATACACTCCGTGTGCATCTGGAGATGACGTAGCGTAAAGAATTTTTTCGTGGAAATTGACAAAGCGCTGTCCGTTGGATTCAACAACGTGCTTTCCTTCATCATCGTGATGAAACTGGCCAGAAGAAAAAACAGTCAAACCGTTTTCTGTCCATAAAATGATTGGCAATGGGATGCTAACTGGATGAACGCCGTCGGCCTCATCGCCCCACAGGTGAATGCTGTGCGCATCGGCAATGTGATGGATGATATACTCCCCGGCCACGAATGGCTCTTTTTCGCCGTGGGCGTGCCCTTCATGTCCGTCTTCTGAAGCTGAAGCAGCAAAGGGAAGGAACAATGCTGTAGTAAGAACTACAGTTAATACATGCGAAACAATCTTTCGAAAATCCATTATCACTGGTTTTGCAACCCTTAAAAAACGGTGCAAAAGTAGTTAAATAATGTTGATACTATGTGGTGTGCGTTAAAAAATTTCACCCTGAATAGTGAATCTTTCTATTTTTCGCGAATAGTGGAGAGTACAACGCGAATGAGGGCGATTGTAAAACCGGTGTATCCCAAGAAAACCGCTGCAACAACCGGAATGGGGTCTACGTCGGTTGTTAATAAGTAAATCAGGAGAAAGACCAATGCCGACATGAGTTTGATTCCTACCACCCCTGTAAAAGCAGTGATGAATCGTGCGGGGGACTTGTCATTGGCGTTGACCAACATGCGGTAGAGCATTATGTTCAATAAACTGTACGCCACAAAAACAACCGGGATGACCCAATTGTACGCATTCGCGAAGCCGTAAACATAAACCATGTAGATCACCAACAGAAGAGCTAGTACGCTGAAGTTAGCGATGAAAAAAGGGCGATTATTCATTTCTTGGTAAAATCCTTAATGACGTAATACATAGCTGCGGTTACACCTACCATCGCTCCTACGATCGTCCATCCTGGTGTTTCATTCTCTTGGTATTCATCCAGCTTCATTCCGCCATACATGAAGCCTCCAATAGCCGCAGCCATTACGAAACCCATGTTGCTGTACTTGATAAAAGCGTTAGGCTGTTTGCTCTTCGGCTTTGTTTGCTTGGGTGAATCCGCCACTTTTGATGTCTTTGATTTTGCTACCCATGTAGCAGGTACCTGTAAGGACAGCTCCTGGCTCAATGCTAATTTGACCGTAGTGCACTTCACCATCTAGTTTAGCACTTGCCTTCAGTGAGAGCAATTCTTCCACTGCCAGTTTTCCTTCTATGACACCTTCGATTTCACAATTCTGACAAACCACTGTGCCGTTTAGTTTTCCTTGGGGGCCAATCACCAATCTTCCTTTCGTGGAAAGTTCTCCTTCAAAAACGCCATCAATTCGAATGTTGCTTTCACAGGTAATTTCTCCTTTGAAACTAGTTCCTTCAACAATTCTGTTGATGCCGTTCTCCATTGGGTTCTCTGCAGCTCGTCCCATTCGCTTGCTCTTTTTCATGTTTCTACTCCACGTAATTTGCTTCATAGAAGGCTTGATAACCATCAATCTCCTTCGTCTTGAAAAGCGTCACGTAATTTTCCTTAGAAATGAGAGATACTTGGTAACCCGCATCTCGCAACTCCTTTAATTCGTCGTTATTTCCGTAGGTGCTGATATAGCTCTTGGCGTCGTCCAGTCTGTTGAAGGTCTTTACCAACACGAGCTGGTTGTTTCGGTCTACCAAACTAGAAGAAACCTTCAATCCGTTGGTCTGGAAATTAGCAGACGTGAAGTCAGAAAGGCTTCCTTTGATCTTGTTTACATCGCCAGAACCCATTGGAAGGACAAGCATGAAATAGTGTCTTGCACTAGCGTCATACTTAAACGGGCTGTCTGCCAAGTCAGATGAATCCTTCGGGTCTTCTTTCGGGTCTTCGGTCTTACCGTTGTTGCCTACACCATTTCGAAGTTTCTCCAGAATGTCTTCTGCGAAGGCCGCTTCTTCTGAATCAGGACATTCAGACTTCACGCTTTCCAACGCTTCAATGTACGTTGTTCGAATGCCAACTTGGCCATCCAAATAACCCACTGCTTGTGCACGCAGCACTTTGTACTTGCACAGTACAGAGTTCTCTGGTTCCGTAATGATGATAGAGTCAGATGTTGCAACTACCTCGCGGTATGCACGTGAGTAGTAGCGAGATAACAACTCCTCATAACGTCCGCGTTCCTCCGCTTTCTTTAACTCTGCATAATCTTGATAGTCTGGGTTCTCCACTAGTTGTGCCCATTCAGAACCTGCATACTTTTCTAAAATGATGTCACCCCAATATTTGCTATTACATGTTTCACAAAATGGGTTTGCGTAGTTCTCTGTTGTTTCTCTGTACAGGTATGTTCTGTGAAGAAGGTAGTAGGAGGTAGGGTGAAACTCGCTGTCGTCGAACCGGTTTACCAATACTTCCCATTGTTCAATCGCGTTGTCTAAATCTTCTAGTTTTTCACGGTAAATCACCCCAGAATTGTAGTAGGCATTAGCAATGTCTGAATCCCCTTGTGTTCTCTCTGCGTCTGAGCAAGGTAAGCTTGCAATTAGTTCTTCAACCGATGGGATTTCATCTGTTTCTTCGACTTTCTCCTCAACAATTTCAATTTCTTCTGGCTCTTCGCCCTCGTCAAATGATTGCTGCAGTTTATTGCTTCGTCTCCAGTTGTCTTCTAGTTCACGGTTGCCCCACGTGTTCAGGAAGGCGTCTTTTCCGCGTTGCTTTAGTTGGGCGTTGTAAGGCCAAAAAGCCGCTGTGCTGCCGCCGTCTCCTCCAGCTGCTGCTGCTGCCGCCGCCGCTGCTGCCGCTGCCAACCTTTCTTCCTCTTCTTTCTCCTCCACCATTTGACGGCGGATTTTCTTCATGGTGCGGATCAGGTCATCTTCAGAAAGGCTACAAAGTTGACTCAGGCTGTCTTGGGCCTCAATCACATTTAAGTGAGCCACCAATTCCGTTAAGCTTTCTGCCTTGTTTTTGATGTCAAGGTAGCGCTCATGGTCTTCTTCGATATTGGTGAAAGTACTATCGTAATAAGCTTGTGCAAGTTGGTAATCTTTGTCTTCAAAGTACAAATCAGCGAGCCTCATGAAACTTTTCATCTTCTGACGCTGGTTGTCAATGTTCGCTCGCAGCGATTTTTCCAAATAATCTACCCCAATGTCTCGTTTGCGCTCTTCCAGTTCAATCTCTGCTAATGCGTAGTAAATCTGGTCGCGGTACTCTTCGTTCTTTTCGTCCTTCAACATTTTGAAGAGCGTCTCCTTGATCTGACCCGAATTACCTCCGCGTCGATCAAAGGAAAGCGCTTGACTAATTTTCGCGTAGAACTCCATTTCAAACGAAGGCTTCAGCTTAAGCACGCTTTCATAATATGCAATGGCATCAGAAGACTTGTTCATCTTTTGCATGAGCTGAGCAAGAATGTAAGTCGGACGCGCACGATCTCTTTTCTTCTCAATTTGCTTGAGCGCCTTTTTGAGTTGCTCTGCAGCTTCTTCATACATTCCCTGCTGAATGAAGTAGTCTGCGTAAATCAATAACACCTCAGACCGCACTTCAGGCTCAAGGTTCTTTATTTGCTCTGCTTTGAGAATGACATTTTTTGCTTGGGTCCACGATTCATTCGCCACATAGCAACGGGTCAGCCAAGCATTTGCAAGGGCCTGCATTTCTGGCTCTTTGTACTTTCGACTGATGAAGAGGAACATCTCTTCGGCCTTGTAATAATTCTGCTTGTAGTAATACGCTTGGCCGATTAACAAGTAATTGTCATCGATCCACTTATTCATTTCAGGACGCTTGTTCTTCTTTTTGCTTCTGCCTTGAGGCGCCATCTTGTGACGATCAATGACATTCGAGCTCTTTTCAATGGCTCTTTCCATCAACGGAAATATAGCCTGCGCTCCTTCTTCGTCCCCCATAATGAAGATAGGAAGGACCTCATCGTAATCGTCTTTATGCTGTTCTGCAAGTTGCATATCCGCCTCTCGCATGGACTCTTTCGCGTAGAAATATCCGTTGTACCTAGCCGTTGTGTTATGAAAGACACGGTACACGAAACCATCTTTTTTGGTCGTGCAAGAGGTGCCCAGAATAACTAGGAACAAGAATAATCGCGTAAGTTGAGATCTTTTCAAAGTGGTGAAACTCGTTTTGATTTCGGTCTTTCTTAAACAGAAAACACGCAAAAATATTTTAATTTTTCTGTTTTTCTTCTGCCTTTCACGTATTTCGCAGAATACAATTCGCAAAAAGTGGCTAAACCGAAGAAAAAATTCATCAAAAAACTCAAGAGTAAATTTCGTCTTTCCTTGCTTCGCGAAGCAAGTTACGAAGAGCAGTTTTCTCTATTGTTAACTCCCTTGAATGTAATTCTGTTATTGTTGGCGGTCTTCATCATTATTGGCGGCATTACCTATTCCGTAACAGCCTTAACTCCTCTTCGGCAATATGTGGTTCCTGGCTATGCCGACGACCAGCTGAAAGAAGATGCTCGTTTGGCTAGGGCGAAGGCCGATTCGTTAGATGCAATTTTGAAAACCCAAGAAAACTACCTGCGGAATTTACAGCTCATTTTGTCTGGTGAAGTTCCTGTAGACAGCCTTTCTTCTTTGGGTGAAAATGTTCCTTCTGCCGATTTGAGTTATGATATTTCAGAGGAAGATTCTCTGTTGCGTGCTCAAGTTGCTGAAGAAGATCGCTTTGCGTTGCGGGTTGGAACAGAAGAAAACACCACTGGTTTGCCTGTTAGCGGATTCCTTTTTAAACCGGTTGATGGGAGTATTTCCTCGTTGTTTGATGCAGACATTGAACACTTTGGAATTGACCTCGTTGCACCCGAAAACTCTGTAGTAAAAGCCGTTTTACCCGGTTCGGTGATTTTAGCCAGCTTCACATCCGATGGTGGAAACGTGATTGCGCTGCAACACGAAAACAACCTTATTTCTGTTTACAAACACAATTCTGCGTTGTACAAAGAAGTGGGCGAAACAGTGAAAGCGGGAGAGTCCATTGCCGTTATTGGCAATACAGGTGACCATTCTGATGGCCCGCACCTCCATTTCGAATTGTGGGTAAGGGGATCACCTGTTGACCCCCTTCAATACCTCGTCTTTGAAGAGTAAAGGTTACTCTACCAAAAGAATATCGAAATCAACCAAATCCACAAATTTTTGGATGCGGTTGTCAATTTCATCTGTGGTTAAGCTCAGCAATCTTTCCGGGCCGAAGGCTTCACATGTAAATGACGCCATTGCCGAACCAATGATGACTGCTCTTTTCAAATTCTGAAAGCTCAGATCACCTGTGTGCGCTAAGTATCCGATGAATCCTCCAGCGAACGTGTCTCCCGCACCTGTTGGGTCAACAACAACTTCCAATGGAAGGGCTGGTGCGAAGAAAACCTGCTCTTTGTCGAACAACAATGCCCCGTGCTCACCTTTCTTAATGATCAAGTACTTAGGCCCCATGTTCAAGATCATCTGTGCTGCCTTCACAAGCGAGTGTTCTCCTGTAAGTTGACGTGCTTCTTCATCATTGATGGTCAACACATCTACTTTAGCAATCACTTCTTTCAACGGCTCCAAAGCGATGTCCATCCAAAAGTTCATGGTATCCAATACCACAAGCTTTGGTCGGTCGTTCAATTGGTTGATTACAGACATTTGAACGTTCGGGTCAAGGTTACCTAGCATGAGGTATTCACACCCTTGGTAGCTTTCAGGAACAACAGGCTTAAAATCAGCCAAAACATTCAGTTCTGTCACCAATGTATCTCGTGAATTGAGATCATAATGGTACTTACCTGACCAGAAAAAAGACTTTTCACCTTCTTTTACTTGAAGTCCGTCTTGCGAAATACCGCGAGACTCCATGTCTGCCAAAAAGGCGTTCGGGAAGTCATCACCTATTACTGAAATCAGGTTAGACTTCTTTACGAAGTAATTGGCAGCCAATGTGATATACGTTGCAGCACCACCTACAACTTTGTCTGTTTTTCCGAATGGTGTTTCAATTGCGTCAAAGGCAACTGTACCTACTGCGATTAAACTCATGTGAAAAATTTCCGCAAAGATATTGTTTTGAATTGAAGATTAACGTAATATTGCACCCCGTTTCGAACAAACGGTAAAAACATTCCCCTGTAGCTCAGTTGGTTAGAGCATCTGACTGTTAATCAGAGGGTCGCTGGTTCAAGTCCAGCCGGGGGAGCCCTGAAAGTCCTAAGTCTTACTTAGGGCTTTTTTTGTGCCCTTATTTGCCTGATCTGCTGGTGTTTATAAGAAATTGTATTCCGCCATAAACCATCCATCTATCAAATGACTTTCTGCGAATAGACAGTTCGTTGGTGTTGTTTGAGGTCCGTTGCTGAAAATTTCCCCCAAGTGTGAGTCCAACCCGTTTTGCCAACATATAATGGCCATTGAGGTGGACGTTCAAAAGTGTATAGCGCAATAATTCACCGCCTTCTACCCCTTCATTTGAAGCCAACCGGTTCTCAAAACGTTGGTTTATAAAGCCCCCACCTCCATTCAATTTAACCTTTCCTTGCTCCCATTTCAGGCGCATTCCGGCCTGAACATCCTGACGGGAATAATCACTATTGCCTACATCAAAACGGTTTTGATAATTCAAGTAGGGAATAATAACCGACTTTTCATTGAGGAGGAAGTGGTACGAAATCTGGGCATCAACAAACCTCCAATGGTGCGTGGCGTAGTTCTCTGTAGACACGAACGGTGAAAACTGCGATGCCCCTGGTTCCCCAAAGGCTGGATTCAATAACTGCGTGTTCGCCCACTCTGAATACCTTCTGTTTCGCCAACCAACACTCACCACAAACTTCTGCTGCCTATTCGATGGGCCCAAGTAAATGGTATCTTCAACAGCAACTCCCCATTCGTTGTTACTCAAGCTTGGAATGACTTCTTCGTAATCACAGGATAGGCACGCTTCAAAGCGGTCTCTGTTGTAGC
This sequence comes from Flavobacteriales bacterium, assembly GCA_029245065.1. Lineage (GTDB taxonomy): Bacteria > Bacteroidota > Bacteroidia > Flavobacteriales_D > Sanyastnellaceae > JAQWQB01. The sequence continues at coordinate 10,775 of JAQWQB010000085.1, read as the reverse complement.
TGAACCTCCCTAAAAATGTGTGGTTATCTGCTTTTTTACCTGCGTATAGATCAAGGTTCAAGTAGTTCCTATCAAATGGTAAAAGCAAATCTGTTGTAATGAGGTCTACGTACAGTTGATCTGCCTTTCCCAGCGAAACATTGGTCCCAAAAACACCGTCGCTTTCCGCTTCGTAGAGGTACTTCAACGAACTGGAAAAAGCGTTTGTATTGGCAGCAGGGTTGTTGAAATAACTTCGCACCTCAACATTGTTCTCCCAGCGTACGGCGTGCTTTTCGTCTTTGAAGTTAAAATCAAAGCGTACTGCATTCTGAAGCCAGATATCACTTACACTCAGGGTGTCTGCAAAAAGAGAATCAGGCCCTGTTAATGGTTTGTCTGAAGGAGCACCATAGATGTTGCTCGCGTATCCGAACAGGGGGTTGTATTCAATGCGTAGCGTAGACTGTGCTAATCCACTCGTGGCAAGCAGTGCAAGGCCACAAATGGCAAGGCCAGCTTTGTGGGTTCTTCGTCCTGAAATAAGCTGATTAAAGAAGGTTGATGCGTTTACCAAGTTGGTCTTTGTAGGAGCCACCAATTGGAAGTTCTTTATCGCTTTGTTCAATAACAAGTCCATTGGAAGCAATTGCTTGAATTTTATCCATGTTCACGATGAACGAACGGTGAACGCGCAAGAAATACCGCGAAGGAAGTTTGCGCTCAATGTCTTTCATTGTGGAATGAATGGTGTACTTGTCATCAATGGTGTGAATGACAACATAGTCTTTCAACGCCTCCACGAATAAGATATTCTCCACCTTCACTTTTACCAGTGCAGAATTGTGCTTCACGAACAAGTAATCTGCGTCTGATTTATGCTTGGTCATGGTTTTCAGCAAGTCTGCTTCCACCTTGAATTCCTTTTCCTTCTTGTGCTTGTGAATGGCCATTTCAATCGACGTGTGGATGTCAATTTCCTTGAATGGCTTCAAAATATAACCATGCGGCTCAGTCACTTTAGCCTTGGCCAATGTGCTTTCATCTGCGTAGGCCGTTAGGAAGATTATTGGAATGTCAATCTTCTTTTTAATGGCGTTTGCAGCTTCAATCCCCGTCAACGGCCCCTTCAGCATAATGTCCATTAATGCAAGGTCTGGCTTCAGTTGCAGCGCAAGCTCAATTGCTTTTTCGCCTGTATCTGCCGATCCAATGACATTGTAGCCAAGTTTCTTCAAACTTCGTTCGATGTCTTTTCTGACGATGCTTTCGTCTTCTGTTACAAGAATGTTTACTGACATGTGGGAGGTGGATTATTGCTTTTCAAAAGTAAGTAAAAACCTTGTGCCGTTTTCGTTCTTAATTTGAATGGTCGCATCTAGTTGTTCAACAAGTGCGTAAACCAAATAAATTCCGAGTGAATCTGATTCTTCAGGGTTGTAGTCTTCGGGCATGCCGACGCCGTTGTCAGTGACCTGTAGGTTAATTACCCCTTCTTTTTCTTTGATAGATAAACCTAGGATGCCTTCACTTTTTCCTTCGTAGGCGTATTTCATGGCGTTACTAACCAATTCATTGATGATCAAACCGCAGGGTATGGCTTGGTCCAGGTTCAAGTAAATCTCGTCGAAATCCGTCTTCAAATGGACAACACAGTCCTTTGATCCGTATGATTGAATGAGGTTGCTTGCGAGGGTCGAAATGTACTCCGTGAACTCAATGGAAGAAAAGTCAGATGTTTGGTAGAGCGACTCATGAATGTAGCTCATGGTCTTAATTCTACTCTGGCTTTCATCCAAAATTGCCAATGTCTTTTCATCATCTACGAAGGAAGACTGTAAGTTCAGGATGCTGGAAATCACCTGAAGGTTGTTCTTCACCCTGTGGTGCACCTCTTGGAGCAGGACTTCCTTTTCTTTCAACGAGTCCAAAATTCGCCTGTCTATTTCCTTTCGATCAGTGATGTCGTAAGCCAAGCAGCTTACTTCCTTCATCTCTTCATTGATGTACACCGGGTTCACAAACACTTGCAACCACAATTCAGAGCCACCAACTGTTAATAGCGGAAGTTCGAACTGCGTTGCAATGCCCTTGAACGCCGTATTGAAATCGTTGAGTGAATTTTGATAAACGTCGGAATTTACGTTGTTGCTCAGCAAGTCAAGTATGGCGTCTTTTTCTTTAATGGCTGCATCAAGATCTACCGATGCCCACATGCGGAAGTTTTTATTGGACGAAGTCAAGCATCCATCCAAATTCATGGTCCATATCATCATGTTCTCCGTAGAGTTGAAGATGGACTCCAGTTTTGCTCCTTGCTCAAGCGCGCTGTTCTCGTGCGCTTTCAAATCGGTAATGTCTCTAAAAATGGCGCGTACACGGTCTGGCTTACCCTCTTTTTCCTTGACACTACTATCTCCGTAAACGTTGATAATATCTCCCTTCTTCGATTTGAATTCAAGCTCCAATGTTCTTCCGGCGAAAGAATCGAGTGGTTTATTCAACTTTAAATCAGAGTCAATTACTACTTGATCCAGTTTCAGTTTTGGGAGGTCTTTCTTCGCGTAGCCCAGTGTTCTCAAAAAGGCTTTGTTGGCGTATTTGAACTTACCTTCGGTGTCAACTGAGAAGATAAAATCAGAAGCATTTTCAAACAAATCACGGTACCTTTCTTCACTATCGCGCAGCTTCTGTTCTGACTTTTTGATTTCCGTAATATCTCTGGAAACACCCATGGAACCTACTACCTGATCTTCTTCATCGCGAATGACACTGGCCGAAAGCAGGCTGGTAAATTTTTTCCCTGATTTGGTGATGTTCACTATTTCACCTGAAAACGAAAGACTCTTATTGATGAGCGATTCGACCTTCTTATACTCTTTCTGCGTTTTGTAAAGAATAGACAACGGCTTTCCTTGCACCTCTTCAAAGGAGTACCCAAATTGCTCTTGAGCTGCAGGGTTAAACTCGGTGATGCAATGTTCTTCATCTACCGCAATGATCATATCAATGGAACTCTGAATGATGTTGCGTCGGAAGTTCTCCACCTCCCTCAACTTTTGTTGGGTCAGTTTGTGTTCTTCAATTTCCCGCTTCAACACCACATTGATTTCCTCTGCAATTTGCGCACGCATGGTTTCCTGCATCAACTTCATCCGTATGGAGAGGTTGTTGAGCGTTACTTGTACAGAGGGTTTGTTATCATAAACCGTTAGGGTTGGTTTCAAACCAACTTCAAGGCGTTTTCCCTTGCTATCAATGATCTTGTATTCCTTGTATTCTACTTCTTCGCCCTCTCTAACCTTATCAAGGTCTTCCTGTAATTCTTCCTGAATACTTTCTTCAAAATAGGCACTGAACGGTTGATCGTAGACGTCATCTTCGTCTTCGTATTTCAATAATTTGACACCGCTGTTGTTGACATACTGAATGCGGCCATCAATGAGGATAAAAATACCGTTTGGTGAGTTCTCAACGAGCGACTTAAATCGTTCTGTACTCTGTTCAAGTGCTTGTTCTGTTCGCTTTCTAGAAGTAATATCATAGAACAAATAGACGTTCATTTCCATTTGTTGGTACTCAATCTTACTTCCTCTTGCTTCCAAGATAAGCACTTTTCCTTCTTTGTTTCTAGACCAAATTTCCTTTCGGGATTTGTTGTCAGAAACCACCATTTTTTCTAGGGCTTGTAGGTCCTTTCTGGAAATAAAATCTTCCATGCCCCGTCCTAGAATTTCCTCAGTGCTTTTGTAGCCGAATAGGTGAACAAATTGCTTATTGCAATCCCTGATTTTTTCATCCAACGAGAATACAATTCCTTCAATGGCTACATCAGAAAGTAATTTGAATCTGGTCTCACTTTCTTTGATAGACTCTTCGTACAGCACGCGTTCGGAAACGTCTCTTACAATAACTTGCTTAATTCGTTGATTTCCGAGATCAGAATGTGTGATGGTTACTTCGCTGTAAAAGAGCGATTTGTCTTTTCGTCTTGAAAGGAAACGCATTTTAGCGCTCTTTCCATTTTTAAGTTTATTCAGTTTGTGTTGAAATAAGGCACACTCATCTGAAGACAATTGAAACAATCCTTTTTTGGGATGAAAAACATCTAGGGCTAATAATTCTGAATCAGAATAACCGAAGATTTCTTGCGCCCGTTTGTTGACCCTCGTTGTAACATCATCCACTACCAATAACAAAGCATCAGGAGAAGAATAAAAAAGTGACTCAAATCGGTCCTTGTTATTTTTCTGTTCAGTAATATCTACAATGGTACCAACAATGCTCTCCTGCCCATTTTGCTCAGAGATGAACGCATTTTCTATACACCAGGCAACTGATTCATCTTTCCGTTGGTAGCGCATTTCCCAGTTGATCAGCTTGCGTTCTTTGGAAAGGGCTTCTAAGAATTCAAGTCTGTCTTCCGTATGCACATACAAATCATTGCCTTTTTTATGTAGGAGCTCCTTTGTGGTGTACCCTAGCAAGTCACTAAATGCCTTATTAAAAGCTAGAAGTTGTCCGTTGATATTGGTTTCGTAAATACCGGCAACGTTGTTTTCAAACACCATGAGTGCTTGCCTTCCCGGAAAGGAAAGTCCAGCCATGCGTAGTGTAATTAGGCACAAATGATCTTCACAAAAGAAAGATGAAACACCCAATTCAAGTCCGTTTTTAAGCTTGGTGTAATTGAATGGCGTGGTATTGAATTCTTGGTACGATTGGTGCGCGAATTCAATAATTTCTTGAGGTAATTCAATCGAATCGTCTTCCTTATTCAAGCCAAAAAGCACATGAATAAACCATTCTGCAGAACGGTTAATCACTTTTGGTTTAGACACGTTGACATCAAAAACAATTTGTGCTTCTGAACTATTGTCTATCCAAGTTTGGAGGTGCTTTTTCATTGATGGTGATTACTCTTCAAAATCTACGGGCAATTTAGCACCGTCTATTTTGATTTTCACTCCATTTTTGAACTTTATAGTCATAAGAAGTATTCCGGTCTCCTGGTAATACTTCCAATCACCGTCTTTTTCACCTCCGGCGTACTTTCCTTCTTTCTTCACTTTACCGTTGGCATACCAATACTTATGCTTTCCAACAGCCACACCATTGAGGTAGCTTCCTTTGAATAGTTTGTTCCCATTCGTATGGGTGAATACCCAGTCACCAGTGGGCTCTCCATCAATGTACTCTGCTTCTTCTTTATGGTCGTTTACGAAGTATAGCCACTTACCATTTTTATAGCCGTCAACGTAAGATCCTTGATGAATGATGGTTCCATCACTGTCATATTCTACAGATTCACCATCTTCTTTTCCTTTGCGGTAATATTCTTCACGTTGGGTTTCTCCATTTTCAAAGTACCATCTCCATTCCCCACTTTCCAATCCGTTCCGGTAGCTTCCCTTTTGTTCTTTCTGGCCACTAGCAAAGTAAAATAGCCAAGGTCCTTCTCGTTTCCCATCGATGTATTCACCTTCGGCTTTGAGTTCACCAGTAGGATAAAATAATTTCCAAGGACCTTGTTCTCTGCCCTCAGCATCTATAATTCCTTCTCCTATCTTAACGTTTCCGTCGTACAAATACGATGTAAGTATTTCACCATCTTTTCCATATTCCCTGAATACTCCTTGCTTCGATCCGTCTTTGTAGCTTCCAACTAACTTGATACCACCATCTGGATAGTATTCCTTGCGAATGTCAAGCATAACTGATTCGGCAGCGTCTTCAACAAGTTTACCTCCAACGTACTTTTCAATTCGATCGAGGTTATCTCTTTTATCGAAAAACTTAAATATTCCGTTGCGCACACCATTGGTGAAATAGCCTTCCATTTTCACCTTTCCATTGGCGTAAAATTCAACCCAATAGCCTGTTTTCTTTTGGGCTTTGTTGTACCGATTTAACTTTTCGATACTTCTAATAAAACCAGATTCGTAGTTCAGATAGGTGATGATTCTACCATCTTTAGCATACTCATACCCCTTGCCTTGTTCCTTATTTTCAACGAAAGTTAGTTTTCTGTAAAGCTCTCCACTTTCATAGAAATAACTCGCTTCACCCGACTTTAAATCGTTTTCCCAGGGCAGTGTTGAAATGAGGTTTCCATCTTCCGAAAAAATCAACTCATTGCCTGATTTCAAGTCTTCTTTGTAAGAGATAATTCGCTCTAACTCTCCATTCTCTCGGAAGAATTTCCACTCTCCAGAGAGCAATCCATTTTCTCTTTCTCCTTCCGTTTTTAGCGTTCCTGATTCATAATACGTTTTCCATAAACCTTCTGGTTTTCCGTCAATTAGCAGACCTTCACTGGATAAAACTCCATTGGCGTAGAAGAATTGCTGAAAATCAGTTGCAGTGGTATCTACTTGACTCCACAAAGGAAATGAAGTAAAGAGCAGAATGAAAATTCCTATGTGAGACTTTATTAACCTCATTTAATAGTATATATCTTTATTTATTTAAAAGAAATGTAGTTATAGTAGGCATGTTGAAACGGTTGGTAAAATGGTTGTTTCTAATTTGCTTTTTAGACTTCTGAACATACATTTCAAATTATAAACAGGTTATGAACTGAATGGTTTACTGATTACCAGCAGTTTCTGTCACTTGTTAACAATGTAGTGCAATAACGGTGTTTTCATATTTTTCTGTCATAATTACTGTTGAATTATGTGAATTGCTCGTTCAAGAATAAGCTAAAAATTTCGGCGCAAAAGGAGGCATTGTTCATAGCTTTTTATACCTGCACTTTAAATCCGTTAATCCTAGAAAAAGCTTTCACATCTTATGGCCATGTAATTAACAGTTTTTGAACACTTCGTTAATAACATGCACGGTTGGTAGATAGACCTGATGAGAAGTGCCGCTAATGCAAGTAAATGTTGTTAATTTGACATCAAATTTAATACCATGAAAGTAACCGTTGGAAGCGATCACGCTGGATTTGAAAGAAAGGCCTTTATAATCAAGTGGTTGGAAGGTAAAGGATATGAAGTTTCAGACAAGGGAACTTACTCAGAGGATTCTGTAGATTATCCAGATTTCGCACACCAAGTAGCGAAAGATATTCAAGAACAGGTTTCTCAGCAAGGGGTATTGATCTGTGGATCTGCGAATGGAGTGGCAATGAGTGCTAACAAATACAGCGCTGTTCGAGCTGCTATTTGTTGGGAAGCTGAAATAGCAACCTTGGCGAAATCACATAACAACGCTAATATCTGTTGCATTCCAGCTCGTTTCACGTCAGAGGACGAAACAGCGGCTATTCTAGAAGCTTACTTCTCAAGTGAGTTTGAAGGTGGAAGACATGAAAGAAGAGTGAATAAAATAGCATGCTCATGAAAAAGTTGGTTTTAATTATTGGTGCGCTTTGCGCAGGTGTTGCTTCTTTTGCGCAAGATTCATTGGCAATGAAATATGCTGCAACCATCACTCCTGAAGAATTGAGTGAGCACTTGTATATTCTTGCAAGTGACAAATTTCAAGGAAGAGAAACAGGGGAAGAAGGCCAAAAAATGGCTGCGGATTTCATCGCAAATTATTATGCTGGCCTGGGAGTTCAACCGGTAGTGGAAGGAAGTTATTTTCAAGAATTTCCGTTGCGCTCTGAACGTACTGTTAACGCTTCAATGAAGGTAGGTGATGAAACCATGGCATTCTCGGAAGATTTCTATTTTTTCCCTGGGTTTGATGCCAGTCAAATTGATGCTCAGGCTATTTTCTTAGGCTATGGAATAGATAGTGAGTTATACAATGACTATGAAGGCGTTGACGTCAAAGGAAAGGTGCTTTTTGTTTTGTCTGGTGAACCGATGAATAAGGAAGGAATTTCCCTCGTAACCAATGAGGAACGCGTGAGTGAATGGTCTGGAGATTGGCGCGTGAAGAGAGATGCTGCGCAGCAGAAAGGTGCACGTGCATTGGTAGTGGTGAATGATGATTATGACAAGTACTTAGGTCGAATTAAGTATTGGTTGGAAAATCCTGGTATGCGTCTCGACATGGAGCGTGAAGAAAAGGAAGAAGTGCTTCCTACGTTCTTTATTAAACCAGCAGCACTACAAACACTATTTGACGAAGCGAAAGTTGGCAAACTAAGTAAGTTCAAAAAGAAGATTTCGGCCAAAGGAACACCGCAAACGAAAGCATTCAAATTGCCGGTTTTTATTAATATAAAGAGAGAGCAAAAGCAGTTTACTTCTGAAAATATTCTGTGCTACATTCCTGGAAGCGATCCTCTGTTGAAAGACGAACTAGTGGTGATTACATCGCACTACGATCACGTAGGAATGGATGGAGATAAAATCTTTAACGGAGCGGACGACGATGGTTCAGGTACGGTGACGGTCATGGAAATTGCAGAGGCATTCAAAATGGCAGCCGACGAAGGAAATGGTCCTAGAAGAAGCGTTCTGCTCATGAACGTTTCAGGAGAGGAAAAAGGACTATTGGGAAGTGAGTGGTATGTAACACATCCAATATTCGATTTGAAGAAAACGGTGGCCAACCTGAACGTAGATATGATCGGAAGAAAAGATGCTGATCACGAAGATGGAAACTACATCTATGTTATTGGATCTGATAAGCTGAGTACAGAGCTTCATGATATTAGTGAGAACGCGAATTCAACCTACACAAACATCGCCTTGGATTACACATACAACGATCCAAACGACCCTAATAGGTTCTACTACCGCTCAGATCATTACAACTTTGCGAAGAACAATATACCTGTGATTTTCTACTTCAGTGGGGTTCATGAAGACTACCACCAACCTACAGATACACCAGACAAAATTATGTATGAAAAAACAGCTGTGATCGGACAGTTGATTTTCTACACAGCCTGGGACCTTGCCAATAGGGACAAGAAAATTGTGGTGGATGTAGTTAGTGACTTTGAGTAAACTCTTGACTCATTAAAAGTCTGTAGTAGAAAGCAATGCTAATGAGCGCTGCTGGGACACTACACGCCAGTGTAAACGTAACTAGGAGATTCGAATCAAACCATTGTTCCAATTGATAATTGCTGTGGTCAAAGATGTAAAAGGCCATATAAGTCAATGCGCCTAAGGATACTAGAAAACCTAAAGGGAATAGAAGGTTAGGTAAAATTTTCGGAATTCTTTTGTGCTTACTGCTTGGCAGATACCCATCGTCTAGCACGTCCTCAGGAGGAGTACGTTCAATAAATCGTTGCCATAAAAAGTAGACATTCAACCCATTGAAAGCGTGTGCTGCAGCGATCAGGTTTAGGTTGAATGATGTGGAAGTACCATCAGTCAGAATCAACGAAAGAAAGTAGAGAATAAAGAAGGGAATAGATAGGGCAATGAGGTAAATGCCTAAATCTTTCATACTTCTTCCTGACCTAATAGTTCAAGAACAAGCGCTTCAGTAGACGACTTAAAGGCCTCGTATTCTGGTAAAGAGCCTGGGCCGTAGAAGCCAGTGTGAATTCGTTGTACTTCTCCGTTCTGGTCGATAAAGATGGAAGTAGGGAACGACATCACGTGGTTGAGCATCGGGAATACTTCGTTAGCTTTTGACTTGCTCGCTTTTCCACCAAGATAAGGTTGGAAAGGCAGTGCTAATTCTTCTTGGTACTGCTTCAGCTGCAAGGCGTTGGTGTCAAAGTCTTCAGACCTTTCAAAGGCTACCGGAATAATCTGTAGTCGCTCATCATTGATAGATTCAGACAGTTCGGCGTAGTATTTTGATTCATCAAGGCAGTTCGGGCACCAGGTCCCAAATAGTTGAATAATGGTCACCTTGCCTTCGTAATCAGCCGTATTGAATGTTTTAATCTCTCCAGACATGTCCATTGCGCTGAAGGTAATTGGCCCATCAGTAACTTGGTAAGTCAGTGAGTCTGGATTAGTAAGCGTGTAGCTGCTGTTTTTAGCTGCCACGAAATTCTCTGACCAGTGTGTGCCACTTCTGAACGTTCCACCAATAAGTGAATCTGCGGTCATTTGCATGCTAAAGTGAAAGACGTGACTTCCATCAAAGCATTGAAGATTGGCTTGATCACTTGAGATTGAACCCTCAAGAAAACGATAGTCACCTGTTTCAGTCAGAAAGGTTCCTTTCAACCGTTCACCTGACTGTTGGATAACGCCAACGGCAGGATACTCGTCTTCTGTATCCGGACTGAAGCGAACGGCAAAGCGGTCTTCTCTAGCGTCGCTCCAATTTGGTCTAGAAATGGTGGCGTTTTTAACCATCTCAAAAGGAATACTGTAGTCTGGTGATCGGTGTTGATTGTACCAATTTCCAGTGATGGTCACCGAGTCAGTAAGTTGTCCTATAAAGTGGGTATGGTAAACGGGCATCTCAATGTAAACCGTGTCTCCTTGAAGCAACATTTCAGTCTCAATAATCTCTTCGGCATTGTGAAAAAGAATCAGGTCGTTTTCTGAAATGATAATGCGTTGAATGAGGTCAACACTGTCCAAACGCATAGACATAGTCCAGTCACCAGGAGAAGGTGTGACGGGCGTTTTAGTTGTTTGAGCGGGATCGGATGTAGGTTGACAGCTTGCGAGGGCAGTGGCAACAATAAGGAGGAGGCTTAATCGCATAGAAGGTGAAAATATAAAAAAGCCCCGACATATTGTCGGGGCTTGTTCTTTTATAGGTCAAATTTAATTCCTTGTGCCAATGGCAATTCAGAACTATAATTGATGGTATTCGTTTGTCGTCTCATGTATGCTTTCCAAGCATCACTTCCTGATTCACGTCCACCTCCGGTTTCTTTTTCTCCACCGAATGCACCGCCAATTTCA
>JAQWQB010000081.1 GCA_029245065.1 Flavobacteriales bacterium | reverse complement strand
AAAACCGATCGTTTCAACTTCAAGGATTCCAAGATGTTTGGCTATGATTTCACATTGCAAACGGTCCTTGACAACAACCTCATTCTGAACGCAGATTTTGGCAGAGCAGAATCAGGTTGGTGGTACAATGAGCTCTCCCTTTTCGGGGTGCGGACTGGCACCTTCGTTGACAACTTCACTACAGTTGGGGGAAACATTGGCTACCGTTTTCATCCCCACAAAAACTTGAAATTTGACCTCACAGGCGGCTTGTTCCGTTACTCCTTCAATGAGCGAATAATCTATAAAGCTGAATGGTATGAAGGAGAGTTCTACCGCTCTGAAATACGGAGAATGAATCAAAAAGCTGCAGGGCTAGGTGCTAATGCCAACCTCCGAGCGAATTGGCTATTTTCAAAACACGTTGGATTGAATGTAGGTATTGGCGTGCAGTCTCATATTCATACAGAACCGTATGTACAGGTGGGGATTGAATTCGGTTTTCTTAGGAAATAGCATAAAAGAAAGACGTAAAAAAAGCCCCAGCTGCATGTGCACCTGGGGCTTTTAATTTTATCGTATTCGCTTCTTAGTAGCGGTACTGATCAGATTTGAACGGTCCGTTCACTGGAACACCGATGTAGTCAGCCTGCTCTTGAGAAAGCTCTTCTAGTTCTACATCAATCTTGCCTAGGTGAAGGCGTGCTACCTTTTCATCCAAGTGCTTAGGAAGAACGTATACTTCGTTGTCGTAGTTAGAAGCATTTTTCCAAAGCTCGATTTGCGCTAGTGTTTGGTTTGTGAACGAGTTCGACATCACGAATGATGGGTGACCTGTTGCACATCCAAGGTTTACTAGACGTCCTTGAGCAAGAAGAATGATTTCATTCCCTTCAATAGTATACTTATCTACCTGTGGCTTGATCTCATCTTTTGAACCTCCGTAGTTGTTATCCAACCATGCTACATCGATTTCGTTATCGAAGTGGCCGATGTTACAAACGATTGCCTTGTCGCGCATGTTGCGGAAGTGCTTCTCTGTTATGATATCTTTGTTTCCTGTTGCGGTAACAACAATGTCAGCACGCTTCACGGCGTCTTCCATTTTCTTCACTTCGAATCCGTCCATTGCAGCTTGCAGAGCACAAATTGGATCGATTTCAGAAACGATTACACGGCATCCAGCGCTACGTAACGATTCAGCAGAACCTTTACCTACATCACCGTAACCGGCAACTGCAGCAACTTTTCCAGCCATCATAATGTCAGTAGCACGACGAATCGCATCTACACAACTTTCGCGGCATCCGTACTTGTTGTCAAATTTCGACTTGGTTACAGAATCATTTACGTTGATTGCAGGCATTGGAAGTGTTCCCGCCTTCATGCGATCATACAGACGAAGAACCCCTGTGGTAGTCTCTTCAGAGATACCCTTGATTCCTGCTGCTAATTCTGGATTCTTGTCAAGTACTACGTTGGTCAAATCACCACCGTCGTCCAAGATCATGTTCAATGGCTGACGATCTTCTCCGAAGAAAAGGGTCTGGTCAATACACCATTCGTATTCTTCTTCAGTCATGTTCTTCCACGCATATACTGGAACACCAGCTGCTGCGATAGCCGCTGCAGCATGATCCTGCGTTGAGAAAATGTTACAAGAAGACCACTGTACGTCTGCGCCAAGATCAACAAGCGTTTCAATAAGAACGGCTGTTTGAATGGTCATGTGCAGACATCCTGCGATACGTGCTCCCTTCAACGGCTTTGATGCGCCGTATTCCTCACGAAGTGACATAAGACCTGGCATTTCTGCTTCGGCCAAAAGAATCTCCTTACGACCCCAATCTGCAAGATTGATGTCTTTTACCTTGTAAGGCAGGGTTGTGTTTTGTGTTGTTACACTCATTTCAATTGTTGCTTTTCTGTTGAAATTCAGACTACAAAGATACGGTTTTCCGTGAAACTCAACTATCACAGACTCCTCACTACGCGCTGATTACACCTCATTTACAAAAGATTGGGCGAATTGTTTATCAAAAAGTATATTTCATCACTTCATTACCATCAAACCGTTACTTGTTCTTCCTACATTTATCTCATGCCTTTATTAGCAGAAATAACCCTTCCTGAAAAAGTCGAGTTAGCCTTTTGGCTCATGACGGAATCTACCGATGAATTAGTTGAGTCTACTCCGCTTAGCAAGGAGGACAAAATTGAATGGGACTCGCTTCGACATAACAAAAGAAAGAAGGAATGGATTGCCTCCCGGGCAGCTCTACGAACCGGGCTTCAAATAAACGACCCGATTCTTTATCATGAAACAGGGAAACCGTATGCTGCCTCCACTGAAATTTCGCTTTCGCACTGCTTACCTCTTGCTGGTGCATTGAAGCATGGTTCATTCGCCGGTTTTGACATTCAGCATCCTGACCCGAAAATAGCCGTTATTAAAACCAAGTTTGCCAATGCTCCAGAGTTGAAGGAAGCGGAAGATTCTGGAGACGAGCTGAATTACCTAACGATTATTTGGAGCGCAAAAGAAGCCATATTCAAAGTGTACGGAGAGAACCTAGCTTTCGCTGATGAGATGCGTATTCATCCGTTCACGATTGGACAAGAGGTGATCAATGCCACCATTTCAAGGGAAGACAATTCCATTGAACATGTTTTGCGCGTGTTCAAGATTCATGACCACTGGGTGGTAGTGGTCGTTAAATAAGGAAACTATAAGGAACGAAAAAAGCCCCTCAAATGAGGAGCTTTCACTATATCTTAAAGTAGATTGTGTCTAAGTCAGGCGCTATTAACGCTCAATACCCTTGTGACGACGCTCGTCAGAAACTGATAGTTTCTTACGTCCTTTCTTACGGCGTGAAGCCAATACGCGACGACCATTTGCAGAGGCCATACGGGTTCTGAATCCATGCTTGTTGCGACGCTTGCGCTTTGAAGGTTGAAATGTCCTTTTCATCGTAATGTTATTTTAAAGTACCTTTTCACAAAGGGATTGCAAAGATATACCTTCTTTCATAAAACACAAGGCCAAAAGCACAAAAAAATACTTCTGCAAGCACTACCTTTGCGCTGTGAAACAAGAAGAGACTCCCAAAAAGAAGAAAATGTCGCGTGAAAACCTGAAGAAGGCCACACGCATTTTCAGTTATGTAAAGCCGTACAAGTGGAAATTCGTAATCGGAATTCTGCTCATCACACTTTCTGCACTGTTCACGCTGGTTGTAACACGTTTGTGGGGCCAACTTGGAGGAATCGGAACACAGCAGCCCACGGGACCAGACCTGCGTGAATACTTCAATTTCGAATTGGATTTCTCTAGTCTAAGCGACATTGCCATTGCTACCTTCGTTTTGTTGGTCGTGCAAGCCGCATTGAGTTTTATTCGTGTGCTTCTTTTTGCGAATGTGACCGAAAACATGATGCTTTCGCTGCGTCAAGATACCTATCAGCAGATTGTGCGCATGCCCATGCAATACTTCAATGAGCAGCGTGTGGGCGACCTGAATTCACGTATTTCAGCTGACATTACTTCCATTCAAGATATTTTCACCACCACTTTGGCAGAATTACTTCGTCAATTAATCATTATTGTTGGTGGTGTACTTGCCTTACTTTGGTTCTCGCCTACCCTCACGTTCATTATGTTAGGGACGCTTCCAATTGTTATTATCATTGCCGTCATCTTCGGACGTTTTATTCGAAAACTGAGCAAGCGAACGCAAGATAAGGTAGCAGAGTCCAATGTGATTGTACAGGAAACGCTTACGGGGATTGTAAATGTGAAGAGCTTCGCGAATGAAGCCTTGGAAGTGATGCGCTACATGGCCAGCATTCGTGAGATCAAGGATTTCGCCATCAAAGGGGCGAAGTGGCGTGGTGCATTTGCCTCGTTTATTATCCTGTTTATCTTCGGTGCCATCACCTTAGTCATTCTTAAAGGAGCAGACTTAGCAGAAGACGAGAGCTTAGCGGGTGAACACTTCTTTTCGTTCCTCCTTATAACCGGACTAGTTGCTGGCTCCATTGGCGGACTAGCAAACCTCTTCGGAACGTTGCAAAAAGGAATTGGAGCCATTGAAAATGTGATGGACATTCTGGACCAAGAGACCGAAGAAGTGGCGCTTTCGACTCAACGAGAAAACTTACAACCGAATCTTATCGGAAACATCGATTTCAAAAACGTAGTATTCCACTACGCATCTAGAGAAGAAGTGGGTGTTTTGAACGATTTGAGTTTCTCCATCAAATCAGGCGAGCAAGTAGCGATTGTAGGACCATCTGGCGCAGGTAAATCGACCATTGCCTCTATGGTATTGCGGTTCTACAAGCCGGTTTCAGGAAGCATTTTGTTTGAAGGCAAGGAGGCGAAAGAATACAGTTTAACGGAACTTCGAAACCAAATGGCCTTCGTTCCTCAAGAAGTCATCCTTTTTGGCGGAACCATTCAAGAGAACATTGCCTATGGAAATCCAGATGCTTCTGATGCTGAAATCAAGGCAGCGGCTGACCAAGCGAATGCTACTGAATTCATTTCTCAATTTCCTGACGGAATGGACACCGTAGTAGGTGAGCGCGGAATACAGCTCAGTGGTGGTCAGCGCCAACGAATTGCCATTGCGCGTGCGGTATTGAAGAACCCTACCATTTTGATCTTGGATGAAGCGACCAGCTCACTTGACAGTGAAAGTGAACGATTGGTGCAAGATGCCTTGGACAAATTGATGGCCGGCAGAACTTCGTTGGTCATAGCACACCGCTTGAGCACCGTGCGAAATGCCACACAAATTTTGGTATTGGAAAAAGGTAAACTGGCTGAGTCTGGCACCCATGATGACCTCATGAACATTGAAAATGGGTTGTACAAAAACCTCATTCAATTGCAAGGAACACGAGAGACTTTCCAGAAATAGGAAAATGTCAGACACTGACCTATAGTGACCAACGTTCTATTGTTTACATTTGTCTCAATTCGGGAATATGTCAAAAACAGCATTAATAACCGGTATCACCGGACAAGACGGAGCCTACTTGGCTGAACTACTACTATCTAAAGGCTACACCGTGCATGGTGTCAAGCGTAGAACGTCGTTGTTTAACACAGATCGTGTTGACCATTTGTACAAAGATCAGCATGAGAAGAACGTGAAGTTTTTCTTGCATTATGGTGATCTAACAGACAGCACGAACTTGATTCGACTGGTTCAGGAGACCGAACCTGATGAAATTTACAACCTCGCGGCCATGAGCCACGTGAAAGTATCTTTCGAAACACCAGAGTACACGGCCAATGCTGATGCTACCGGTGCCCTAAGACTTTTAGAAGCAATTCGAATTCTCGGATTAACAGAAAAGACACGTTTTTACCAAGCTTCTACTTAGGAGCTATATGGAAAGGTGCAAGAGGTTCCGCAAAGCGAAACAACGCCTTTCTACCCCCGTTCTCCATATGCTGTAGCGAAACTATACGCGTTCTGGATTACCAAGAACTACCGCGAGGCTTACAACATGTATGCGTGCAATGGAATCTTGTTCAACCATGAATCTCCCCTTCGAGGTGAGACCTTCGTAACACGTAAAATCACCCGTGCTGCGGCTAAAATCTCACTCGGATTGCAAGACAAGTTGTTCCTCGGAAACTTGGACGCAAAACGCGATTGGGGACATGCAAAGGATTACGTCAAAGGAATGTGGTTGATGCTGCAACAAGACGTTGCTGAAGACTACGTGCTTGCCACAGGTGAAACGCACAGCATTCGTTCATTCGTTCAAAAAGCGTTCGCGGAAGTGAACATTGACATTGAGTGGAAGGGCGAAGGCATTGATGAAAAAGGCATTGATAAAGCAACAGGAAAGGTTCTAATTGAAGTGGATCCGAAGTATTTCCGCCCGACCGAAGTAGAGCTATTGATTGGTGATCCTACCAAGGCTCAAACTGAGCTTGGCTGGAAGCATGAATGCTCTTTTGACCAATTGGTGAAAGAAATGATGGCTTCTGACCTCGAGCTTTTCAAGCGCGATCGCCACCTCCTAGATGGCGGCTATAAAGTCATGGACTACAACGAATAATAATCTTATTATTCGTCCGCCACGGATGCCCCGCTTGCGTGCATCCTCATAATTATCATTCTCAATCGCAAAAAAGGATGCGCGCAAGAGGAGCATCCCTGTCTGTTTTGCAATTCCCCATCCTCAGAAATATCATCCCAATCCCCAATAAATGAATGCGCGAAATGGCGCATTCGGCCGCGATAAAAAATCAATCCACCAACAACAACACCTGCGTTGCCTGATGTTGATCACCAATAAATTCCAAGGTATAGGTTCCCACCTGCAATTCGGGGAGCTGAAGCTCAATATTGTTGTACCCTTCATTCAGTTGCAACGGTTCTGTTTCCAGCACCTTCTTACCCTGTTGGTCGTACAATGAAACAACGGCTTCTTCTGGCGAAATAGCCATGGCGCGGAGATTTATGACCGCACCCGAAACCGTTGGATTAGGAAATACAGCTGCCATTTCAAACGTGGTCCCAAAGCCATCGCAATACTGATTGTTTTCTGGAGTAGCTTCTAACGCTAACGACGAAAAAGCGTTGATCTCAGCGCAAACATATTGGTCTGTTGTTTCCGTTGGCTGCAATTGAGTCGTCAGTGTGAAAATCCCTGATTCTCCCGGAGTCAAATTGATGGCCAACAACTCCCCTGCCGCGCCTCCATTGCCCAGTTGCAAGGCCACCTCAGCTTGTTCAACGGTGTAGTTACCATTGTTAGCGATGGCTAAGGTTGTTACCAGGCCGAAATCTGTTTGATCAACAGCCAACTGCTCTATGCTCAAGTCCAAGATGGGTTCTACTAGGTCGATTGATTGACTCACAGAAGCCTGACATCCGTAGATATTGGTAGCGGTTAACGTAATGGTGAATGTTCCTTCGTTCATGTAATCATGCACCGGCTCGAAAAAGGTGCTTGTCTGACTATCTCCAAAATCCCACGTATAGCTTTCCGCTTCAGGCGTGAGGTTGGTGAAAGTTACTTCCAACGGAGGCAATCCCACGGCAGGAGTGAACGAAAAGTCTGGAGACGGAAGTTCAAACACCGGCACTTGGGCAGTCACCTCATCGCTGCAGCCATTCTCGCTGATGACTTCTAGGTTCACCTCGAAAAATCCTGTGTCGTCAAAAGTGACTTCGGCCACCTCTCCTTGCACTTCTCCGAGTGTTTCAACTTCCCAGTCCCACAAAGCGATGGCATCCGTTCCAGCAGTACTTGCAGAAATGAGTAAGTAAGGAGTATCCAGGCAGGCATTGGTTACGGTGAAATCGGCCACGGGAGGTTCAATCACCTCGGCTGTTGCATCAGCAATGGCATAACAACCGTTTACGCCTGTCACCTGAAGTTCCATGAAATACGTTTGCGCACTTGTATACAAATGCTGCGGAGATGCTTGACTAGAGGTGGTGTTATCTCCGAAGAACCACGCATACGTATCAATTCCACCAGCGCCATTATCGTCTATGGAAGCAGATGGAACTGTCAATTCACCCAAGCAGGTAATGGGCACTTCCAAACTTACCAAGGGCGAAGGCAATACATTGACCAACTGATCTACTTGAGAGGTACATCCGGCCAACGTCGTGAAAATCAGTTCCACTTCGCTAAAACCAGCATCTGCCGGAATAAACTCGGCCACTACTCCTTCAGTTGTTTGTCCTTCAAAAAACCATTCTACAGTGAATATTCCGCCTTCTGGTACTTGAGGCGTGGTGCTGAGAATTAACGGATTCCCTTCGCACGCAGCGGAAACATTGATATTTCCAGAAGGTGCCGGATACACTTGCACCTCTTGACTCAGTTCATCCGAACAGCCCGACTCAGAAACCACCTCCAACGAAAACGTTTGCAACCCAAAGCCTTCAGCGGTGTATTCCACCACTTGTCCTGCTAGTTCTTCCCCTCCCGGAAAGGTCCAATTCCACTCCGTAATTGGACTATCAGCTGAGGCAGACCCATTGTACTCTTGCTGCGTGTTCTGACAAATTACGGAAGGCAATAGCATCGCAATTTCAGGCGCCGTTCCAATGATGTCAACGAAGATGGTATCTTGAGCGATGCACCCATTTTCATTCGCCGCTTCCACCCAATACTCACCTGATTCAACCACTTCAAATTCGGGTATGAGTTGGTCGTCTTGCCACAAAATGGTCGACTCCAGTATTCCTTCGCCCATGAGCGAAATGGTATTCCCTGCGCACAATTCTACGTCTTCTCCCAAGGTGGTATTCGCTGAAAAGGCATCAATGGAAACATCAAAAATTGCCGTGGTAAAAGAACATCCGTCATCATCTGTTACCGTTAATTCGTACGCCCCTTCGGCCCCAAACCAATTGGATGAAGAAGTGTTGCCATTGCCCCAATCAAATGCGTACGTTTCATCATTGAGTTCAGTATCCCACAAGACGCTATCGCCCAAACAGACCATGTTACTTGATGGGGGAACCAAATTTCCCGGGTAAGTAACCGACACCGTATCACGTATAACCCGCCCAAAAACATCTGTCACTTCCACCCAATAGTCGCCACTTTCATTCACAGAAATACTCGTTGATTCTTCACCCGTGCTCCATTCGTACGATTCAAACCCTTCCATGACGAAGAGTTCTGTTTCGCACAAACCATAGGCAACTTCGGTATCTTGAGTTAGGACGAATGCAGGTGTGTATTTCGCGAAAAGGTAGTCTTCAATGCTGGATACTTCTTCTGGCGTTAGCGGCTCATTGTAGATAATTAGCTCCAGCAAGTCGCCGTCCCACATGCGCGTTCCGAAGGTTCTATCGAACGAAAACCGGTTGGCTGCTACATCGCCTTCTGTCACCAGGCTCACCAAACTAAATGCCGCTGGAAGCGCTGTTTCTTCGCCATTGACCTCTTCCCCATTCAATTTCGTTACTCCATTTCGAATCGCTTCATTGGAGAACGTCGGATGCCATAAAATGTACTCTGTTTCACGGTGAAAATCGAACAAGGTAGAATGGCACAACAACGGCACGCGGTCATCTCCAGCATCTGCATCCTCTTTGATTACCCAAAAAACCGTGCGAATATCAGTGAGTTCACCAAAATCCATGCGGTCATCTGTTCCATCAAAACGAATAGCAGGCCACTCGTTCAACACATCTTCTACAAAGAGGGGCTTGAAGCCATTGCTGTTCTGAACAAGGTTATTGAAATTCCCACTTTGATCTTGCCACACTTCGAGTTGACTGTTCTCATTCGTAACAATTCCCGCATCCGACTTCACCCATAATTGCAGCCCGCTAAAGTCCGAAGGCTCCTGGGCAGAAGCGGACACAACTAAAAGGAAGCCAATAAGAATGAGCAGGTTTCGCATGGAATAAAGTTCGTGAAAGAAGCTGAAAGGAAAAAGTCGGAAGAAATTCTTATTAACGTGATTCTGTTTGCCTTCGCCTACGCCATGGCTTCGGCGAATGCTTCGGTCATCCTCCGCTTCGCTTGCGAGCAAGCCCCAATAAAAAGGAAATCTGTAGATTGCCCTTCGTGAAAACACTCCTCTTATCGTATCATTTTCCGGAACTGAATGTGATTGCATCTCAACGTGCTGCAGCTTTTGCAAAGCACCTTCCAACGATGGGGCACGAAGTGACCGTCATTACACTTGACTGGGAGGTATTGGCCCCAAACGTGCATGGTGTTGTGCAGGGCGAAGGATTCAGACAAGCCACCTATGGAGCCGCCACCGTGCATTACTTAAAAACACCAAAAGCCATAGAAGATACATGGCCTGGCAAAATGGGAATCATTCGGAATTGGGCGCAAGGAAATTTCGAGGGAAATGCGGGGAAAGCCTATTACGCCTTGTTCAGAAATCACATGCGTTCATTGCTGCAACGCGAAAAGCACGATTTGCTGATTGGTGTTTTCAGTCCGCACCACCATTTGAAGCTTTGTTACGAACTGCACCAGGAATTTGGTATTTCGTATCACTTGGATTTCCGCGATTTATGGTCTAACCGAATTGCCATGGAAGGATATTCGCCAAGTCCTGTAGAAAAAGTACAAGACGCTTTCATTCGGAAACACTGGAAGAAGTGGTTAGACAGTGCCGAACGATTTAGCATTACCAGTGAGCCATGGCGAAATTACTTGAACCAATTTACATCTACAGAAGGGGTGGTAGTTCGCAATGGATTTGAACCCGATGAATTTGAAGAGGTGCCCCCCGTTGCATTCGATCGTTTCACCGTTGCGTATACGGGATCTATTTATCTTTCTCAACGACTGGAACTGTTTCTGGAGGGTTTTGCGCTGTTTTGTGAGAAGCATCCAACGGCGCAAGTGTTGTTTTTGGGAAGTGAAGTAGCCTCTAAAGGTGGTGACCCTACGGCCAGACATACAGACCTGCATGCACTTGTGAGTGCTTATTTAGATGAACAAAACTTCACCATTACGCCTCGCCAACCGCGTGAACAGGCACTGGGCACCATGCTCGGGGCCAACGTTCTGCTCTTTTGTGCCATTGCTGAACTCAGCGGATGGTACAGCGGCAAATTTCTAGAGTATTTAGGAAGCGGAACCCCTATCTTACTTTGTCCGCCTGATCACGATGTACTGATAGAAGCCATCTCTCAAACCAAATCAGGCTTCATTGCTTCCACTCCTAAAGACGTCGTTTCCCAGCTGAACCGGATTAAAGATGGTGACATCCCTCAGCAGGATGAAAACGCCGTGAAAGCGTATTCTCGGGAAGCGCAGATCCGGGAATGTTTTTTATGAAAAGTATATTCAGGAGTGACCTAAAAGATCGCCTGCAGGGTCGGCTTACCAGCCGACCTACAACGGTCAAACAACTTATTTGAAACCACGAGGTAGTTAAGTTAGTTCCGAGAGGTGGCTGAGCTTGCCGAAGCCTCGTTGAAGAATACAACCACGTTGGTTATCTCACCAAGATTTCGGCACTTCGGTAAACTCAGTGACCTGAGCTCAATCACCTCATCCCACGGTCACTAATGCTGTATAAGCCAACTAGGCACCCCCGCATTTTTCCCGCAGCAGGGTCGACTCACCAGCCGACCTCCTATGCCCCTCACAACATCAACCCTTTCCACAACCGATCCCAATCAGGAACCACGGCCTTGGCATAACACATATCGGGGTCCGCATCCATGAACCCTTCGCCGATGACCTTAGGCCATTGATCCGTTGTTAGAAAAACGCGCATCCAATCTTTGTCCAAGTGGTCATTGTAATAATCAAACCCATTGGTGCTGGTAAGTAGCGTGGGGATCTGGAAATCCAACGCCTCCAAAGCAACGGTAGATTGACGCGTCACATGCAAATCTGACCGCGAAAGCAGCTCAAAAATGGGCAATGAATTGGCTTCCTCCATTTCCCAGTTAGTTGCGCCAGATGCCGTTAACTCCCGCTCTACTTCACCTATTCTATCCATGGCACGTGGGTGCATGCGCACAAACCACTTGTATTCGGGGTTGGCCTTCATGGCATGAATTACTTGGCCATCAACCAACGTGGCCGAAATACCTAGTGTATACAAAATGGTGAACGAACGGTCATCTTGTCGTTGCTTCTTTACCTCTTGCTTCCAGAACTGCATCCACTGGTTCCCCATCACTTGATGGTTGGTCACGTTCGGCATAAATGCTGTTGAAGTCTGCTGCTTATCTGCCTCGGTGTAATGCCAAAACGTATCTGGTAAGTAGGCGTAACCCGATTTCGGAACGTGTTTGTAGCCGTTGTATGCGAAATGGTATTCCCCCTGTACACCGTGCTGCACATCCACCACTCGGATATCCATTTCCTTGGCTGCACGAATGGCGCCGAACAAAACGGGGTCGTAAAAAGCACTTACAAATAGCACTTTCGCCTCAGTCTCTTTGAAAATATCCTTGAACATGGGTACCGAGGCATACACGATGTCTAACCAATACGATACATTCTCTGGATGAAAATACGGATCATTGAAGAGCTCTTGCATGGCCCGGCACCACCTGAAAAGTTCGTCGCTCCAACCATTTCTACTGGAACCATACTTCAAACGGGCTTGTTCTAACCTGCTGAGCAACGAATACGTAGGGCTGTAATAACTATTGGCCAATTTTTCCTCGGTAAACAACGCTTCTAGGTGAATTCCTTCTTTCGGATTCAAGAAAAAATGCAAGGGATCCAAGTACCGGTTGAAGGCCTTGCCGTCAATCATATCTGTGCGGTGCGAAGGATACGCGAGTGTCAGAAAATCCACTTTCTTGAGCTGATTCATATTCCCTTCAGCCTTCTCCATGCGGGTAATAGCCCGTTTCGACATCCATCTTCGGAACCAACGAGGTTGGCGAGAGGGCGTCATTCGAGGCGGCTTCAGCTCTCGCAAACGGTAGCCGGTGTATATGCGCAGGATGGGCCACACGCATACCCCATCTACACTGAGTTGGTCAAGGGGTGCCAAATCTTCTACCCCTTTCAATAGTTCCATTAACTCCTTTGCCTCCCGCATAACCTAAACTTGAACTAACAACTGTTTAAAATGATCATTGATGTGTGGAAGGTAGTAATTGGTCAATGCATACCGACTGCCTCGCTGAATGGGGTTTCCCCGATGAATGCCGCGGGTATCAGCCAAAATCAACGTTCCCGCTTTGCCCGTAATTCGTTTTACTTCAGCCTTAGCAAGAAGTGGTGACAATTCCTCTTCGCTAAACCGATTTTGATGCGGGGTGAAGTTGTACTTCATCTCAGCCACTACCACATTCTGTGCCTTGTGACTGCCTATTACGTATGAAAACGGACCGCTTTCCTCCGTAACGTCCGTGAGGTATAAAATGGCTTTGAACTGATGATTCGCAGCACTATCTCTGTGCCATCCACCACCAGAACCTGCGTTATTCGCAGCGGCCTTTATTCTATTGGCCATGACAAAACCAGTGTGACCTTCCCTCCCCTCGTAATCCAAGGCAAGCGCTTTCAGCGATTCGTCTTCCCAAAAGGCCTTGAGCGATGAATCAAGTAGTTCAGCGCCAAACAATCTCATGTCTGCCCCATCATCAGAAACCCATGCTTGGTGTTGATAGGTCTCCATTTTTTCGTCTATGACATTTCGCACTTGTGCACATTCTTCTTCGGACCAAAAGTCCTCAATGATGGCCACCCCAGCTTTGTGCACACTGGAAAGCAGGGCGTTCTCGTTGAAAGACTTGTTTCGTTCTTTCAAGAAATTCTTTAACTCGTGTTTGAAATAATTTAGACGTTCCACATTAACTCAATGGTGCCATATAAAGGTCTTGCTTTTGTCCGAATATACGACGCATGATTGGGCCTCGAAGTTTGGGCCTGTTATTCCATGTCCGTAAAAGGACATTTTTCGCCTCAGAAGCACCATCGAGGTCTACAAGCATTCGCAACGCAGCTTCAGGATACCCATATATGTCAAGGATGGAAGCCGCCTTGATGCGGTGTTCAGGCGGAACAGACGTAAAATCTTTCCGAACAAAGAGCACCACGGAAGCCACTTGACGTCTTCTTCCAGTAGATTTCAGTTCCGAAGGCTGCGCTTCGTGCCAAGCCATGTATTCATTCTCAAAAGTGTAGGGCTCAAATCCAGCCTTATCCATGTATGTCAACACATCCCCGAGCAAACGTTGCCCTTTATGTACTTCTAAACACCACGTTTCGATGAGGACGGAAAATACGTTCTTCAATGTGTTCTCCGCACCTTCCAACACTTCCATCTCAGCACTGTGAACATCCACTTTGATGTGATCAATCCAGGCTTCTTGCACCAAATTATCAATGCGATTGGCCATTACTTCAATCATCTTCTCTGTCTGACGCGAAGCGGTATGTTTCTCAGGAAATGGTGCTAAAACATCGTTGTTGGTCGGATAAATTGCCGACGTTGCCCTGGAAGCATTGAGGTTCAAAATAATCTGCTTGTTTTCGTTCCACAGGGCGAAAGGATGGTACAACCTGTTGTACGCATGCTTTTTCTCCAACGCTGCGAAGGCCTCCGGGTCCGGCTCGAAACCGTGTACGCGAAGGCAGTCTTCGTTCATCAACGACCATGGCTCAGGTAAAGTCCCCCTGGCCCCCGCGTCAATGATGACAAAAGGATACATCTTGGTGGATGTTAAATTGATCAACCGATCGGCTATTCGTTCACTTTTTTCCATTCTCCCGGAAAGATAGTAAGTCCGCCCCTTTTTTGAGCATACCCTTTGTGATGGGTATTCAGACTTAATTCATCAACAGTAAATTGAATCCGTTGGGGCTGCGCATCGTAATGACTTCCATCACTAGGTCTACGCAAGTAAATATCAAAATGGTAATTCCCCCCAGTCAGGTACATGCTTGGTAAAGTCATGCGAAAGGAATGCGTTCCTTGGGCGAAGAAATGCGTTTCCAATTGGTCTTTGTGGATGCTGAAAAATACGCGTTGGGTTCCTTTCATCAGAATGACCGCTACATCCAAGTCGTCTGTTGGTGTGCGCACCTCAAACGTTAATTCCAACGAAAAATCATGATTCAAATCCAAGGTATGGACCAAATCATCTTGGCGTTTCAACTCCATCTTGGTAAACCAGGCATGCTCATTTGGGCTCGGCTCGAAAGCGCCTTGATCTGGCCCCGTGCTGCCTTGAATGTATTTCCCAATGGTATCGTCTACCGTTCCATCAGTGATCAACTTCCCTTGTTCGAATAAAATGGCACGTGAACAAAGTTCGGCCACGGCCCCCATGTTATGACTCACGAAAATGATGGTACGCCCACTGGTGGAAATATCGCCCATCTTCCCCAAGCACTTCTTCTGGAATTCGTGATCGCCTACTGCCAGCACTTCGTCTACCAACAAAATCTCTGGCTCCAAATGTGCAGCTACCGAAAAAGCGAGACGGACATACATTCCGCTGCTGTAGCGCTTTACCGGCGTATCAATAAACTTCTCTACACCTGAAAAGTCTACGATTTCATCAAACTTCGACTTGATCTCTTTTCGGGTCATTCCGAGGATGGAACCGTTGAGGAAGATGTTCTCCCTTCCGGTCAATTCCGGATGAAAACCAGTGCCCACTTCCAACAAACTCGACACGCGTCCGTTCAACGTAATCTTGCCTGAAGTAGGTTCTGAAATACGTGAAATGATTTTAAGAAGGGTACTTTTCCCGGCACCGTTTCGCCCTATTAAACCAATGACTTCACCCGGGGCCACATCGAAGGAAATATCTTGTAGGGCCCAAAATTCTTCCTTTGAACGTGGGTCTTTCGACATTAGTCCTTGCAGCCAGTGACGAAGGTTTTGCGTCCCAATGGCACCCAATTGGAATTTCTTGCTCAGGTTCTCTATTTCGATCGCTTTGCTCAAATGATGTCGGCTATTTTTCGCTCAATGCGGTTAAACACAATCAGTCCAGATATGAAGACCACGGCCACCACAATGATGGAAAGGGTCAACCCTTCAGTTGGCGGATGAATGCCTAAAATACTCCAGCGCATGCCTTCAATAATTCCGGTCATGGGGTTCAAGTACATTAGCGTTTCCCACTTTTCGCCCACACTACTTACGGGGTAGGCGATGGGTGTAATAAACATCCCCAATCTCAAGAGCAACGGTGTCACGTACATGAAATCGCGAAAGCGGATGCTCATGGCAGATATCCACAGGCCAACGCCTACCCCTGCTAATATGGCTAAGAAAATAAAGGCCGGTAGGTAAATGAGGGTGGAAGACGGAGCGAAGCCGTACCAAAACAGCATGATGGTCAAAATTACGAGCACTACAGCTAAATCGACCAACGCGCCAACAGCTTTTGACAGGGGAAGCAACAACCTCGGAAAGTACACCTTGCTCACCATTTGTTGCGAAGAGATAATGGAACCTCCCGCTCCGGCCACCACCGATGAGAAGTACGTCCACGCGGCCATTCCCGATAACGTAAACAGCAAATGTGGGTAACCACCGGTATCAACGTCGGCAACCGTCTTGAAAACAAAAGTCAGCACCACAAGTGTGAAGAGCGGATTGATGATGGCCCACAACACCCCCACAATTGTTTGGGCGTAGCGCACCTTCAAATCACGCCAGGTCAGAATCCAGAGCAGCTCACGGTAACGGTACAGTTCCTTGAGTCCGAAATCGAACCAAGCTTTCCCATGCGTTATGACCGTTTTGTGCATGGGCGAAAGATAAGAAAGTAGTTGCGTGAACGGCTACTTACGGAGCAGATTGATTCATATCTAGAATTCCCCCTCGAAGTCGCACGAGATTGACATGGCTATTCAACAGGTTCGTCAACGCTTCAATTTGGGAGAGCGAAGTATTGAGGTAATTCAATTGTGCATTGCGGTAATCAAATGAATTCACCATGCCATTCGCAAAACGATCAGCTACAATATCCAAGGCCGTTCGTTGGTTCTCGACGTTGCTGTCTACCAGTTGAAAAATGGACATTTCAGCATTGTAGCGGTCTATTCTGTTGACCAGCTCAACCTGCACTTGGCGCTCCATATCTGAAAAGCTCAGCAGCGCGATCTCTTCATTGATCTGCGCATTTTGCAAGGCCCTTTTCGTTCTTCCTCCATTGAAGACATTGAAATTCAGGGCGAAATTCCCGAAGTACGATAACGTCTGTCCCTCGCCTGAAAGATCGCCAACAGAGAATGAACTTTGGCTTTGGTTGATACCTGCATTGAAACTCACTACGGGGTACATTCCTGACTTGGCCAACTTTGTTTGCTGCGCAGCAAGCATGGAATTGATGGTCTGGTTTTTCAACGATTGGTTCGAAGATTTCACTTCGTTCCACACGGTTTCAAAGGCATACGAATTGTTCGGTGCATCCAACGGAGTGGTCAACGTCCAGTTCATCGACACTTCTTCACCCATCAATAAATTCAAGTTGCGCAACGCATTGGATTGTGCAATTTCTTGGAGTAGGTAATTGGTACTATCCGAAATGATGGCATTTTCGAACTGAAGGATCTCAAAGGTAGTGGAAGCACCTAATTCACGTTTTACTTCCATGTACTCCAGCCGATCTCGTGATAACGCTATCACTTCATTCAAAACGGACAAACGTTCGTTCTGAAGGAGGACATCGTAATAGGCAAGAACCACTGCTTGAACCGTGTTTTCAATGATTAAAGAGGCATTTCCTTCGCTCTGCTCTTCCAGCAATTCCAGTTGCCTTTTGGAAGCAAACATGTTGAACCCATCAAACAAGGTCCAGTTCAAATTCGCTCCATATTCATAGCCAGTAGACTGCAATTTGTCTTGGATGAAGGCTGTTGGATTCTGACTTTGATCTGCAACTGAGTTGTTTTGTCCCGCAGAAAGTGACAAGCTTGGCAAGGCCGAAGTTTGACCCCAGCTATTGTTGTTTTCAGCTATGGAAACCTGCGCCTGTTGTATCTGAATCTGAAAATTCGACGCCAGCGTTTTAGCCACTGCATCTTGCAATGATAGCGCTTCTTGCGCTTGCGCACTCAGGGTGCAACAAGCCAGTAGTAGGACGATTAACTTATTCATCTTCATCTGAGCTAAATTCTTTTTGTCCAACAATTTCCCGCATGGCAGGCTCCCTCAGTTCCACCGGCGGATACTTGCCCTTCGTTATCCAAACCCACAAACCGTGCATTGGGTTAATGAACCGCAAGAACACTGGAAGTAGGATAAGTATGATCAGCGTAATAAACAGCAATCCGAAGGCGACCGAAATGGCCATTGGTATCAAGAATTGCGCTTGGAAACTCTTATTGAAAAGCAACGGCCCGAGTCCGGCAATGGTGGTTACCGAAGTAAGCAAGATTGGCCTAAATCTGCTCAAGCCCGTCTCGTAAATGGCTTTCTTGAACTCCATTCCTTGGCGTATGTACAAGTTGAACGACGATACGAAAACCAAGGCGTCATTCACCAGGATTCCAATCAAGGCGATGATTCCTAGAATAGAGAAGAAGCTGATTTGCGCTCCCATAACCCAGTGTCCGACAACCACTCCGATCAATCCAAATGGAATAAGCATGAAGACTGCCAGGCCTTGCAACGGCGAGCGGAATGTCAAGATGATTACAAAGAGCATCAACAAGAAAATGATGGGCATGATCTTCGCCATGGAGCGCTGGGATTTACCAACCTCTCTGTTCTGTCCTTCGTAACTTGCCGTAACCGTTGGGAAACTGGCTAAAATCTGAGGGACCACGTTTTCACGAATATCAGCGTTGGCATCGGTTGCAGAAACATCTGCTCTTCCGAGGTCAGCACTCACCTGGATTTCTCGTTTTCCATAGAGTCGGTTGATGGCTACCACGCCCCGCTTGACATCCAACTCGGCTACTTCGTCCAACGGCACTTCCAGTCCGTTCACGGTACGAATGCGCACTTGCGACAGTTGCGCCACAGAGGTTCTGTCTTCATCTGCGTAGCGCACCCAAATGCGCACTTCGTCTTGTCCGCGTTGCAAGCG
>JAQWQB010000060.1 GCA_029245065.1 Flavobacteriales bacterium | reverse complement strand
GGGCAGCTGGAGCTGGCGCAGGGGCCGCCGCTGGCGCTGTCCCTCGTGTTTCGATGTAAGCAAGAATATCTTTCTTGGTAACGCGTCCCTCAGAACCGGTTCCATTTACCGCTTCGAGTTCTTCCATTCCAATTCCTTCTTCTTTTGCGATGCTTCTCACCAATGGAGAATAAAAACGTCCACTTGGACCGGTTTTCTCAACAGCTGAACCATTCGCCAAAGGCGCGGCAACTGCTTCTAAAACCTGAGCTGCTGGAGCTGCCGCTGGTACAGCCTTGGGAGCTGGAGCAGCAGGTGCTGCCGCTGTTTCTCCTTCTTGACCGAAGATCGCAATTGGTTGTCCAACGGCAACAACGTCACCTTCGTTCACCAATCTTTTGATAATTACTCCATCTTCTGGAGCCGGAACCTCTGAATCTACTTTATCTGTAGCGATTTCTACAATTGGTTCATCAGCTTCTACTTGTTGACCTTCTTCAACGAGCCATTTGATGATTGTTGCTTCCGCAACACTTTCGCCCATTTTGGGCAGGAGGATTTCCGTTTGTGCCATAATACCTTCACTTTTAAGGTGGCACAAAATTACATGATTTTCCCGTATTGAGAAGGGTTAATGGTTGGGGCTTTATTAACGAATTGTATTGCCCAGGTGCTTAAAATGCTTCACCAGCAAGATGAAGTCCTTTCTGACACGATAATCACGAGCGTATATCATGTTCATTTTCATCAATGTATCTTCATTTTTAGGACCCGGAGGAAGGCCTAGTTCCGAAGACAAAACCGCTTTTCGCAGTGGAGGAAGGCCTTGAGGCTGCAACGTTACTTTCGCGTACCCAACCCAAGAAGCGAATCCGAAAAGAACAGCGAATATATTCTTCACAAAGCCCCATTTTTTCGTCACAAACAAAATTGAAAAAGGGAGTGATACAAGCAGTAACAGGGCTATTACACCATCAAGCACTCGTTTATTGCGCTTGTTTGCGCTCTTGTGAATGCCATTGGCCTCTAACATGAACAGATCGCCATTGGTATCAATGCTATTGCTACCAATCATGTACAATGTATCTGATGGGGCAATCTTAAAGTCGAGTCCTTCTGACGCGGTAGAACTCATTAAGTCAATTGTTTGCGCAGAACTCACATCTTTTCCGCTGAAGATCACTTCATCTATGTTGTGAACACGAATAACTTCTTCGAGTTGATTGATATCACCAATGTGAAGCTCAGATTTCATTTCTGAAGGCGCCACACCTACCCACCATGGTTCTTGCACCCGTGTTTGAATCAATAATTGCTCAATTCGGTGAACCTCCTCTTCGTTCCCAACAATAGCATACCGCTTACTTTTATTGCCTTCCCAGGCGAAGTGAGTTGGCGAAAGCAGGTTGAAAACGACGCGTGAAGCCACATAATAGACAATGGACCAAGCCCCGCCTAACAGTACCAATGCTCGGGAAAACCGCCAATCTTCTGGAAGCAAAGCGTACCCTAACAATACCAACAAAGCACCTACAAAAGCTCCCCGAAGTACTTTGAACATTGACAAAGGCCTATCGTACCCTCCGCTGAAGAATACCGATATCATCCATGTTAGGGTGTAGCTGCTCAACGCAACTTTAGTGAGCTGAGGGTCAAATATCTTCTCTTGGATTTCTGCGTAATACTCCTTCAGCAACCACGCCCCCAAAAACAGGAGTGCGGCATCTAAGGTTGGCAACCAAATTTGCTTTACAAAACGGGCAACCAAGGCCAACCCTGCCCTAGCGTAAATGGCAAAATTGATCAATGAAGAAAAAACCTTCGCGTTTCGAGTTGAAAAATGCTTGTTGGCGAAAATGATCATGGCCTGATAGAAAACGAAGACATAATTGAGACTTCCTTTCTTGGTGCTTTCTCCCTTGTAGTGAATGATTCGCGTTTCGGGGTAATAATAATTCTCGTAACCGCCTTGAACAATTCTCCAGCTTAAGTCAATGTCTTCACCGTACATGAAAAACGATTCGTCGAGCAAGCCTACCTCATCCAATGCTTTCTTTCGCATCATCATAAAGGCCCCACTCAAGATTTCAACCTGGTTGGTCTCATGTTCGCTGAGGTACCCCATGTAATAATGGTTGAACTTCTTGGTACGTGGGAAAATCCGATAAATCCCGCTGATCTTGCAAAAAGAAACCCAAGGCGTTGGCAGCCCTCTCTTGCTTTCGGGAAGAAACGTCCCCTTTCCATCAACCATTCGAACACCTAGTCCGCCTGCAGACGGATGTACGTCCATGAAGGCTACTACTTTTTCAAAGGTATCTTCTTCAACAACGGTATCGGGGTTAAGCAACAGCACATATTCTGCCTCACTGGCGCGCATTGCTTGGTTATTTGCCTTAGAAAACCCTACGTTGTCTTCATTGGCAATCAGTTTTACCCAAGGAAAGCGCTTTCGCACCATGGCGCAGGAACCGTCTACACTCTGATTGTCTACAACAAATACATCCGCATCAACTCGTTCAATGGCCTTCTCTACTGAAAGCAAGCATTGCTCCAAGAAGTATTCCACATTGTAATTGACTATGATGACGCTGAGCTTCATCCTTTCTTGGTTGTATTTTCGTAAGGTAGGCGTTGTTGAATTGAACGAGCCAATGTGATTTCATCAGCGTATTGCAATTCGTCACCAACAGCAACACCTCGTGCTATGGCCGTTACTTGAACGTCAAAACTTGCTAATTTCTTGTACAAATAAAACGCGGTTGTTTCTCCTTCCATGGTTGTACTCATGGCGAAGATTACCTCATTCACCTCTCCTTTCCGCACCCTGTCAAGCAATCCTTCTATGGTTAAGTCAGAAGGACCAACACCATCCATCGGAGAAATAACGCCGCCTAAGACATGGTATGAACCTCTGTATTGATCGGTAGCTTCAATGGCCATCAACTCCCGAATTCCTTCTACCACACAAACCGTTTGCTGATTTCGCCCCGGATTACTGCAAATTTCACATGTGGGATGATCGCTCAAATTGTGACATGTATCACATGCTTTAATTTCACTTTTCAATTTGGTGAACGCTCGTGAAAAGCGATCAACCTCTTCTTCCTCCCGCTTGAGAAGATGCAGCACAAGACGCAGAGCGGTCTTCTTACCAACTCCTGGTAATGACGCCATCTGGTCAACTGCTTCCTCTATAAGTCTTGATGAAAATTGCACAATCGCAAAAGTACACTATCGTTCTCGAATGCCACTAGCCGTTCATTCGATTTCTTGCATGAAACAGAACTCAATTACAATTGCTGAAAACTTTCAGCTAGGTGCATTCGAAGATTGCCTGCTTTCTTGCACCTTGCCATAAAACAAGCATACCTCTTATGAGTTCGTTCATGATGCTGACCATCATTGGTCTCTACTTTATCGTTTTGTTGGTCATTTCGCGCGTAACCTCTCGCAACGAGAGCAACGCCAACTTTTTTCTTGCTGGCAAAAGCGCTCCGTGGTACTTGGTTGCTTTCGGAATGGTTGGTGCCAGTTTAAGTGGCATTACCTTCATTAGTATCCCGGGTAAAGTTGGTGTAGAAAACGACCTTGGCATCATGGCTACCCAGTTCAGCTACATGCAAATG
Organism: Flavobacteriales bacterium; assembly: GCA_029245065.1. Lineage (GTDB taxonomy): Bacteria > Bacteroidota > Bacteroidia > Flavobacteriales_D > Sanyastnellaceae > JAQWQB01. The sequence continues at coordinate 64,312 of JAQWQB010000060.1, read as the reverse complement.
GTGCTGGGTTATTTGGTTGGTTACCTGGTCGTAGCCTTTGTTTTGATGCCAGTCTATTACCGCATGAACGTCACCTCTATTTACAGTTATTTAGCGCATCGTTTTGGAAAAGAAGCGTACAAAATGGGCGCTTTTTATTTCTTGATTTCGCGAACCACTGGTGCCGCAATTCGCTTGTTGTTGGTGGCCAACGTGTTGCAAGAATTCGCATTCAATGACCTCGGTGTTCCTTTTCCAGTAACCGTAGCGATTTCCATTGCCCTCATTTGGGTTTACACGTTTAAAGGAGGAATAAAAACCATTATTTGGACTGATACCCTGCAAACACTTTTCATGCTAATTGCACTCGGGATGGCGCTATACCTTATTACAGACGCCCTTCAAATTGCGGATGGTTCATTGGTTTCAACCATTGTAGATAGCGGCATGAGCAAATGGTTTTTTCTAGACGAATTCTCTACCACTGGAAATCATTTCATCAAGCATTTCCTTGGGGGAATGTTTATCACCATTGGGATGACGGGAATGGATCAGGACATGATGCAAAAGAATTTAGCGTGCAAAAACATCAAGCAAGCCCAATTAAACATGATGAGTTTTTCAGCGGTCTTGCTCGTGGTAAACCTTCTTTTTCTGGCGTTGGGTGTGCTCCTTTACCTCTATGCTGCGAAATTTGGAATTGATGTCCCAAAACGCACTGACTTGCTCTTCCCTGAAGTAGCGCTTCGCTCCAATCTGTCTACCGCCATGAGCGTATTCTTTTTATTGGGCCTTATTGCCGCTGCCTACTCGAGCGCTGATAGCGCGCTCACCTCACTTACCACAAGTGTTTGTGTTGATTTCCTAGACATCGAAAAGAGAGAAAAAGCCAAGCAAATCAAATTGAGAAAACAAGCACACGTGGCCATGTCTGTGGTGCTGTTCTTTGTAATCATCGTACTACACTACACACTTGATTTAACCGCAATTGGCCAACTCATCTTTTTAGCCGGCTTCACCTATGGACCGCTAATTGGCTTGTTTGCTTTCGGTCTTTTAACCAACAAGAACACACACCCTGTAGCTTTTCCAATTATTGCCGTTGCAGCCCCGCTGGTTACTTACCTGATGGTCTCCAATAGCGAAGATTGGTTCGACGGTTTTGTTTTTGGAGCCCTTCACATTGTCTTCAATTCCGTGTTAACATTTGTATTGCTGTGGCTCGCTTCTTTGCCTGTTTTCCGGGAAGCAAGAAATAGTTCTGAAGTTCTGGATCGATAGCAAAAAGCACCAATTGAATTCTTAGATTTGTATTCATAAACAGTAACCATAAACACAACCCATCTCATGCAAGAAACATCTGACTTGCTTTCCAGGCTTTCTGAATCAGCAACCTTAGCAATGGCTAGAATTAGCCGTGAGCTTAAAGCAAAAGGACTTGATGTTATTTCATTGAGTCTGGGAGAACCCGATTTCAACACGCCTGACTTTGTCAAAGACGCTGCCAAAAAAGCAATTGATGAAAACTACTCGCACTACCCGCCAGTAAATGGTTACGCGGAAGTTCGTGAAGCGATATCGAATAAGTTTAAGCGCGATAATAACCTGGATTATTCAGCAGATCAAATTGTTCTTTCTACTGGGGCGAAGCAATCTATTGCCAATGTCGTATTGAGTCTTGTGAATCCTGGAGATGAAGTAATTCTTCCAGCTCCTTATTGGGTAAGCTACAGCGAGGTTGTCAAAGTGGCTGGAGGTATTCCCGTTTCAATTACCACCCGAATTGAAGACGATTTCAAGTTGACAGCTTCCCAACTAGAAGCAGCTATAACACCTAAAACACGTTTGATGATTTACAGCTCTCCTTGCAATCCAAGTGGATCTGTTTACACACAATCAGAGTTGGAGAGCTTAGCAGCAGTGCTAAGGCAACATGAAAACGTCCTGGTTGTATCAGACGAAATCTACGAACTCATTAATTTCACAGATGCACATGCAAGCCTTGGAACCATAGATGGTATGTACGACCGTACAATTACTGTAAATGGCGTTTCGAAAGGGTTTGCCATGACAGGATGGCGACTTGGATACATTGGCGCTCCTTTATGGATTGCGAAAGCTTGTTCGAAAATCCAAGGTCAATTCACGAGTGCACCTTGTGGCATTTCTCAAATGGCGGCAAAAGCTGCTGTTGAAGCAGATCCAGCAGTTACCCACGACATGAAACAAGCGTTCCTTGCGCGGAGAGACATGATGATTGCAGGACTCAGAGCTATTGACGGATTAAAAGTAAATGTACCAACCGGTGCGTTTTACATTTTCCCCGATGCTTCCTCTTTCTTCGGTAAGTCTGATGGGACAACCACCGTGAACAACGCTTCTGAACTATGCAACTACCTGCTGGAAAAAGAGCATGTAGCGTTGGTAACTGGTGAAGCTTTTGGAGATCCAAATTGTTTCAGAATTTCATACGCAGCGAGCGAAGATGAATTGAAAAAAGCACTTGTTCGCATCAAGCGTGCACTAGATGAATTAGTATAATGAAGGGTTTTACGCCAGATACGTCACCAACTGAATTTGAAGCATTGTTTGAGCGCTTCAACGGCAAGAAAGTACTTGTTATCGGAGATGTGATGATTGACGCCTACTATTGGGGAAAAGTAGATCGAATATCTCCTGAAGCTCCCGTACCTGTTGTTCAGATAGACGAGCGCGAAAACCGATTGGGAGGAGCCGCTAACGTAGCTCTGAACGTCATGACTATGGGGGCAATTCCAATTATTTGCGCAGTAGTCGGACAAGATGAAAAAGGCTTGCTTTTCGATGAATTGTTAGAGAAAAGAGGGTTCACATCAGAAGGTATTTATAAAAGTACCGATCGCGTAACAACTGTTAAAACACGCATAATTAGTGGTGGTCATCATTTGTTGAGGGTAGACGAAGAAACTACCAAAGAACTAAATCAGCTAGAAGAGCAAGGATTTATCCAATCTTGCCTGAACACCATCGCAACCAACGACATTGATGTCATCATCTTCGAAGACTACAACAAAGGTGTGCTTACCCAACGTGTGATTGAAGAAATCACCAAGGTTGCTACAGAAAAAGGCATTCCAACAACTGTAGACCCTAAGAAAGAGCACTACTTTGATTACAAGGGAGTAACGCTCTTCAAACCAAATTTCAAGGAGTTAGTTGAAGGGGTCAAAGTAGAGGTTGAAAAATCAGATGATGCTGGAATTTTGCACGCTGTCAGCACTATGGAAACTGCCTTGAACAACGAGATTTCATTGGTCACGCTTTCTGAAAGAGGTGTACTCATTAAAAAAGGCGACGACGTTACCCTGATCCCGGCACACGCAAGAGAAATCCTTGATGTTTCAGGTGCCGGAGATACGGTCATCAGTGTGGCATCACTAGCGTTGTCAGAAAATTGCAGCGTTCAAACCATTGCGGCGCTTGCCAACCTAGCAGGCGGATTGGTCTGTGAAAAGGTTGGTGTTGTTCCAATCGATAAAAGCCTACTTCTCGCTGAAGCCAAAAAACTACTTACCAAATGAGTTGGCAGCGCTTTCGAGAACGAGCCAATCTATTTCTTTACGGAAACAAAGACATCGTACTTGGTACGGGTAAAATTCTAAATGTCATTGTTTCACTTGTAGCCATTGCAACGCTGGTTGTCTATTACGGCTATGCCAACAGCGAAGAACGAAGTGAACAATTGCTTTTCGTCATTAAACTGAGTTTTCTTTTTTACGTCATTCATTACCTCGTTCGGTTTATCTATGATTTTAATCCCATCGATTTTCTTAAACGAACTTGGTTCGAAGGGATCTTGATGTTTCTGCTGACCATAGAAGGGATTTCATACAACCTGTTTGACACATTGCTGCTAGAGCGAATTTCGGAATCTGCAGGCATTAGAGGGTTTGCCGACCTAAGTACCTTATTCGTACAGGTTTATTTTCTGATTGCAGTCATCATTGGCATCGGCAAAGGAGGAAGCGTTTTCCCCCGTTTCAAGTTGAACCCCGCGTTGATTTTCATCGCTTCTTTCGCCCTCATCATATTTGGAGGAACGGGCTTGCTCATGCTCCCAGAAATGACCACACCGGGGAATGGAATGAACTTTCTAGACGCACTTTTCACCTCCACAAGTGCTACGTGTGTGACAGGGCTAATGGTTGAAGACACTTCTACCTTCTTCACCTTCAAAGGGCACGTTGTTTTATTAGGGCTCATCAAATTAGGAGGGCTGAACATCATTGCTTTTGGTTCCTTCTTAATGCTCGCTGCACGATTCGGCTTGCAAGTAAAACAACACGATGTTATTGAGGACTTCGTGAACAAAGACACTTTCGTCAGTGCCAAAAGCATGCTTCGAAAGGTGGTCATTTGGAGTACAGGAATGGAGCTTTTAGGTGGGCTTGTCATGTATTTTTTGTGGGACGAAAGAGTGCCTTTCGTGAACAATGGCGAAAAAGTATTCAGTTCTATTTTCCATGCTGTTTCGGCATTCAACAATGCTGGAATTTCGCTGTTTTCAGACGGGCTGTACAATGAAGCAATACGCGACAATTACTTTGTGCATTGGACGGTGACCATTCTTGTCTTCTTCGGGGCGCTGGGGATGGTAGCATTGTTCGATTTGTTCGATTACCGTGCTCTTCGTGAGCGGATGAGGGCGCCATGGAAACGCATTCGTTTCATGACGAAAATAGCACTATACTTCTCGCTTGCACTGGTTTTAGTAGGCGCCATTGGTTACTATTTGTTGGAGTACAACAACACCTTGGCTGGAATGGACCAATTTGGTAAAATAACTACTTCATTCTTTCAAAGTGTTACCAGAACAAGTGGGTTCAACTCAGTTGACATTGGTGCCATAGGCGTTCCAGGATTATTTATGCTGCTTGTACTCATGTTCATCGGTTCAAGCTCTAGCTCTACAGGCGGAGGGATCAAGACCAGTACTTTTGCCATTGTAGCTGCTGACGTCCTTGCCACCATCAAAGGGGCACCGAACACCGAGTTATTCAAAAGAACCATCACGCCAATTTTGAAGTCCAGAGCCTACTCTGTTCTCCTCTTTTTCATCGTCTTTGATGTCTTGGGTGTTTTCTTTCTTTCCATCACGGAATCAGAAATCCTTGCAATGGAAGGAAGGGACCTGTTGGACTTAGCTTTTGAAGAAGTTTCAGCACTTGGCACGGTAGGTCTATCAACGGGTATAACTGCACTCCTATCCCCTCTTGGCAAGTTGATTATTATTGTCAGCATGTTCATTGGTCGAGTTGGTACGTTAACGGTGGCTTTCGCAGTTGGCGTGAAGATTATTTCGAAAAACTACAAGTATCCTGATGGGCACACCATGGTTGGCTAAGCACCAATTCTGCAATTCGTCGGGAACAAAAAGGGATACAACCTATTTATGTTAGAAACGCTTTTGTAAAATGACTAACTATGCATTTTACGATTCGAAGCAAAAAACAACCATTGTGGGAACTAAAGTAACACCATACGAAGCGGCAGAAGACAGAGCGAAGAAGGAGCAAGTCGCTGAAATGTTTGACAACATTGCACATTCATACGACCAATTGAATCACTTGCTTTCTTTTGGCATTGACATTCGTTGGCGAAAGAAAGCCATCAAAATGTTGAAGAAGCTCAATCCAGAGCGCGTCATGGACGTAGCAACGGGTACTGGTGACTTTGCCATTGAAGCTGCAAGAATGGGAGTTAACGCAAAAGAGATTATCGGTGTTGACATTTCAAATGGTATGCTTGACGTTGGCCGTGAAAAGATCAAAAAAAAGGGAATGACAGATGTCATTCAACTGAAATACGGAGACAGCGAAAATCTTCCTTTTGACGATAATTACTTTGATGCTTACACTGCAGCTTTTGGCGTTCGTAATTTCGAAAATCTCGAAAAGGGACTCACAGATATGTTGCGTGTGTTGAAACCAGGAGGAACAGGATTCATTCTAGAATTTTCGAAGCCAGCTTCGTTTCCTTTCAAACAAATGTATTGGTTCTATTTCAAGGTAATTTTGCCATTGGTTGGGAAATTGGTTTCGAAAGATAACCGTGCGTACACCTACTTACCCGAATCGGTTCAAGCATTTCCACAAGGCGATGATTTCTTAGCAATAATGACATCTTGCGGTTACACAAACGTTAAACGTAAAGCGCTTACTGGGGGAATTGCTACCATTTACACTGGAGAAAAAGCTTAATTAATGACAATTACGGTACATCCTTCCACTCTCGAAGGAACAGTGCGCGCACCAGGTTCAAAAAGTTTAATGCAACGATTTATAGTTGCGGCACTTCTTGCCAACGGTAAATCCACACTTCATCATCCAGCTGAAAACGATGATTCGTTCCACGCATTGAAATGTGCAGCACTCTTAGGTGCCGAAGCGGAATTGCATGATGAATACATTGAAATTGAAGGAGGAAAACACGAGCCCCCTGCTCCACTAAACGTTGGTGAGTCTGGCTTGGGCATGAGGCTTTTCACTCCTGTAGCCGCTATGTCTGGTTTCCCGGTTGAAATAACTGGAGAAGGAAGTTTATTGACCAGACCACTCACCGCTTTCGAAGAAGTATTCGCTACGTTGGGTGCTCAAATTGATACCACAGATGGACATCTTCCTGCGGTTGTAAAAGGTCCCTTGACAGGAGGAAACGCAGTTTTAGACGGATCTGTTTCAAGTCAATTTTTGAGCGGATTACTCATGGCACTTCCGCTTGCGAAAGAAGACAGTACACTTCAGGTAGAATCATTGAAAAGCATCCCATACGTTGATATGACGTTGGAAGTGCTTGCTTCTTTTGGCATTGAAATAACGCATGATGACTACCGCACGTTTCACATCAAAGGAAACCAGCAGTATCAACCAATTTCTAGTGAAGTTGAAGGAGACTGGAGTGCAGGTGCCACCTTACTTGTGGCCGGAGCATTGGCCAGTAACAGAGGCATTCTAATTGAAGGGTTAAGCACTACCTACACCCAAGCAGATAGAGCAATCACCGGCCCATTGCTTTTTGGAGGAGCTAAACTAATGCACTTGCCCAATGGCATTCGCGTCCAAGCTTCAAAACTCAAATCGTTTGATTTCGATGCAACGGATTGCCCCGATTTATTTCCTGTCATGGCTGCACTTGCCGTTGGCGGCCAAAAAAAGTCAACAATTAAAGGAGTGCACCGTCTGAAGCACAAAGAAAGTGACAGAGGGTTGGCTATACAGCAAGAATTTAAAAAGGCAGGTATCCAAGTAGATTTAGATGGCGATGTTATGACCATTCATCCTGGGAAACCAGCGCCGTGCACTATGGATAGTCACAATGATCACCGTATTGTAATGGCAGCCGCTTTACTGGGACTAATCGGAGGTCCTATTCGCATTGAACGGGCTGAAGCGATTGGAAAATCGTACCCCGGGTTCTTTGAGGACCTCAAGGATTTGGGAGCCATTTTGAAATGATCAACTGTCTTTTTTGAAAACCTCAATTTCCTTCATTTCTGTCACCAAATCGGTAAACTTGCCCTTGAAACGCGTGGCTCGCACCATGTGGTTATCAATCCAGTGATAATTGCCTCCCCTTGGTTTCCCCATCAACAAGCCATGATAAGGAATACCATGCTTTGCTAACCACGCTTCTGTAACAGATCTGTGTTCTTCGGTCCGTGAAGTGAAGAAAGTAATGATGTGGCCTTCTTCATACCATTTCTTCATGGTTTCCATCGCATCTGGAAAAGGCTCACAGGTAGCCATGCGCTCAGGTTGTTCATTTGGAACATCTTCAGTGATTGTTCCATCTATATCGATAAGGTAGTTTTTCACACCTTCCCCAAGAATAGGAGATGCTGCGTTACCGAATTCATCTTTAGCACTGGAAAGCTCGTGAGCCATAGTAAGTGTATTTATTACACTAATCTACTAAACTCTACTCAACCTACGTGAATTTGATCAGAATTCTGGCGAAATAATATTCATGCCTGAATTGAACGGTGGAAAATTCGCAACAAGTTCATCAATTATTGCCCCCCCTATTGCCGCCTCAAGGGCGAAATACGTTTGATGACGTTCTTGAGGACTCCCCTCTGGAAATAGGTTGTTTTTGAGTGCTATGAGTTGATTGATAGCCACATCGTTCTTGGACTTCACTGCTCGTTCCATTGCTTTTTCCAGCCCTTCTAACTCCTTCTGGCTTCGCACCAATGCTCCCTCTCCTTTCTTTGCCAAGCTCTTGTCGACCGTTTCCAACTGTGACTGCACTTTCTTAAATAACGATGCTAGTTCAGACTTCTGTTCATTCAATGAAACCTCAACCTGTTTATTTTCCTCAACCCATTTCGAGATCACATCTTCTTCTCGCCCTTTGAGCGCCTGAACATCTATGTTGAGTTTATTGAGTTTTTTCACTTGATGCGCTGCCAGTATGGTAGCTCCATTTCGAGGCATTAAAACTGGGTACGAAACGTTCATGCGATCGAATAGCGGCTTGAGTTGGAGCCAATAAGACAATTCTCCAGGTCCACCTATGTAGGCAAGGTTTGGTAGAATTACTTCCTGATAGACGGGGCGAAGAACCACATTTGGGCTAAACCGATCAGGGTGTTCTGCCAGCTGAACTAACAACTCATCTTTCGTCCACCGGTGCGCTCCTCCCACTGTAACAACTTCGTCTCCTTCATGTGTTAATCGTAATCTATCCTGCTCAGTCAGGTAAAATAAGTTGATATCCCTAGCGTGTATTTGAGTTTTTAGGTAGACCTCTTCCAAGTAATTCTCAAGGGTTGACAGTTCTTTTTGACCAGCCCGTTCAGTAATTTCTTGTACCATATTGGGCACGAAAAGCGACTTCAATTCCTTGCTATCGGCATCTAACACAACGATACCATGTTTACCAAATAGTTCATTCACCAAGAAACGTGTGGCTTCGGCAAGATTGTCTTGTTTAACATAGGAAGAGAATAGCTGATAGCGTGGGTTTTCATCTTCCCACCTCATGACCTCTTTCCATTGTTGCAGCACTGAATTTAGTTTAGCAACGGGCATACGTCCGACAGCACCAGCATATGGTTCGTCCCACAACAACTTTTCTTTGTACGCATAGAAGTGATTTATTTCTTCCAAATCGTGATCCTCACTGGCCATCCAGTATATCGGAACCACCTGATTGTTTTCCAATTTAGCTGTCAACTCATTGGCCAGCGAAATGGTATGGGCAATCTTATAAATGAAGAAAGCCGGACCCGAAAAGATATTTAATTGATGTCCTGTGGTAACAGAGAAAGTAGATTGGCTGCGCAGGGCTTCTATATTGGCAAGACTTGATTCACTGGCGGTACGGCTATTTTGCCTTAGCAATTCATCTACCAAAATCGCTCGATGTGACGCTTGCATCGCTCTTTTATCAGCCAGTTTTTTCAGTTCCGAAAAGTGAGGGAAACCGGTTACCAAACTAGCCAAGCGCTCATCCTTCTCCAACAGACGTTTGAAAGTAGGATTTGCAGTAGAATCTTCAATGTAAGGGATAAATGTCCAACGCATGATGCGAAGGTAAGGATGCGAGCGGGATAATTATCGCAAGAGGTTCAAGGTACCTTGATGAACTCGACTAATCCATTCGCCTTCAGCGTTTTCGAGGTCATATCTCAATTCCCAAGCGTAGACATCCGTTTTGAAAAAGCTTCCGTCACCATTCTTTCCATTCCAACCGGTGTCAATATCAGTTGTGCTGAAAAGAAGCTGTCCCCATCTATCGTAGATGCAAAATTTATAGCCTACCATTGATGGTACGATCGGGAAGAAAAGGTCATTGTCTCCGTCACCATTTGGGGTAAAGGCATTGGGGATGAAAAACGCCGGTTCTTCGGGTTCTACAGGCTCAATGCTGTCATCAGGAACACCACCTTTTCCTTCATTCGCTGCGGTATTCTCTACAGGAATTTCCTGCATTCTGAAGTCATCAACAAAGTAGTATGCTATGGAAGGAGAAGTTCCTTCGAATGGTTGAATTTCTTTGTCATCATCGTTGCCGAACACACCGATGGTTAGATGAGAAAATGCTTCGTTGGCTATGAAACTAAATGTGTAATGGATCCATTCTCTGTCATAAAGAACAGATTGAATCACAAATTTTGGGGTTAGTTCTAGTGGGGAATTCGCTGATTGAACAGGAGACCCAACCGTGAAGGCGATGCCCAATTCACTGGTTCCCAATCCACCTTGTGAATTTGCGGTAACAGCACCATTGGTAATGCTAAAAGAAAATTGATATTTTTTTCCTTCTTCCAGCGCATTGTCCATTTCTACTGACAAGTACTCTCGTTTGTTTGTTCCCTTAACGCCAGTGGCTACAAATCCCATAATGGCGTTCCCTTCGAACGCATTGACAAGTGCAACAGGGGTTTCAGGAAGATCTCCGGCAAATGTTCCGCCGTTGTGAAAGTAATCAGGGGTAGCGTCTAAACTGAAAGCATTTGTCCATGAGTCTACCAATTGCCACTCTCCCATTCCAGATGGCAAACCAGAATTGGTTTCGAACCCACCGTTTGGAATTTGAGCTACCACACTGATTGACAGTGTCATAAAACCTAGGATAAGACTGATATTCTTGAGCGACATAGACTTTCTAATTCTTAGTTAAAAATACATATAATTGATTGATATTCAAAACCTCCGAACAATCAAGTATCTGTAGGCATGCCGCGCAGTTAAGCCTTGTGGCTCCTATTTTTACCATGAAAAAAGGAGAGCTCCGTTGAACTCTCCTTTACCTTAACCAAAACAACTTTAGAATTTTCTATCCAAGAACCTTGCAGGATTACTCGGTAGAATCGAACTAAAACTCTCACTATATAAACTCAGTTCGTTCTTGATATGTTGTGCTCGAAATCAAAAAAAGTGTGAATTGCATTACAATAGTTGCAAGAAAGTCTTTCCAATCAGGAATCTGACAGGGCAATAAAAGAAGGGGTTATTTGCCGAAAAGGTACATCACACCTACCCTTCCGCTCATGAGGATGGTTTGTTGCTGAAGTCCGTTCGAATTGGATGCCATTGGAGAAAAAGGGAATCCACCTTTCAGCCCAATATCCAGCCACCAATTTCTGTCCATTGCTACACGAACGCCTCCTGAAACCCATGGGGTTGCAACGAAGCGCTTGTAGAACCACGCCTCTTCATCCGAAGAAATCCATGTGTAATCTTTCCCTAAATCTGGCAATAAGATAACATCAGGACGATTGGACCCTAGTAGGAATCGAAGGTCTACTCCTCCGCCGAAGCGCAGGGAAACTTCTTTGTTGATGGCTCTTTCCCACAAAGCGCCAACAGGAATTCTCAACCAGGTGGTTTTGAATGGGTCGTCTTTTAGATCCACTTTTAGGGTATCAAATTCATCTCCCAATTCGTATCGAAAGAGAAGCACTTGATCCAATTGATTATCTGTAAAGTTGGCGAAGGTCAGGAGACTGTCGTCAAGTTGAGTAGGGTCAAATGAGAAATTGACATTGGAAATGAAATCAATGCCTATCCCGGTTGTGATGGAGAAATCTCTTCTTCCAACTTCGCGCTCCGCAAAGAGCATTATTCCAGAGCCATTCCCTCTTCTTCTATCTGCGCCGATGTATGAATTGACGCTGCTCATGCCTGTTTCTGTGGTGGTTAACACACTCACTGGAACGTATCCTTCCGCCCTAAAACCACCTTTCCAAGTGCCTAGACTCAGTTTCTTCTTTCGCTTTTTTTCTTCCAGCGGATTTGCAACTGTGGTGCCAACAGTATCAACCGTCAACTCTCGTTCGACAATTACTTTTTTACCATCTAAGATGATGGTGTCATTGTTCAATATGATTCCGGCGGTCACCAAAAAAGGAGCAATGGACCCAACTAAAAAGAGCAGCACCTTGCGGATGCTGCTCGAAATAGATGGAATATTGTGTTCTCTTTTGGTCATGCGGTCGAATGACTGCGAAGATAAGCGAATCTTAGTTTTCTACTGTCACCTTAACTGGGACTTTGAGGAATATTGTTTCGCTATCTGAATCCAACTGAGTGATCAAATCATTCATGTTGGGCGACTTAAGTCTGTCTGTCCAATCAATAGGAAGTTGAACTTTCGCCATTTTCTGCATTTCGGTGGTTTCCTCAGCTTTCGCTTCTTGGTGTTCCGTTGCCGTGTTAACCGAAACCAGTTGATCACCCAACTGAATTTGACTATTGTCTATTGTTCCGCCGCAACTTGGCATTTGGTAAACGTGAGAGAGCATGCTGTAGGTGTCAACCTCAAACGAAAAGTCTTCCATTGTGAATACTAGTTCACCTTCGGAATCATTCTGCTGATTTGCATCTGCCAATCTTACTTGAACGGCATGCAATACATGATTGTTTCCAACCTCTGGCATCATTGCCGTTTGCATAGGTGTTGTAGCTTGTTCATTGTTCAAAACGAACATAGCTGCCAAACCTGCCCCTACCATTAGGGAAGCATAATATACATTGAGCCTATTCCAAGAGAAATGGAAAAACCCTCCTCCTTTGGCTACTTTACTTTTTATGGCTGCATGAGCTCCTGCAGGGGGCGTTGCTTCGTAACCTTGCAACCCCTCTCGGAACATCTCAAAAAATGGATCATCGTGCCGCTTCATCATATCCTCACAGATTAACCTTACTCATCTCAGCCAGTTCACGTTGAAGGTGCTTCTTCGCTCGTGAGAGCTGTGATTTTGAAGTATTAATATCGATGCTTAGTGCATCGGCAATTTCTTTGTGTTTGTAGCCTTCAATCACATACATGTTGAAGACCATTTTATATCCTGAAGGCAGTTTATTAATGGCTGCCATCAATTCTTCTTTGGTGTAATCGCAATGTTGATCCGGACCCAAATCAGCACTTAAATCGTGTGATTCTGTTACGTCATCATGGTAAGCATGTTTCAAGTGCTTCCGGTAATGGGTAATGGCCGTATTGATCATGATTTTGCGAATCCAGCCTTCGAATGGCTTGTCTTGAGAATACATTCCGATGTTCTTGAAAATTTTCACGAACCCTTCCTGCAATACATCTTCCGCATCAAACGAATTTCGAGTATACCTTAAACACGTTCCATAGAGCATCTTGGAGTACCTGGCATATAACATATCCTGGTACTTTCCTTTGTTGCGTTTGCAACCGTCGATTATCTCTCTAAGGTCAGTCATTATGGGTTATTCATAAGTATGACGCCCCCATTGTCAAAATGGTTGCGTTCACTCAAAAAATATTTCAGCTGAGCTGCCGTCTACAAGAAATCTTCTTTCTTCATATCCAACCACGAAAGGGCTGAATTACAGAAAATATCGTCTACAACTTGATCGGATAAGCCGGCTTCAGTGATGAACTTTCCAATCTCAAGATCACCGAGTGGGAACGGGTAATCTGTTCCAAGACTTACTTTTTCGGATCCAACCATGTCCAAGACATACTTCAGCATCTTATCGTCATGCGTGATACTATCAACCCAAAACTTGCCTAAGTATTCTCTAGGGTTAATTGGATTGTCTATGGCCACGAGGTCAGGCCGACAATTATATCCGTGTTCTACTCTACCAATGGTTGCTAAAAAGGAACCACTTGCATGGGAGAAATTGAAACGAAGATTAGGCAGGCGTTCAAGAACACCACTAAAAATCAGGGAACATATTGCTCTACTGGTTTCTGCAGGCATACCTACAAGCCAGGGAAGCCAATACTTCTCCATGTCTTTTTTGCCCATCATGTTCCACGGATGTATCATGATGCACATTCCTAGCTCCTCCGCCGCTTCGAAGATGGGAAAGAACTCAGGTTCTGATAAATTCTTGTTATTGATGTTACTCCCAATCTGAATTCCCTTCAGTCCAATTTCCTTGCACCTGCGTAACTCTTGAATGGCGAGATCAGTATCTTGCATTGGCACTGTTCCCAGCCCAACATAATTCTTTGGGTACTTCACCTGAAGTTCAGCCAAATCATCATTGAGAAATTCAGACACTGCAAGAGCATCCGCTGGTTTCGCCCAATAGGAGAACATGACAGGAATTGTGCATACTACCTGCACTTGGGTTTGAAACTTCGCATATTCATCGATGCGTTCTTGTGCGTCCCAACAGTTCGAAGCGATTTCCCTGAAAAAGCGATCCCCTTGCATCATTCTCGCAAACCCCTTTCTGTGATGTTCCAAATGAATGAAATCACCGTACCCAAAGACCTCAGCCCATCTGGGGAATTTAGCTGGTAAAATGTGGGTGTGCATATCGATTTTGAGCATGGCGTGTGGTTTGTCAGCGAAAATAACCTTTTCAATAGAATTCGGAAACCACTTTTGCTGGCACTTGTAAACGTGGTAAGAACTGAGATTGGAGTATCTTCCGGACGTGGCTGAAATAAAAACATACTTCAACGTCAAAAGAGATGATGCTCAAGTTCATTTTGGCATCTCCCGGATGGAAGACATCTATGTTCGGCACGAAGGAAAACCTGATCTACCTCATCGCCACGAATACTTCACCATCCTGTTGGTTCTCGATGCAGAAGGAACCCACACCATCGATTTCGAACAACACAAATTACAAGGAAATCAAGCGCATTTCATTGCGCCCGGACAAGTTCATCAGTTAGTGGAAGCACGAAAAAGCAGCGGCTACTCCATTGTTTTTAGCGCTTCGTTTTTAGCCAAAAACAACATTCCACTTGACTTCCTTGATGACGTTCACTTGTTTCAAATGGAACAGTCTGCTCCATTAATCCTCACTGAAGAACAGACCATTCAGCTCCAGCGTTATTGCGAGGAGATGTTGACTTGGTATGGCTCAGCGCAACTAATGAACGGTCAGGCATTGGGCGCTTTGCTCCGTTTGTTCATCATTTCGTCCAGTAATTATTGCACCATTCCTCCTTCTACGCAAGATGAAATTGAAGCAGGTACTTCCATCATCAAAAAGTTCAAACAGCTACTTAATCTGCATTTTCATGAATGGCATGCCACTTCAACGTATGCAGAGGAATTGGCTATTTCACCAGATCACCTAAACCGGACGATTAAATCGTTAACGGGGAAAACGGCGAAAGACTCCATTCAATCGCGTATTGTAGTAGCCGCCAAACGATTGCTGTACTTCACCGATCACTCTACCAAGGAAATCGCCTTTCAATTGGGCTTTGAAGAACCTTCTCATTTCTCTTCGTTCTTCAAAAAATGCACCGGCCAGTCACCTACTTCCTTCCGGAAAAAACAGTGATATCGGATTTTTATACGTCCCTGCCTCTTTTTCATACGTTCAACAGCGCATTCCATTCGGACCTTTGTACCAAACAAAGATGTTATGAATCGAAAAGACTTTTTGAAAAAAACGGTGATTGCTTCAGCTGCGGCAGCAATTTTACCCTCAGCCTTAGAAGCGAGCACGTCAACATCAAGTCCTTCGACTTATGACAAATTGATGAAAAACGTAGGGTTCAATCACCTCCCTAATAATGAGATAAAAACCATGAATACAGTATTACACAAAGCTGACAGTCGGGGTTTTGCAGATCACGGCTGGCTCAAAAGCAACCATTCTTTTAGCTTCGCGAATTACCACAACCCAGAACGCATGAATTTTGGTGTACTGCGCGTACTTAATGACGACTACGTCGAAGGCGGCAAAGGATTCGGCATGCACCCGCATGACAACATGGAGATTGTTTCCATTCCACTTGAAGGAAACCTGAAACACAAAGACAGCATGGGAAATGTTGCTGTTATCAAAGCCGGTGATGTTCAAGTTATGAGCGCAGGTGCTGGCATTCAGCACAGTGAATACAATGAAAGCGAGCACGATGCGGTAAAGTTTCTGCAGATTTGGGTTTTTCCGAACAAACGGCATATCGAGCCAAGGTATGATCAGATTACCCTGCCTACTTCTCCAAAAACGAATGACTTTCTTCAGGTTGTTTCACCCAATGAAAACGATGAAGGCGTTAGAGTTCAACAAGATGCCTGGTTCAATATTGGCACCTTCACTGCTGGAGGTTCTGCAAATTACAAGGTGAAAAAAGAAGGAAACGGGGTCTATGTTTTCGTATTGGAAGGTGCCGTTGAAATTGGCGGACAGCCTCTTGAACAGAGAGATGGCTTTGGAATTTGGGATGTGCAAAATTTTGAAGTGAAAGCAACTGCAGATGCACGTTTATTGCTCATGGATGTGCCAATGAGCCTGCGTTAAAACAGGAAAGAGATGAATACGATAGAAGCTTTAAAATGGCGCTACGCCACCAAGAAATTTGATGCGCATTTCGACTTGCCAACCGATCAACTTGAGCAGATCAAGCAAAGTATCCAACTTGCTCCATCCTCCTACGGATTGCAGCCGTATCAAGTGTTGCACATTAAAGACAGCAATCTCAGAGAAACACTGAAACCTGTTTCTTGGGGGCAACCTCAAATTACGGATGCCTCCGAATTATTGGTCTTCTGCAATTACAGTAGCATGACCAATGAGCAAATAGATTCGTCTGCTAACGCGAAAGGAACGTTTCAGAACCTACCTCAAGACCAAGTTGCCGGATATGCAGGGTTTATGAAAACCAAAGTGGGCGAAAAAAGCCCCGCTGATGTGGCCCACTGGAATGCAAAGCAAACGTATATCGCTTTAGCAAATGCGATGAATATGTGTGCTGAATTGGAGTTGGACTGTTGTCCGATTGAAGGCTTTGAAGCAGATAAATACAATGACATTTTAGGACTTACAGAAAAAGGACTTCAAGCGTGTGTTGTATTGGCAATTGGGAAAAGGTCTGAGGAAGATCAAACGATGCACAAGCCGAAATACAGACGGCCCGCAGATGAACTATTTCTTTCTTTCGATTAAACATCAGGCCTGGGGCCTCTTTTTGCCTACTTCTTTCGTGTCTTTCGTAAGTCCAACATATTGACACCATTGGTTTCAAACGCTTTCACTTCCTCTCGCACAAAATGAGAAACTTGATCGTAAAAAAGCGGAATCACCGGAGATTCAGCCATGACAAGACTATCCATTCTTCGATAAATCTGCTGGCGTTGTTCCGGTAAAGTTGAAAGAGAAGCCTCTGTGTACAATGAATCAAATGCCTCATTTGAATAGTGGGTGTAATTTGGGCCATTCGGGCAAAAATTAGACGAATTGAAGAGCATTAGGAAATTCTCCGCATCTGGATAATCAGCTAACCACGACTTCCTGAACATCAATGCTTGAGATTTACTCACCTTTTCACGATGAGAGGCGCTTGCAAGAACGTCTACTTCTATTTTGATACCGAGTTGGCCCCACTGAAATTGCAGAAATTCACATAAATCGACGTAATCACTGGTAGTACTCAATGGAATGGGTGGTATGCCTTCTCCATTGGGGTACCCAGCTTCGCGAAGCAAATCAAGGGCAAGCTCTTGGTCGAACGTAACACCGTAATCAGCTGTCTCATCATACGCCGGAAGCCCTTGAGGTATGAATCCATGGCCGGCAGCATATACCGAATTATTCCGCAAGTACCTCACCATTGAATTGCGATCAAATCCAACGTTCAACGCTCTCCTGACCAACGGATTTCTTAACGGATGATTCTCCAGAATAGCTGCTGAATCATCTACCAAGATGCCGATGTAATCTGTTTTGATAAATGGACGCTTCTGCAACCTGATTTTGTTCTCAAAGGAAGCACGCAGCTCGCCATTGGAAAGAAGTAGCTCATCTTTGTAAGCACTGTGAAGACCCGACATAAAATCATACTTGCCTTGAAGTAGACCGAGGTATTCTGCGCTCATATCTCGAACGAACTCAATTTTAACGGCATCTAAATATGGCAGCTGAACACCTGCTTCATCCTGTTCCCAATAGTTTTCATTCTTGTGAAAAACCAACGCCACGTCTTCCATCCAAAAGGCCATCTTGAATGGTCCTGTCCCAATCGGATGAGAACGAAAATCAGCGCCGTATTGCTCCACAACTTCCTTCGGAACAATAGCCGCGTATTGCGTAGAAAGTAGTCCCAAAAATGCTGGGAAAGGCGACTTTAAATGAATACAAAGTGTTGAATCGTTCAGCACTTCGAAGCCATTGTCTGATCGGCTTTGATCAACTGCGTCAAAAATCCACTTGCCTGGTGAAGCCAACGTAGGGTCTAGAAGACGATTGAAACTGAACGCGATATCCTCTGCATTTACCGGTCGTTTGGATACCTCAAAAGCCTCATCAGAATGAAAATATACGTCAGGTCTGAGGTGAAAAGTATAGGTCTTAGCGTCTGCACCAATTTCCCATGTCTGCGCAATGGACGGTGCAATCTCGAGTGATTCATTCAACATGACCAATCCATCAAATAGTTGATTGACCGCCCACATGTTCTCTAGATTTCGCGCGAATGCTGGATCAAGCGAACTGATTCCGTTCGACTCGTTGTAGGTAAAAACAGTTTTGCTTCCAAGTTCTTCATCAGTTGACGAACATGAAAGCAAGGTTAAAAAAAGAATGAATACGTAGAAAAAACGCAGCCGCATGACCGCGAAGATAAATGAACTTTATTCGTTCATGGCATTCCGAATGGTATTGACAGATTCAGGATTGTAAAATCGGTCTGCTTTGCGTTGTCCAGAGGACGTGTAACGCTCCCAATCACCAATCTTAAAACCGTAGTTGTACATTCCCCTTGACTCAACATTGCCATTGGCATGGTAGAAAACGAACTCTCCATGTTCCATGAATTTTTCATCCATGAAAATGTAAATTCCTTCAGCCTTCAAAAACCCTTCTCTGGTTCTGATGGTTGCTTTGAACGTATTTTCTCCGATCTTTTCTAACTCACGTTCAAAAGTAGCTTTACGCTTTTTTGTTTGCTCCAATTGAACATTCAAATAGTCAGTTTCTTGAGCTAAAACCAATGAGGAAGAAGCAAGAAGAATACTAACAAAAACGAGACGAAAGAGTGTGCGCATGGTATCTGATTTTATGTATTCCATTACGAATCTTCCTCAGTAAGGTTTCAACTTAATAAAACATCCGTTGAAAGTCTCTGTTAAAAGGCTGTAAATCGAACTCAGTGAGGAGCGGAAATAAGTAACTTCGCACTCGGTTTTTACCCTTCATCGCTTTGAACAAATCACTTCTTGTATTTTTTCTTTCTGTCTTGACACATTCCCTTTTGGGACAAGCAACTTACACCCTCAGCGGCACTGTTACGGACAAAGCTGACGGTGAAACACTTGTGGGAGCGAATGTTATTGTGGAAGAATTGAATAGTGGAATCCCGACTAATATTTATGGTTTCTATTCATTGACACTTCCTCAAGGTGAATACAGCATTAGCTATAGTTTCATTGGTTACCAGAAAGTGACAAAGAAGGTGGTACTCGATCAGGATAAAACCATCAATATTGAGCTTGGCAACGGAGTGATCGAAGGGCCTACAGTCATCATTCGGGGTGAAAAAAGCGCCAATACAGAAAGTACTGATATGGGTCGAACGTCCATTGAAGTAGAATCCATCAAAAAACTACCCGCGTTGCTTGGTGAAGTCGATATCCTAAAGACCATTCAGTACTTGCCAGGCATCCAATCTGCGGGAGAAGGGAATAGCGGATTTTACGTCAGAGGTGGAGGCCCAGATCAAAACCTCATTCTCCTTGACAACGCAACGATTTACAACGCTTCGCACCTGTTCGGTTTCTTCTCTGTTTTCAATGCTGATGCCGTCAAAAATGTAGAAGTCATCAAAGGAGGAATGCCCGCTTCCTTCGGCGGAAGAGTTTCTTCTGTACTAGACATTACGTTGAAAGAAGGGAACAAAAAGAAATACGAATTTGAAGGAGGGATTGGGTTGATTAGCTCTCGCTTTACCGCTCAAGGTCCCATCAAAAAAGACACTTCGAGTTTTATTATTTCAGGCCGACGCACGTATGTAGATGTCCTCGCGAGGCCTTTCATCAATGATGAGTCAAATT
Source organism: Flavobacteriales bacterium (assembly GCA_029245065.1). Classification (GTDB taxonomy): domain Bacteria; phylum Bacteroidota; class Bacteroidia; order Flavobacteriales_D; family Sanyastnellaceae; genus JAQWQB01. Next base: position 44,343 of record JAQWQB010000060.1, on the reverse strand, counting down.
TTTCTGGTTCTGGATATTACTTTTTCGATCTGAATGCCAAAGTAAATCACCGGTTCTCCGACAAAGACCAAATCTATCTCAGTGGGTATTACGGAAGAGACGTATTCAGTTTTCAAAGTGCTCAAGTTGGATTTGGAGCCGAAATTCCATGGGGGAATGCGATGGCGTCGTTGCGATGGAATCACTTGTTTAATGATAAGCTGTTCATGAACACCAACATCACCTACAGCAATTACGATTTCGCTTTCAATGGAAGTCAAGATGAATTTAGTTTTAGCTTGAAATCAGGCATTGAAGATTGGTCAGGAAAAGTACAGTTGAGCTGGTACCCCAACCTAAAGCATGAAATCAAAGGCGGTGTTGATTACGTCTTTCACGCGTTTTCGCCCAGTCAAGCAAGCGCACAATCTGACGATACGGTATTTGATTTAGGAGGAGATATGATCACCTATAGTCATGAAACCGCGGTGTACATTCAAGACGATTTCAGCGTTTCAAAGGACTTGAAAGTGAACCTAGGGCTTCGGTACAGCTCATTCGCCCATGTTGGCCCCTTCACGAGGTACATCGAAAATGAGAACGACTCCCCGTTCACCCAACTGGAGCCCAAAGAAACCATTGAATATGGCAGAGGTGACCTGATCAAATGGTATGGCGGTTTTGAGCCGCGTTTAAGCGCCCGCTACACCTTGAATGAACGGTCATCTATCAAAGCTGGGTTCGCCCAAAACTACCAGTATGTGCATTTGGCCAGTTTAACTCCAACGTCCTTACCCACCGATGTTTGGTTGCCAAGTTCTGACGTCGTTAACCCCCAGTTTGGGAGGCAATATTCCATTGGGTATTTTAGAAACTTCGACAACGATACGTGGGAAACTTCAGTAGAGATCTACTACAAAGACATGGACAACCTGGTTGAATACGAAGAAGGAGCGCAGCCAGAAAACAATTTGAATAACAACACCGACAACCAACTCATTTTTGGTTCTGGATATTCATACGGTGCGGAATTCTTCGTGAAGAAAGCCATGGGAGACCTGAATGGATGGGTAGGATATACCTGGAGCAAGACCATGCGCCTGTTCGAAGATTTGAATGATGGAAACGAATACCCTTCACGGTTTGATAGAAGGCATGATTTGAGCCTCGTTTTAAGCTACAAGATCAATGAGAAATGGGAACTTGGTGGTGTTTTTATCTACGGAACAGGCAGTGCGATCACCTTACCTGTTGAACGGTATTTCTATGAAGGGCGAATCGTTGATGTCTATGGTGAGCGTAACAGTTTCCGAATGGCAGCTTATCACAGAGCAGATATTGCAGCAACCCTCACTCCTAAAAATGCACGTATTTCGATTGATCCTGAAACAGGTAATGAGATTCGCACCCCTAGGAGGTTTACCAGCTCTTGGGTCTTCTCTGTTTACAACTTATATAACAGACAGAACCCATATTTCATTTACTTTGGCAACGAAGGGAATTTAAATGAAGGAAGTTTGGAAATTAAAGCGTTTCAAGTCAGCTTATTTCCTATCCTTCCATCAGTCACTTGGAACTTTCGATTCTAGTTATGAAAGCATTAAAAACACTTAATAAGTACTTCTGGAAATACAAGTGGAGACTAATGCTTGGCTTTGTCTTCATTGTATGCACCAACATTTTCGCGGTATTTTCTCCGCAGTTGGTAGAAGACGCTGTTGGTGTGCTTCGCGATGCCAATGTCACTTATTTCGAGCCCGTTCTTGAAGCAGAACAACAGGGCATAGAAGTAGATAAAGATGCACTGGTAGCGGGCAGCGAATTGAAGTCTTCTATGGTCCTTTCGTACATTTCTCGTTACACAGGAATTGGAGAAGAAAGCTATTCACTTGATTCTTGGGAAGGACTACTCTCAGCTTTAGGAGGTATTGCCGTATTGCTATCGTTGGTCTACATCGTTACTTACATCATCAAGGGAATCTTTCTATTCATGACCCGCCAGACGATTATTGTCATGTCAAGGTTGATTGAGTACGACATGAAGAACGACATCTATGCCCACTATCAAAAGCTGAGCATGGCGTTCTACAAGCGCAACAACACTGGTGACCTCATGAACCGTATTTCTGAAGACGTGAGCAAGGTTAGAATGTACTTAGGACCAGCGGTCATGTATACCCTAAACCTGGTGGTGTTGATGTCATTGGTTGTTGGTGTTATGCTGACGAAGGACACCGAATTGACTTTGTACGCGCTGGCTCCTTTGCCATTTATGTCCATTGGAGTGTATTACGTAAGTACCCTCATCAACAAAAGAAGTGAAGCTGCTCAACGTCAACAATCAAAGCTCAGCACGATGGTCCAAGAAACCATTTCGGGAATTCGCGTGTTGAAAGCATACAACAGAGAGAAGAACAGTCATGAGACCTTTACGAGTGAATCGAACGCTTACAAAATGCGGGCGTTGGATTTGGTGAAGATTGATGCACTGTTCATGCCAATCATTGTTTTGCTCGTTGGATTGAGTACCATATTGACCATTTACATTGGTGGACAAAAGGTCATTGCAGGCGAATTGGAAGTCGGTGTGATTTTCTCCTTTGTTTTCTACGTGAACCTGCTGACGTGGCCATTCGCATCCGTTGGTTGGGTGACATCCCTGGTTCAAAAAGCCGAAGCATCTCAAACGCGTATCAACGAGTTTTTAGGGACGAAACCAGAAGTTGAAAGCACTTCTCCTCGAAAAGATAAAATCAAGGGCTCCATTCGTTTTGACAACGTCTCTTTCACGTATCCTGATTCTGGAATAAAAGCGTTGAAGGACGTGTCTTTCGACCTAGAAGAAGGAAAAACACTTGCCATCATTGGCCGCACAGGTAGTGGGAAATCTACCATCGCCAACCTCATTATGCGACAGTATGACCCTACGGGGGGAACGATTCTCATTGATGAATCTCCGTTGATATCGCACAACATGTTTCAAATTCGCGAGAACATTGGCTACGTTCCTCAAGAAGTCTTCTTGTTCTCAGAAAGCATTGGGCTGAATATTGGATTCGGGGTAGACAATCCGACTCAAGAGCAAATCGAAAATGCAGCCAAAGATGCCCAGGTTCATGGGAATATCATGGACTTCCCGGAGAAATATGACACCCTGTTAGGGGAACGAGGAATTAACCTTTCTGGAGGTCAAAAGCAACGTATTTCCATTGCACGTGCTTTAATCAAAAGTCCACGCATTCTTATGTTTGACGACTGTCTTTCAGCAGTAGATACCGAAACAGAAGAAGCTATATTGAGCAACTTGAAGCGACTCATGGTTGGCAAAACCTCTATCATCATTAGTCACCGTGTTTCGTCCATCAAGCATGCTGACTCCATTCTTGTGCTAGACGATGGTCGTGTAATAGAAAGCGGCACCCACCAAGAATTGGTAGATGCCGCTGGTACTTATGCTGATCTCTACCAAAAACAACTTTTGGAAGAGGAGTCTTCTAATTAATCACAAGGAATTCCGAAGATGTTGAGGAATGCCAGAATATCTGCTGCGTTCACAAAATCATCTCCCGTCATGTCTCCTATGCAATCTTCAACGCAGGCGTAATCTCCAAGAAGAATAAGCATGTCAGCAACGTTGCGCTGTCCATCAAGATCGAAATCTCCAAGACACGTCACCAGTTGCTCATCAACATCAATTACTTCGTTGCAGTTGTTGTCTATGCCTTCTCCTGTTCCTGGAGCGTTTGGATAAACATCCCCGTTGTTGTCATCGCAATCGGTATTATCTAGAACGAAACCAGCTTGAGGTGCACACAGTTGTACTGAATTCGTACCTCCAAATCCATCGTTATCTGAATCTTCGTAATACGTAACCGTTGCAATGCATGAACCGTCATCGCATGTAGCATTCATGTCATAGTTGCAAGCAGTAACATCTGTACAACCATTCGGAAGGATACAGCTCCCATCGTCGCATGTTGCAGCTGGATCGAAGTTACAAGCGGAATCATCAGTACATCCATTTGGAAGGATACAAGAGCCATCATCGCATGTTGCAGCTGGGTCAAAATTACACGCTGCAGCATCTGTACATCCATCAGGAAGTATACAAGAACCGTCGTCATTCACCGCATTGGCATCGTAGTTGCACGCAGTTGGATCGGTACAACCGTCCACTGGAATTGAAACACAGAAGTTTTCTACGATACCGTCGCCATAATTCGCTTCGGCCATTTCTACAAGAATGTTGCCATCAGCATCAGTAACAGAATAGTTTCCATCAACGGCACATCCTGAGGCGATTCCAGAAAGTCCATCTCCGAAGCTGTCTAAGATTTCCCAATCATAGCAACCTGGTTTTAAGCAGAAGTCCCACGTTGTTGTTACTTGGTTACCAAGTGTTCCACCGGCCATTTGGTCTACCACTGTTCCTGCTGCGTCAGTTAACGTCCAGCTAACTTCGCCCCCCCAGCAATCAGTTGAAATACTCAGCGTAACATCAATACAAGGGTACGTACATGAACCATCTTCAATGGTTGCTGCTGGATCGTAGTTTGTGGCTGCTGAATCCGTACATCCTAGCACATCATTGGCACAATCAAACACCAAGAAAGTTACCGTAGATCTGTACGTATCTGAGGCCCCAACTCCTTCTATGGTAATGCTCAAATCTCCTGTTACGTCAGGAAGGTTAGAAAGCGTTAAGGTATAGTCTCCTGCTCCCACGCCATTGGCAGAAAAAGTTGCTGTGGCTCCTGCAGGAAGTCCTTCACTAACAGACAAGTTTACAGGGCCTTCCCATCCTGTAATTACAGAAAGATCAATTACGACATCGTCTTCATAGCAGTAGCTATCTTGAGGCACACTTGCGCTTAAGAATTGAGGTTGAAGCAAGAAAAGTCCCTCTTCGATATGGCTTACGGCCACAACGCCCGATGCGAAATAGGGATAATTACTCCATGCTCCATTGAACTGGTTCGAATTACTCGATGGGTAAATGTCGAAATACGCAATTTCAGAAAGGTTAGCGTTCGCTACATCGCTTCCATCCAAGATACGTAGACCAGCTCTGTAATTCGCTTGATAAATGAGGTTTCCTTTGATATACAAGTTGTGATCAATAGCCGCTTCAGTAGAGCTAAATTCACCGATAACCACTGGGTTGTTCAAATCTGAAACATCCCAAATAACTGTTCTGGTCGGAATACCAAGGTTAGATTCATCTAGCTCATCTCCTAGTAAAAAGTACGTATGATCTTCCGTCAGCCATCCTTGGTGCGCATAACTTACATTCGAATAACCTACTCTTCCCAATTGTTGGGTATCCGTTGGATCATCAACATCTACTATGGTCAGGGTGTTTTCATTGGCATTGAAAGCAATTTGCTTTCCTACATACGCGGCATCTGGACCATTGTACGTGACCACTTGTGCATCGTGCGTGTAACCGTCTGCGGCAAAATCACCGGCAATTACTGGAGCCAACGGATTTGAAATATCTACGATGTGCATTCCTCCACTGAAGGTATTGGTACCAACAGCGTATGCCAACGCCACTTCTTCATTAATAACAATGTTGTGAGCGTTTCCGAAACCAGCGTAATGAGCATCTTCCGTAAACGTTTCTGGTATGCTTACAACGTTTCTCAATCTTGTCAAGTCAAACACTTGCATTCCGTGTCCTCCAGCTTCACTAACAACAAAAGCGTAGTTGCCGTAAACCTTCACATCTCTCCAAATTGAATTGCCAGAGTGCGTAGGAAGTTCACCAAGAAAAACAGGATTGATAGGATCTGAAATATCGATGAAAGAAGTTCCGTCAGACTTTCCAATCATGACGTATTCCTTTCCATCGAGTGGATCAGTCCAACCCCAAATATCATTGAATTCGACATTCCCTCCTCCAATATCAGCTGTAGGCATGAAAGAAAGTAGATTGACATTACTACAAGGATAAACTCCTGCAGCTAGTCCATTTTCGCACAAGTCCTGTGCTCGTGATGATAGCGTTGTGAAGGCGAACATTGCTATTAGCAACGCTCCTAATCGGGAACTGAACATATTGGTTATCTTGTTAAGGTATTGCCTAAAGATACGAAGAATCAACTTGGTATGCGAACAGAACAACAACAAGACATCATTGTTGCTTAAAAAAAACGTCATGAAAATTCTTATCGCCGGAGGGTCTGGACTAATTGGAACAGCATTGTCAAAAGCGTTGGTAGCCAATGGCCATCAAGTGGTTGTGCTGACGCGAAACCCTGCTGGGAAAAAGGAATCAGCGCATATTTCTTATGCTGCTTGGAACCCTGCTCAGTTAGAAATTGACCAACAAGCTGTTGAAAGTGCCGATGCCATTGTGAACTTAGCTGGGGCGAACGTTGCTCAGAGATGGACTTCAGCTGCGAAAAGGGAAATTATGGATAGCCGTGTAAACAGCACACGGACCTTGGTAAATGCCCTCCAAAATGCCCCATCCAAAACATTAATTAACGCCAGTGCCATTGGCATTTATCCTTTCGGAGATGAACCATCAAATGAGGCAAGCCCTTTAGGCGAAGGATTTCTGCAAGACGTAGTGAAGGCCTGGGAAATTGAAGGCCAAAAAGCCGCGGAACAACATCGTGTTGCCTTCATTCGAATTGGCTTGGTGCTTTCAAACGACGGCGGGGCTATGGCTAAACTTCTTCCGGTTTTCAAAATGGGATTGGGTTCAGCAGTGGGTAGTGGTAAGCAATGGCAAAGTTGGATCCACATAGACGATTTGGTCAACCTGTTCATTCGAAGTATTGAAGACGACGCAATAAACGGTGTTATCAATGGTGTTGCGCCGCACCCGGTAACGAATCAGCAGTTCTCCAAAGCGTTGGCAGCATCTTTATCAAAAGGATTTTGGGCGCCAAAAGTTCCCGCTTTTGTTCTCAAGCTAATCTTTGGTGAAATGTCTCAAGTTATTCTTCGTTCACAAAAGGTCGTTTCTACAGTTCAAGATAGCTTCAACTTTCAATGCGCTTATCCTACCATTGACAAGGCACTCAACGAATTATCATAAACAGAAAAAGGGCTTTCCATTCGGAGAGCCCTTCTTGTGATTTAAAGAAATAAAAAGCCCCCTCTTCCAGGAATAGGGGGCTTTTATCTACACTTAGGTATTACTTCACCATAAACTGCTTCGCAGTAACGGTGTTATCGCCGATCAAAATGAAGCTATAAATCCCAGCTTCAAAGGCACTTACATCAATTGTAGTTACACCAGAGAAAGTACTTGTAGCAATCACACGACCTGTTTGGTCAATGATTGAGTACTGTGTTCCTGCTGGAACATCTCCGCTGATATTTACTACGTTATCTGCAGGGTTAGGGTAAATGTTAAGTGCTTCAATGTCAGTTACGGTTACGTTCGTTGGAGACAACAATACAGCGCTAATTACGTGCACTACACCGTTATCTGCTTCCAAATCAGCAAGTACAACCATTGCGTCATTGATCATTACGTTTCCATCTACGATTGAGACAACTACATCTTCCATGTTGAATAATGTTTCGATAGACTGTCCATCAGAAAGGTCACCGGAAAGTGTTGTTCCTGAAGCGACGTGGTAAAGTAATGCATCTGCCAAAGCTCCTTCTGGATCTGCTAGAAGTGCATCCAATGCACCTTCTGGAAGGTTGTCAAATGCTTCGTCTGTTGGTGCGAACACTGTAAACGGTCCTGCTCCCATCAAATCATCATCCAAACCAGCTGCATCGATAGCAGTTTCTAGTGTTTCGTGGATGTCACTGTCAGCGATGATATCGTATACAGTTACAGGCTCTGCTGGTGCAAGCAATACCGCGTTGATTACGTGTACCACTCCGTTCTCAGCTTCCAAGTCTGCAACAATTACTGTTGCATCATTGATCATCACTGTACCGTCCATGATTGTTACTGTTACATCGTCTCCAAGCAACGTCTGAATCATTTGCCCATCTGAAAGGTCTCCTGCGAAAGTCGCTCCTTCTGCTACGTGGTATAGCAATGCATCTGCCAAAGCTCCTTCTGGATCTGCTAGAAGTGCATCCAATACGCCTTCTGGAAGGTTTTCAAATGCTTCATCTGTTGGTGCGAAGACTGTGAATGGCCCTTCTGCTGAAAGATCATCCGCAAGACCTGCAGCGATTACTGCTGTCTCCAATGTTTCGTGTACTGGGCTATCAACTACGATGTCTACTACGGTAGCAGGAAGTGCTACTGGTACAAGTACCGCGTTAATTACGTGTACAACTCCGTTTTCTGCTTCAAGGTTTGCAACTGTTACCATTGCATCGTTAATCATTACGTTTCCATCTACGATAGATACAGTAACATCTTGTCCTTGTAACGTCTCAATCATTTGACCATCTGAAAGGTCTCCTGAGAATGTTGCGCCTGCAGCTACGTGGTAAAGCAATACGTTTGCTAGTGCTCCTTCCGGATCAGCCAACAATGCATCCAATACACCTTCTGGAAGGTTTTCGAAAGCTTCATCTGTTGGGGCGAAAACAGTGAATGGCCCTTCTGCTGAAAGATCATCCGCAAGACCTGCAGCGATTACTGCTGTCTCCAATGTTTCGTGCACTGGGCTGTCAACTACGATGTCTACTACTGTTGCAGGAAGTGCTTCTGGTAGTAGAACTGCGTTGATCACGTGTACAACACCGTTTGTTGCGATTTGATCCGCTACAGTTACAAGTGCGTCGTTGATCATTACGTTACCATCCATAAGAGTTACCGTAACATCTTGGCCCTGTAATGTTTCCACCATTTGACCATCAGACAAATCTCCTGATAAAGCTGTGATACCAGCCGCATGGTACAACAGTACGTTGGCCAAAGCTCCTTCAGGATCTGCTAATAGCGCATCAAGTGCACCCATTGGTAGGTTCTCAAACGCCTCATCCGTTGGGGCGAATACTGTAAATGTTCCGTCTGCTGACAGATCATCATCTAATCCGGCTGCGATTACTGCCGTTTCTAAAGTTGTGTGGACTGGACTATCAACAATGATGTCGACCACTGTTTGTGCATTCATCCCGAATGCAGCTAAAACTAATGTAAGTGTGTAGAAATACCGTTTCATGGTTTTATAAATTTTGCCCTTACAACTGATTAGCCTTCCATTTTGTTTAATCTTTTTTTTAAAATCGTTAAACATTTATTGGAGTCTAGAACTACAATCTTTTCTTAAACCCTGTCAATAATAGATGCTATAACACTGAATAAATGCCAGTTATAAAACATGCAACTCCTGAAATCTCACGTCATATTTTAGATGAATATTTTTTGAAAACAAGGAGCATTTTTCTTGAAAGAGATGCCAAATGAGGGCCAATCACATCCGATTTCGACAAGAGTTACGCCCTATTTTGGGTATGATGAATCGTTCTAAGAACTAATGTGGTTAAATGCGTACTGAACTATGATTTAAATTCCAGTCCAGTGAACAAACCTGAATGTATGATGTTAGAAGTGTGCATTTTTGAGAGAGATGCAATCGTAAGGTGAAAAATCAATTCATTTGATTTTGGACAGATAGCCTAGTGTAAAAGCTAGGCTATTTTTTTATCATTGATTATGGAAACGCTACAACCATCTATATTCTGGTTCCGAAGAGATCTTCGATTTCACGATAATGCCGGTCTATCCAAAGCACTTCAATCCGGAAGCGAAGTCATCTGCCTATTTATTTTCGATGAAGCCATTCTTTCGAAACTGGGAAACAAAAAAGACGCGAGAGTGAACTTCATTCACGCCGAATTGGATAAGATGAAAACCAAATTGGAGTCAATGGGTTCTTCCATGCTCATTGCATACGGGAAACCGGAACAAATTTGGCCAGACCTGCTGAAAAAGTATTCTCCTTCACATGTGTATGCAAATAGGGATTACGAACCTTATGCGAAACGCAGAGACCAAAAAATCCATGACATCCTCTCTTCACATGAAGTTGAGTTTGTAGGCGCAAAAGACCATGTCATTTTTGAAAAAAGTGAAGTCGTAAAAGACAACGGCGAGCCCTATTCTGTTTTCACCCCTTATATGAGAAAGTGGAAAGCAGCATTAACGCCAACGCAGTTCAACGCACATCCTTCTGAAGAACACATGGGCGCATTTCAACAAATGGCTCCTCTCCCCTTCATATCATTGGCGGAAATGGGGTTCGAAGCAACTGAAATTGACTATCCTTCGCTCAAGATTGAAAATTCAACGTTGTCTCATTATGAAGATCGAAGAGACATTCCTTCGGTGAAAGGAACCACGCGCATCAGTTTACACCTTCGATTTGGAACACTCAGTATTCGGGAAGTCGCCAGAAAAGGACAACAGCACAGTGAGAAATGGTTAAATGAATTAATCTGGAGAGACTTCTATCAAATGATCATTCATCATCATCCACATACGGTTGACAATGCGTTCAAACCGAAATATGATCGTGTGGAATGGATCAATGATGAAGACCAGTTCGAGAAGTGGTGTCAAGGAAAAACCGGTTACCCAATTGTTGACGCAGGAATGCGGGAATTGAATGCAACAGGCTTTATGCACAACCGCGTTCGAATGATTACAGCGAGTTTTCTGGTGAAACATTTGCTCGTTGATTGGCGCTGGGGAGAACGTTATTTTGCTGAGAAATTGCTTGATTTTGAGCTGGCATCTAATGTAGGCGGTTGGCAATGGGCAGCTAGTTCAGGTTGTGATGCGGCCCCTTACTTTAGGGTATTCAACCCGACCTCTCAGCATAAAAAGTTTGACCCTGAAAACAAGTATATCAAAAGATGGGTCCCGGAATACGGTACCTCATCTTATCCAGAACCAATGGTTGATCACAAAATGGCACGAGAACGGGTTCTAGCGACTTATAAAGCTGCTTTGGCCGATTAAAAAGTACCTTTACTGCATGAAGTTACTGAGTGATTTGGTTGTTCTTGACCTTTCAAGCGTTCTTGCCGGCCCGTCTGCTGGAACCTTCTTAGCGGAGCTGGGCGCGAAAGTCATCAAAGTAGAAAACCTCAAACGAGGTGGAGATGTTACAAACTCATGGCGGCTTCCCGTTGAGAAAGAGAATGCCGTATCTGCGTACTACTCCTCTGTCAATTTCAACAAGGAAGTCCACCTTCTCGACCTCACCTCGAGTTCTAGTCAAGATCAACTATCGACTTGGCTAGCTGAAGCAGACGTTGTACTTGAAAATTTCAAGGCGAAGGATAGGGTGAAATTTGGAGTTGACCCAACGCATATCAAAGCGCATTATCCATCACTAATTCATTGTCATTTGCGTGGTTTCGAACATGCGTTGAATCGAGTTGCATACGATGTGGTACTTCAAGCCGAAACCGGTTTTATGAGCATGAACGGAACGAAAGAATCTGGTCCTGTGAAAATGCCTGTAGCAATGATAGACGTGATGGCAGCTCATCAAATGAAGGAAGCAGTTCTTTTGGCCTTGTACAAGAGAGCGACAACCAACTCAGGTTCTTACATTGAACTTTCACTGGAAGCTTCCGGACTGAGCGCCTTGGTGAACCAAGCCTCCAATTTTCTCATGGCTGATCACGTTGCGGAACGCATGGGTAGCAAACACCCGAACATTGCTCCATATGGGGAGCTTTTTTCTTGCGCCGATGGCAAAATGGTTGTGTTGGCTATTGGAAGCGATGCCCAATTCGGGGAACTATGTGCTTACTTAGGACTCGATGAATTAATGGACGACGACCGTTTCGCGACCAATGCCAAACGCGTTGTGCATAGAGCTGCTCTGGAAGAAAAGCTAAAGGCACAAATTGAAATTCGAAACGCTAGTGATTTCTTAAGCTACTGTCATGCGCACCAACTTCCGGTTGGCGAAGTTAAAACCATGGATGATGTTCTCTCAAGCAAAACCGCCCAAGAGATGATACGAGAAGAAATCATTCATGGAGAAACCACAAAACGACTTTCTTCAATTGCTTTTCGGATTACTTGAGATTAATCTGCTGGAAAAAGAATTTCGTACTCCTTCGCTGATTTGTTGCTCAGTGAGTTCTTCTTTAACCATGGATTCAAGGTCTTAAGGATATTGTAATTCGCCCCGTTTTCATTTGCAAACACCGCCAAATCGTTAATGGTTGAATCAACAACGACCGCTTCTGTCTTATATGGCTCATAAAGGTCCTTTGGTCGAACTACAAAACCGTAATCACTTCCATTGTTAAGGATTTCCTTAATCGCCATGATTCGGTAAACATAACGACCCGTTTCTTGATTCAACAAGAGGTCCCAGTATTGGTCAACCTGTTGTTTTTTCAATTCTCTATTCACACCGCCCATGCCCATGTTGTAAGAAGCGGCTACAAGTGCCCAATCACCGTACTTTTCATATGACTCATTCAAGTATGCGCAGGCAGCGTGTGTTGCTTTTACCAGGTGATAACGTTCATCTACCTGAGAACTAATTTCCAGTCCGTAGCTCTCTCCTGTTGCTTTCATAAACTGCCAGAAGCCTCTTGCTCCTGCAGGCGATACCGCATTGGTCAAACCACTTTCAATCACTGCTAGGTACTTGAAATCATCAGGAATTCCATTTTCAGCCAGGATAGGCTCAATTACTGGAAACCATCTGTTTGCTCTTTTGAACAACAAAAAACTATTGCTATGCCAATAGGTATTTACCAATAATTCACGATCCAATTTTTCTCTAACACCAAAAGTTTCCAATGGAACTTCTTGTCCGGCGAACGTGATATCATCTGGAGTTGCCAATGAAAAGACTTTGTAATTTTCTTCAATGTGTTCTTTGTACTTGGCATCCATTTCCTTTTCAGGAAGTCCTTTATCGAAAGAGAAAAACGAACATGCTACTGCAATGAGTACAAGTGAAAAAACAGGCCAGAAAAAAGCCTTCATAGGGTTGGTCATGAATAGGTGTATTTACCGTGTTTTAGATTTCTACGTGAAATCATGAAGAAAGATATAAAAACGAGCATTAAATATAAGATCACTACTATCTCCCAACGTAAAATTGTGTCCCCTTGGTATTGAATCAAAAGAAATGCCAGAAATACATTTACCAGCGACCAACAGAAATAGGTGAAAGCAATACTTTGATCGCTCAAGCCTAGGTAAGACAAATTGTGAGTGCTGTGGTCCCTCCCACCTACAAAAGGCGAGCGTCCATGGCGCAATCTGTTAATGGTTACTAGCGTAGTATCTGTCAATGTGGTAGCAAGCGCCAAGACCGGCACAATCAACTGCAACAGGGTACTTCCTCCGCCAGCAAAGCCTTCGTGATTCCAGCATTCCATTATTGTCAACCCGGCAAGCAACGCTCCCAGCAATTGACTCCCTGAATCACCCATATATACTTTTGAGGGATGCCAGTTGACAAATAAAAACCCGATCAATGTAGCCAACATTCCCAAAGCCAACCAGCCTGTCACGCCATCAGGGTTGAGCCACCAAACAAGTAATAATACGGGAAGTGCTGCGGTAGTTGTTACACCGTCCATGTTATCCAACATATTCACTGAATTCATCAGTCCAGCAACCCACAAAATGGTCAATGGGATTTCAATGGCATTCCCCCAGCCTAAATCGATTTGAACCCCTCCAGCAACTAACACGATACCACACAATAGCTGCACAGAAAATTTCAGCCACGGTTTCGTGTTGAAGGCATCATCTGCCAACCCCATCAGAAAAGCGATGATGACACTTACGGCGATCACCCCAAACTGTGCAACGTTGATTTCTTCCTGCGAAAACAAGAGCGTAACGACGAGGGTAACAAGAAAGCCTATGAAAAACGAAATTCCTCCAATTGTTGGTTTGGTTTGAGAACTCCAACGTACTTGGAAATTAGCCTCTTGATCTTTGGTCCCCAAGGTGCGAAGAAAACGAAGAAGTAAATAGTTCACTACTCCACCTAGAATGGCCATTCCGATTACAAAGAACAACATACCTAGAGGGTAAATGGTGAATCAAAAGACGACCAGAGCGGTGCGTTTCTATCCTTTTCACTTATGACGGGATTTTCGATTCCCCAATCAATTCCTAAATCAGGATCATCCCATCGCAAGCTTACCTCGTTCTCTTGGCTATAAAACCCTGTGCATTTGTAGTTGAAGATGGTATTTTCTTCTAAGGTGAGGAATCCGTGCGCAAAGCCAGGTGGAATCCAAAACTGCAACTTGTTCTCGGCTGAGAGAACAACGGCTTTGTGCTGACCAAAAGTTGGCGAATCTACTCTTAAATCTACCGCTACATCTAGGACCGCACCTCTACTGGCTCTTACCAGTTTGCCTTGTTGTGCGGGCGGAACTTGGAAATGCAATCCGCGGAGCGTGTTGTCTACAGAACCAGATTCATTGTCTTGTACAAAGTCTACTGAGAGGCCTGTGGCTTCTTTGAAGGTGCGTTCATTGAAAGGTTCCATAAAGTATCCTCTATCATCTTCAAAAACGCGCGGTTCAATAATCAACAACCCTTCAATACTGAGAGATCTTACCTTCATTTCCTTATGCCTCTTTTCTTTCCTTTGCTTTCGTCATAGTAGCCATAGCCATATCCGTAGCCATAACCATAACCGTAACCATAACTGTACGCATACTTGTTTCTATCCAAGTCAACCCCATTGAGTACGACCGCCAACTTGGTGATCTTATTCTCATTGATTAAGCGGTCTACATTCTGCACAAACTGCTTTTTCGAATAGTCTGCTCTGAAAATGTACAACGGATAATCTGCTCGTTGAATCATGGAAATACCATCTGTTACCAACCCAACCGGTGGGGTATCCAAAATGATCATGTCGTACTGACCTTTCAATTCCCCTAGAATTTCATCCATGCGTGGGCTATTAATTAGCTCACTTGGATTGGGCGGAATTGGGCCCGCAGTGATATAGTCCAGATTAGACATTTGTGTCTTGTGGATGCACTCTTCAATAGATGCCTCGCCAATCAGCAAGGTGCTCATCCCTTTTCCGTTCTGAACGTCGAAAGCCTTGTGAATCTTTGGCTTTCTCATGTCCAAATCGAGCACAATGACTTTCTTTCCACTGAAGGCTAGAATTCCAGACAAGTTTAAAGCAATGAAGGTTTTTCCCTCTCCACTAATGGTAGAAGTGATCGCCGCTATTTTGGTTCCTTCTGAATTGTCAATGTATTGTAGGTTTGTTCGAACAGATCTAAAAGACTCTGCAATCATCGACTTAGGACTTCTGTCTACCAATAACATGGAAACTGGAATGTCTTCCTTGTATTTAGGGATAACTCCAAGAGTTGTTATTGAAGCGTTGGAAGCCTTTACAATTTCTTTCAGTGAGGTTACTTTGTTGTGCAGCAAATACCGCAAACTGATGTAAATAAACCCAAGAATAACACCAGCCATCAAGAACGAAATGAAGATGATGTTTCGTTTGGGTGCTACGGGGACTTGAGGTAAACGCACTTCATCCAACACTTGGTTTTGCGTGACGAATCCTTCTTTCGAAATTCGGTATTCAATCCGTTTTTCAAGAAGCATCGTGTAGTACTTCTCATTGATGTTAAACAAGCGTTCTAACCGCGCAAACTCCAACTCCTTCGTCGGAATTTCGAAATACACCTCTTCAACTTCTTTCAGTTTCTTGTAGTTCTCTTCTTTGCGTTCTACTAGCTTGGTTCGAAGCGCATCGATGGTCTCAACGATTAGGTCTTTCTGAATACCTATTTGGTATACATACGACTTGACAATGTCGGAATCTTCGGTAACGGTGAACAGTGCCTCTTCTTTCTTAAGAAGCAAGTTGTACAGTGTAGATAACAATCCGCTTAGCGAAGATTCAAAATGGCTTCCCGCAACGAGCGGAACAAGGTTATACACTTCAATGTTCTCCGTGCTGGTTTTCGTCAACCCTCGAACTTGTCCCAGTAGCTTCTCTTCAACTTCTAGCTGTATTATTCGATTCTCCAGTTCATTTAACCGAGTCAAGTAAACCCCTGAAAGACTTTCTAGATTTGTAATCTTATTGTCTTGCTTGTAGTTGTTCAGAAGCGATTCAGAATTTCGTAGGTTTTGAAACACCGTGTCAATCTGTGTGTCAATGAACGAAAGAATGTTCTCGTCACTTCGCTGTCTTTTTTCGAGGTCGAAACGAATGAATTCAGAAGACAAAGCTTGAATAAAATCCCGAGCGAGGTAAGGATTGTTGTCTTGAAAACTGATTTGAACTGTTTTGGCTGTGTTATTTAAGACCCGCACATCCAACGAGTTCGCGAACCTTCCAGCTAATCGGGCAGCAGAATTAATACGGAAATACAATTCATTGTTCGCCTTCAATTCGGCCAGCTCTCCTTCATCAAGAATCACCATTTTCGCCTTTAATCCAGGAAGTTCCAGCAATTGACCAACTTGAAGATTCTCCATCAAGTTCCCGTTCACATTAAGCGAGAAAGTGAAATCATCGTTGAAAGAAACAAAAACGGACTTATTGAGAAGCAGGTCATTTGACTGTTCTACAATTTCAATTCGGTAAGGTGATAAGATGTAGTGCTCATTAGTAAGTACTCTTCCCTTGGCGAAGTAAGAAACCTTCATTGGGATGGTTTCTAGCGTGTTCTGCACCAACAACTTCGAGCGCATTAACTCTACTCTACCTTCCAGTCCATTGTCGTTGACAAACTGGTTTACATTCAGTACGCGGTTTGCACTATCATCTTCACCAATTTGCAGAATGGCCTTAGCTTCATAGACATCTGGCGTATACCTCAAGTACAAGAAAGCTGAAACGGCGCTTAACAGAATGAAAGATACTATCCATGGCAGTGACTTTCTTACAATGTGCAAGAATAGGCCAAGGTCGAACTCGTTTGAAAAGTTCGTTAACCGTTCCCGGTATTCTGAATAGTCTTGGTTGTCTTGCATTGCTTAAAATGCGCCTTGAAGAATTGCGTAAATCAAGGCCACCCCTGAAACAAGCGTAATATAGGGAGCCACATCTTTCATGACCTCTGCGGCAATTTCTGGAACTGGCTCTACGTAGATGACGTCATTTGCTTGCACCACAATGGAGGCATATTGCATTCCTTCTATGGTCGAAAGGTCCATGAGGTAGATTTCCCTTTTTCCGTTCACCCACCGAATGAGTTTGACTTTTCGGGCATCTCCTCGATCAGTAATTCCGCCGGCCAAAGCAAGTGCCTCAATGACTGTGGTATTTCGATTCGTAAGGGTTATGACAGCCGCTTTTCCTCCCGAACCAGGAAAGACTACTACCCTATTGTTGGTGACTTGTACAATCGCAAAGGGTTCTTGGTAATACTGGGCGTACAAATTCTCTAGGTGTTCTTCCGCTTCATTTTGAGTCATTCCCCAAACGTAGATTTCTCCAATTTCTGGCAACTCCACCGTTCCATCTGGTTCCACTAGGAAAGTGGTACTAGGAAAAGCTACAAATTTCTCTGTATCTGATGTACCAGCGGTAATATCTAGCAATTTCGAACCTCCGTTGGCGAAAAGTCTGAACAAGATAACATCGTTCGGAGATATGCGATACTCCTGTGTATCGGCGCTATCAGAAGGTGTATCAAACACATAATCATGATCAGTTTTGAACATGACATTTCTGTTAATCGTACAGCTTGCGAATCCGATAATAAGGATAGAAAATAGTACAAGGTTTCTCATAAGGTCTAGCTCGGTCAAACACGGCTTCTAAACAAAAGTAATGAACCGCAACGAAATGAGCCCAACAAAGCTGTATTCAATCTAGTTGAAATCCCATCATTTGCATTACTACCTTTGTGCTATGGCAAAAACAGTAGTTATTGGGGCGAGCCCGAATCCATCACGTTATAGTTACAGAGCAACCATGCAATTGGCAGGGTTTGGCGAAGAGGTATTTCCCATTGGAATTCGCGCTGGTCAAATCGGACCGCATGAAATCATAACTGACAAACCGGCCATTGCTGATGTGGAAACAGTAACCTTGTATGTTGGGCCGCAAAACCAATCATCTTGGGTAGATTACATTTTGGCTCTTCGCCCAAAACGCGTTATTTTCAATCCAGGTACGGAAAACCCTACTTTCGAAGCGGTTCTTAGAAAAGAAGGGATTCTTTTTGAATCAGCTTGTACTTTAGTCATGCTTGCCACAGGAACATATGCTACTTTATGAAACTAACTGGTGAAAAATGTTTTTTGAGAGCCATTGAGCCTCATGATATTGAATACTTTTTCAAATGGGAAAACGACGTTTCAAATTGGCTCGTGAGTGGCACTTCTGCCCCTTTTTCCAGAAATGATCTTGAACGCTACATTTCAGGTATTCGAGATATTTATGCCGATAAGCAGTTGCGATTGGTCATTAGCACGCCCGAGCGACCTATAGGGGCGATTGACTTGTTTGATTTCGATCCACTACACAGAAGAGCGGGCATCGGCATTTTGATTGGCGAAAAAGAAGAGCGCAAGCAAGGAATTGCCATTGATGCATTGAACGTAATCATTGAATATGGTTTTGGAGTGCTTCAGCTGCATCAGTTATACGCCAACATTCCTGCCAATAATCTGGCGAGTGTCGCGTTGTTCGAAAAAGCGGGCTTCCAACACGTTGGAACTCGAAAAGACTGGCTTTCCACAAAAGAAGGCTGGCAAGCGGAACATTTTTACCAATTGATTCAACAAGAAGGATGAAAAAAATAGCGGTCATTCTAGCCGTCCTTTTGGCCCTCGGAGCAGGGATAGGATATACATATTACCAGGATATCACCAACTCAAACACTGCGTTTGAAGAAGAAATAAAGACACTGACTATCCAAACGGGTAGCACGTTTGACGATCTCTTGATGCAACTTTCGCTTGAAAATATTCTAGCTGATACCGCTTCGTTTAAATGGGTCGCGGAGCAGAAAAAATTCAGTACAATCAAACCGGGCTACTACCGAATTGAAAAAGGCATCAGTAATAATGACCTCGTTAACAAGCTTCGCAGTGGGGACCAAACTCCGGTCAAACTTGTTTTTAATGGAGCGCGCACACCGCAAGATATTGCCGGGGTAATTGCCTCTCAAATTGAAGCAGATAGTCTTTCGATTTTGCAGGCGTTGACTTCAGAGGATTTTGCTTCTAAATACGGATTTAAAAAGGATAGTTATCGGACCATGTTCATTCCTAATACCTACGAAATTTGGTGGAATACGGATGCGGATTCGTTCGTTTCAAAGATGGCACAAGAGTACAAGCGGTTCTGGACAAGTGAGCGCATTGCACAAGCCAAAACGAAAGGACTTAGTCAATCTGAAGTAGGCATTTTAGCGTCTATTGTTAAGGCCGAAACAGCGAAACGAAATGAAGCTCCAATTGTTGCAGGTTTGTACCTTAATCGGCTTGAACGCGGTATTCCTTTGCAGGCGGATCCAACCTTGATTTATGCTGCTGGAGACTTTACCATTCGCAGGGTCTTGGATGAACATAAGCTTATCAACTCTCCGTACAATACTTACATGCACAATGGGCTACCTCCTGGTCCAATCAACTACCCTGAAACCAACTACCTAGATGCTGTTTTGTATCCGGAAGACCACAACTACATTTACATGTGTGCGAAACCAGATTTCAGCGGATATCACAATTTCAGCAAGTCGTTGAGACAGCATAACATCTACGCGGCAGAATACCACAGGGCAATTCGAAAAGCGGGATATTAAGCTTAGTGGTTATTGAGGTTCGGAAACCACTCGTTGATTTTTTCATTCAGCTCATCTACGTCCAATGGCTTCTTGAGGTAGTCATCCATGCCGGCTTGAGTGCACGCTTTCTTTTCTGCGGCATTGGGTTCGTCGCTCATTCCAATGATTACAGGAGCTTCCTGACCGTTCAAAATTTTCTTCATTTTAACGGTCGTTTCCATACCATCAAGATCAGGCATTTGAAGGTCCATCAAAATCAAATCAAAGTTTTGGTGCGACATTTTCTCAAGCACTTCTAATCCTCCGTAGGCCTTTTGAGCTCTGAAGCCTAACACTTCAAGCGTTTTGCTTACTACGGCCTGATGGATTTCGTTGTCCTCGGCAATCAAGATATCTAGGTCACTGAACGTGTCCCGTTGAATATCAATCTTAGCTTTACGCTTTTCCCCCACTGATTTGATTGGAATCGCCATCCCCAGGTTCTTTTGAATAACCTCCAACAGCTTTGTAGGCTTCACAGGCTTTGAAAGGTAGTTGTTCCATAGCCCTTCTTCTTCCAATGCGTTATTCCCCATGCTTGAAAGCACTATGATTGGAAGTTCTTCTTTGGAATAGTGCTCCCTGATGTTCGCGGTCAATTCCCTTCCGTCAAGCAACGGCATTTGCATATCCAACAAGCAGAAATCAAACTTTTTCAGGTTCTCTATAATCTCCACTACCAGCTCTGGGCTATTGAAAGGCGTTGCTTGAATACCCCAATTACTGAGTTGTTTTACGAGAATTTTCAAGTTGGTGGTATTGTCATCAACGATGAGTGCCTTAAGCCCTTTCAATTGACTTATCTCTGGAATATTTTGACCAGACCCAACTACCTCAGAAATGATGGTAAACGAGAAAGTACTGCCCTTACCAAGTTCAGATTCAACCCAAATTCGTCCGCCCATGAGCTGAACGAGTTTTTTACAAATGGCCAAGCCCAATCCAGTACCTCCATACTTCCGTGTAGTAGACGAATCAGCTTGTGTAAAGGACTGAAAAAGATGATTTACTTGATCAGGATCTAACCCAATTCCTGTGTCTTTAATGGAAATACACAGCTGTTGGAACTCTTGTTCTTGCACTAAGTTCTCTACCCGAAGAAGCACTTCCCCTTTGTCGGTAAACTTGATGGCATTGTTCACGAGATTAATAACAATTTGCTTCAATCGGGTGCTATCGCCTTTCACAAAAACAGGCACATCTGGCTCTACATAAACCATGAGCTCAAGACCTTTTTCAATGGCTGATGGCTTGAGAAGGTCGATAACTTCTTCCAGACAAGGCACCAGTTCGAATACTTCTTGTTCTAGGTCTATTTTCCCACTTTCTATTTTGGAATAATCCAGAATATCATTGATGATAATGAGCAAGTTCTCCGATGAACTTTTAATGGTACGAACGTATTCATCTTGAGTCTGTGTCATTTCTGTTTTCTGCAACAGATCAGACATACCAAGAATCCCATTCATTGGAGTTCTGATTTCGTGGCTCATATTGGCCAAGAAATCGGACTTTATTTTGCTAACCTTTTCTAGGTTTCTATTCAGGAAAACGAGTTCTTCATTTTGAATCCGAGAACGAAGCAATATTGGTCGAATCAAGAACATGAAGGCGAAGAATAGCACTGCAATCGTAATTAGTGCCAAGCTCCAACTAATGACGCGCAAGTTTTGGATTTCATCTGAACTCTCCTTAGTGAACTGATGAACTACACGGTCCATCATATCTTGGTAGGGTTCAACTCTCTTTAGGATGTTTTCGAGTTGGACTTCGGTAGCCACGCCCTCTTTTTTCAAGAGTGAATCAAGGTTTTCTTGGAGATCGTAGAACAGCGGATTGACTTCACTCAAGAGCTTATCTATCTCTTCTGAATTGTCAGCTTCTAACATCAAAGATGGGCTACCCTGAATCAGTCCGTGGTGACTGTTTCGCCATCTGGTAAACACTACTTGAAGTTCTTGTCCATCTGATTTTACCGGCAGTTCTTCCTGGGCTTTGAATTGAATTTCAAGCGCCGTTTTCGCCATTTGTTGAACCAATGTTCGTTGTCTACCAGCAATGTTGATTTCCATGCCCGCATTCTCATGATCTGAGAGTCTGGCATGAATGATCAACTGTGACAGAACGATTAAGAAGATAATCGACGACAAGAAGATCAAGTAAAACTTTGAATACTGGGTGCGTTCGGACATAAATTGAACTCGGAAGTCTACGGTACAAATGTACGAAATCGACTTCGTTCTGAGTGGGTGTCTTTAAGGCAATTAATTTTTGTGCCTTGCCGCCTTCAAAAGAACCGTTTTCAGTTCCTCAACGTTGATTGGTTTCGAGATAAACCCTTTCATTCCTGCCTGCTCACAATTACGTCTATCTTGGTCCATTGCGTTGGCTGTCATAGCTATGATATCAGGCACTCTCGACCCATACTGGTCATCCGTTAGGAGTCTTTCAGTGGCTTCCAAACCGTCCATTTCTGGCATTTGAATGTCCATCAGAATTAGGTCAAAAAGGTCTGAGTTTACTAAGTTGAGTACCTCTAGTCCGTTGTTCGCAATCGTCACATTCACCCCTTTCTTTTGAAGAAGCAGTTTTATGACTTGTTGATTGATCAAATTATCTTCAGCAACTAGCACGTTTAAAGTGGACAATAAACTCTCTTCTTCCGTCTCAGAAACTTCAATGTTTTCTGGAACGATTTCTTGTTGAACAGAATCCAGGTGAACGTTAAAAGTAAACTTGGAACCTTTACCATCTTCACTAGAGACCATCACTTTTCCGCCCATTAATTCAATGAGCTTTTTACTAATGGCGAGCCCTAATCCGGTCCCCCCATATTTTCGAGTGGTACTTGAATCTACTTTGGAGAAGCTCTCAAAAAGAAAGTCCATTTTTTCTGAAGGTATCCCTATTCCGGTATCAATGATTGCGAACTCCAAATTCAACATTCCCTCTTGAGAAGAACGTTTTCTAACAGCTAGCTCTACGCTTCCCTCATGGGTGAATTTAACGGCATTCCCAATTAAGTTCAGGACAATTTGTTTCAGTCGTGTTGAATCACCAACCACTGATTTGGGAACACCTTTATTGATTGTTTTCTTCAGTTCAATGTTCTTCTTATTGGCGCTCGGAGCAACCAGATCCATAATTTCATCCATGGTCTGCTCCAAATCAAATGGAGCTTCTTCCAATTCAATCTTGCCAGACTCAGCCTTGGAAAAGTCAAGGATGTCATTGATGATCGTGAGAAGGTTTTTACCACTTATCTGTATGGTATTCACAAAGTTCTTTTGCTCTTCGTTCAGCGGGGTATCTCCAAGTAGCTCTGTCATTCCGATGACACCGTTCATTGGTGTTCGGATTTCGTGACTCATGGTGGCTAAGAATTCAGCCTTTGCTTTTGCAGCAGCTTCTGCATCTTCTTTGGCCTTAATGAGCTCCGCTTTGGCGGCATTGTCTTCAGAAATATCTCTGATTCGATAAACCAAGTACTCCAAATTGAACATGTGAATCCAAGAAATAGAGACGAAAGCGTCGAATTCAGAGCCGTCCCTTTTCTTCATTCTAATTTCATCGTTCCAAAACTTCTCTTTCAACAGTTTCGATACCCCTATTCGGTCTTCTTCCTCTGTCAACCTGTGCTTTCTGAAGTCTGAAATATCAAGTCCTTCAAGCTCTTGGTAATCGTAATCAAACAACTTCCCAGCTTGGGGGGTTGCCTCATAAATAACACCTTCAAAATCAGTAACAACGATCGAGTCTTCGGTCTTATTGATCAAAGCAAGCAAGAGTTCTTTTTGCAACTTCGTACTACTTTGAAACTTGACTTTCGTGCGAACAATGAAGAAAATAAGGCCCGATCCAATCATGAACGACAAGGAGACATAAACCCCTAGGAAACGTTCAGAAGAAGGCATGATAATGATGCAAATAAAGAGTAGCAGGTTTGTTGTGACCAAGTATTGCACAGTGGCCTTCTGCGTTTTGAACGAAATGGCGATGGCCTGCAACGTTAAGAACAAGGCCAACAAGTGGATGATTTCGTAATCATTCAGCGCACAGGAAATCACAACCTGAGCAGTGAAAACGTAAAAAAGAAAGCTACTGGCCCTAAAGAATCGCTTGGTTGGGATGTTCATGAATGAATAACCATAGACCAGCGCACTGATGACTCCTACGACTACTCGGTCCCATACAAGTTCTTTTGAATTGTCAAGAAATACGAGAAACACCAAAGCAAAGAATGCGCTAATGACAATGCCGATGACACTCATTAACCTGTAAAACCTAATTCCGCGGTTCTTATCTCTATTTGATGAAAGTAATCCTTGCATCTATATTCGTATTTTCGAAACCTGTGTTTCAAACATCTAGCAATATTGAGGTTCGCCTATCCAACTCAAGTGAGAAACTGTCTGACAAATCGTCGATTCGGATTTTACTGACGGTTTTGGTCATGATTGTCCTACAGTTTTCTGTAGCATCTCAAGAACCAACTGACTCTTCTTCATTCAACCCAAAACGCTTTGTACCTGCCGTTACAGCAGGTAGCGTCATTGCCGGAGGCTCCTTAATTGGCTTACATACAACATGGTATAGCGAATTTGAGCGTGAAAAGTTCCATTTATTTAATGATGGTAAACAATGGCTTCAAATGGATAAAGTTGGACACAGTTGTGCTGCTTACTATGTGGGGCTGTTTTGTGGACGAAGTTTGGAATGGACAGGCGTTGCGAAAAAGAAAGCGGTCATAGCCGGAGGAAGCATTGGTTTGGGTTACCTCACAGCAATTGAATTGATGGATGGCTATTCAAGTGGATGGGGCTTTTCAATGGGCGATATGGCCGCCAACATAGGTGGCACCGGCTTGTATGTTGCCCAGGAACTGGCTTGGAATGAGCAACGAATTCAACTAAAGTATAATTTCATTCCGAGTGATTATGCCAGTTACCGTCCTGAAACACTTGGAGTTGGCTTCTTTCCTCAAGCCCTGAAAGACTACAACGGTCAAGCGTATTGGTTGGTCACGAACCCTGGATACTGGAAGGCTGATTCATCTTGGCCAAAGTGGCTCAACTTGGCAGTTGGTTACAGTGCTGATGGCATGACGGGTGGGACGGTGAATTCATTTCCCTTGCTTGAAAATGGAGACGTGATTCCTACTTTTGAGCGGACGCGTCAGTATTACTTGTCAGTAGACATAGACCTGTTTCAAATTGAAGCTAGGCGTAACTGGTTTAAGGTGCTGAGGTCTTTCGTAGGGTTCGTCAAGATTCCGGCCCCAGCGATAGGCATCAACTCAAACGGCAACTTACTCCTTGAGATCAGATAGCTTGAGACGCACATAAACGGGAAGATGATCGCTTACGCCTCCTTTGTATTCCCCACCAACAAACGTTCTATTCGGTGTTGTACTCTTGCCACCCTTGTGCTTAAAAAGCACTTCTCCTTCTTGGTAGATATACATTTTATCTTTTCGCACATTCACACCATGAGGCTGCAAAAGCGTTTTCGAGACAATGATTTGGTCGAAAAAGTACCATTTGTGCTCATGTTTGCACGTGCCATATCCTTTCTTGAAAAGCGGCCATGAGAGGTTGACCAAGTCACTATTTTGGTCTACACGTCCTGCATTCAACACCGTTTTCAAACTCTTGTTGTTTGGTCCGTCGTTAAAATCACCGATGATAAGAATTTTAGCTTCTGGGTCCATATCACGAATTTCATCGATTTGTTCCCTGAGCGTTCGCGCGGCGGCTACACGTTTGTATTCTGTTTCTTTCGGACCTGCTCTTCTCGAAGACCAATGATTGATAAAGACATGTAAGGTTTCTCCATTTGGAATGGTTCCAGTCACTTGCATGATGTCGCGCGCAAAGAAAACCGTACCCGTTCGTTCCTCGAAGTTGTGCATTTTATACGATTTCACCTCAAACACAGAAGGGCTAAACGCCAATGCGACATCAATACCTCTGACATCTCTGCTCTCTACATGGATGATTTCGTACCCTTCTCTGTTCAGCTTTGGATGCTTCACCAATTCTTCGAGTACCTTCTGATTCTCTACTTCGCAAAAACCGATGAATGCAGGTAACACTCCTCCGTGCGACATTCCTTCGATGACCGTGGCGATGGACTCTATTTTTCGGTGGTACTTTCGTTCATCCCATTTCAACTCACCGTTTGGTGTGAAAGCCGTGTCCTTTTTATTGGGATCATCAGACGTATCGAAAAGGTTCTCAACGTTGTAGAAGGCGAAGGTCATTTCCATGTAATTACTTTTTCACGCCCAAAGCACCCAAAATTCCGCGAGTGATTTCTCTGAAGATTGTTCTTCCAATTTGTCTCACCATGGTGTTTTTAGAAGCTTTCTCAATAAAACTCGGTTCTTCCTTTCGCGATTTTCTAGAGCGTGATGTTTCTTTCGAAGCTTTTTCATTTTGCTCCTCCATCATTTTCTTATGCTCCTCTTCTGCGGCCTTTTCCATTCGGGCCTTGAGGATTTCATAAGCACTCTTTTTATCAATCTCTTCGTTGTAGAGACGCGCTAAATCGGAGCTACTTACCAAGTCTTTGATTTCGTTCTTCGACAGAATATCCATTCTTGTTTTCGGCGCATTCAAAAGTGTTGCAGCCAATGGAGTTGGAATTCCTTTTTCATTAAGCGCAGTTACAAACGCCTCTCCAATTCCTAGTTTCGTAATGACCTCTTCTGTTTTATAGAAGTCCGAAAGCGGATAGTTTTCAGCAGTCTTTTTAATTGCCTTTCTGTCTTTGGCGGTAAAGGCTCTTAAGGCGTGCTGTACTTTGAGTCCCAATTGACTGAGCACGGCATCTGGAATATCAGTTGGGTTTTGAGTACAGAAGAATACGCCAACTCCTTTCGAACGTATGAGCTTGACAATGGCCTCAATTTGATCTTGCAGTGCATCACTCGCTTCCTTAAATACAAGGTGTGCTTCATCAATGAATATGCAAAGCTTCGGAGCGTCTTTGTCACCGCTTTCAGGAAAGGTGGAATATACTTCTGCCAGCAAGCTTAACATGAACGTAGAAAAGAGCTTTGGTCTGTCTTGAATATCAGTTAAGCGCATGATTGAAAGAACTCCTTTGTCACCCACCTTTCGGCACAAATCTTTCACATCGAAGGAACGTTCCCCAAAGAATTGGTCAGCTCCTTGCTGTTCTATTTCAATTATTTTTCGACTAATTGCTCCAACTGAAGCAGGAGAGATGAAGCCATATTCTTTTGAAATTTCTTCTTTCCCTTCCCCCATCATGAACTGAAGCGTTTGCTTCATGTCTTTCAAGTCTAACAACGGGAGTTTGTGATCATCGCAGTATTTGAAGATCACAGACATCACACCTGTTTGTGTATCGTTGAGATCAAGAATTTTAGAGAACAGGACTGGACCAAACTCGGAAACCGTGGCACGCATTTTCAATCCAGCTTCTTTCGAAATCGAGAGCAGTTCCACAGGCATTGGCTCCGCTTTGTAGGGAACTCCGATGGCACCTTGTCTCCACGTGATGTGGTCATTGTCTTTACCTGGTTGAGCCAATCCACTCAAATCTCCCTTGAGATCCATTAGCAAACAAGGGATTCCTTTCAAGGAAAGCTGTTCCGCAATTACCTGAAGGGTTTTGGTCTTTCCCGTACCCGTTGCGCCAGCAATTAGACCGTGTCTATTCAATGTTTTTAGTGGTATTTTGACTTGAGCACCTGTTACGGGCTCACCATCTAACATACCTACACCAAGAATAAAACTATCTTTTTTGTAAGTGTTACCTGCTTGAATATGGGCAACGAAATCTTCTTTCTGACTCATGATTGGTTGGTTTCAACTTTAAAGCGATTCGAAGGTCGCAAAAAGGAATAAAAAACCCCGGATATACCGGGGTTTAATTCGTTGGGGTGTTGTGCTTACTTAGAAGCAGCCCACTTGCGGATTTCTGTTCTGAACCATTCGTCAGCAGCTTCGGTCCACTTGTAGTTATCTCTTACGTACGCCATTGTATCTTTTTCGATATCTGTGTAAGAAGCGCCATCTTTTACTGCTTCTAGAAGCTTTGATGCATCTTCTTTAGAGATTCTTCCGTCACCGCCACCTGAAGTAAGGCTATCAGCTAGTTCGATTAGTTCTCCGTCGTACTTTTTTCCGTCGATTGTTTTGTAGTATCCCATTATACGTATGTTTAATAAAGTGTTTTCTTATTTGAATAGTCCGCCAAGCATTCCTTTGGCTTTATCCATCATGCCTCCAGCTGCATCTCCTCCCATAAAAGAAGTGATTCCTTCTAAGCTAGCGTCATTTCCTGACCCGCTAAATTTACTAACGATTGTTTGAATTACCACAGGAATAATTGCAGATGCAATTCCACCAGAGGCTCCATCTCCCATACCAAGTGAAGAAGTTAGTTTGCTTGTCAAGCTGCTAACGATTCCTCCAACGATTGGATTTGAAGTATCTGCTGCGCTATCTACTTTGAAAAGGCTAAGCACTCCGTCTAGATTTCAAGAAGTGGCTTCAGACATAAGGTTCTCTTAAACCGCTTCTCCTGAAAGCTTCACTACATCGTCAAGTTTATCTGTGCCAACTCCCTGATTAGAAAGTACGTCACCTACTTGACCTTTTACTGCGTTTAAAATTGAATCTAACATGTTGATTATTTTGATGCGTGAATTAGTTTGATTCACGAAGTGATTGTTCTGTTGCGCTAATTCTACTTTTAAGGGCTTTTGTAGCTTCCACAGCGCGCATAATTCTTGTTCTTTTTGCCTCCATTTCTTCTGCGGTCATTGACCCGTCTGCTTCAGCCTGCTTAAGTTCATCTTTTGCTGCTGAAATTCGCTTATTTGCGCTTTCTAGCTTTGCTTTACTCGCAGCCAATTCTTGAGCCGCTTTTACTTGCATTGCTTCTTTTCTGTCTACAGGAGGAAGCTTCATTAACTCTTCACGTGAAGAACTGTCAATACGCTTCATTTCTTCTTCGGTTTTGTCAACCTTCGTTCCGTACTCCTTTAGCACACGGTCACGTTCAGCATTGGCTTGTTCCATGGCCTTCTTTGCTTCAACAGACATTTCGCCTTTCTTAGCTTCCATATCTGTTTTCGCCTGGTCTAGCTTATCTGTGGCTCCGTCCATTTCTTTCTTGGCACCATCACGCATATCTGTCGCCTTCTCCTTGGCAGCGTCAAGCTCATTTTTCTGCTTCGCTTCCATGTCCTTAGCCTCTTTTTTGGCCTCGTCACGCAAGTTTTTCGCGTCTTGTTCGCTCTTCTTAGCCTCTTCTTTCAACGACTGTTCAGAAGCTGCTTTTTCTTTTTTGATACGATCTGTTTCTTTCGAAACCTGCGCATTTACTGAACCGACTAGGCAGCATGCTGCAATAATAATTAATGTCTTTTTCATGGTCTTTGGCTTATAAGTCTTCCAATGCGTTTTCTAATTCTTCTTCAGACGATTCAAGCGCTTCGACTGCTGAATCAAGGGCTTTTGCCGCTTCTTCAGATTGCGCTTCAACTTCTTGCTCTACTTTCTGAGCAGCATCGTCCATTTTCTCTTCTACTGCTCCGTCTCCGCAAGCAAATAAGAGTGCCGCACTAGCAGCTACAAGTGATACTTGTATAATTGATTTCATAATGGCTATTTTTTTTTGGTTAACTGATTTCATCTTCTTCTCATGTAAATAGATAGGTAGTAAAGTAGTGTTGCCAAAGAGCCTATTGCCGAAACAACATATGTTCTGGCGGCCCACCTCAACGCATCTTTAGACGCATCATATTCACTAGAAGTCACAATTTGGTTTTCTTTTATCCATGCTAATGCTCTGTTCGAAGCATCATATTCAACTGGTAACGTGATGAATGCGAACAAAGTAGTCAAGCTAAAAAGAATTATCCCTCCAAGCAATAATCCTGGAAAAACATTTATCAAAAGTATTCCTCCGATGATGACGAATTGAACAATTCTAGAGCTCAAACTTACGATAGGGACAAGTTTGCTGCGCATTTGCAGCCATGTATATCCTCTGGCGTGTTGAACAGCATGGCCAACTTCGTGAGCGGCAACCGCAGCGGCGGCAGCATTTCGCTCGTTGAACACAACTGAACTAAGATTAACGGTCTTTGTAGATGGGTTGTAATGATCTGTCAATTTCCCTGGAGTTGAAACCACTTTTACATCATTGATTCCTTCGTCCTGAAGCATGCGCTCAGCTATTTCTTTCCCAGACAAACCAGACTGCAAGCTCAGTTTGGAGTACTCGTCGAACTTCGACTTTAGTCTCCTACTGACAAACATACCTATCAAGGCTATGGCTCCGGCGATGATGTAAATGATCATATCTTACTTCTTTGACGGACTGGCACCTAAAAAGTCACAACTTACGGCTTCATTCATGCCCTTAAAATTCACGGTAGACTTCGTATAATCGAAGATTTCATCCATGTTCTTCGATTGATAACGATCACTCGTATTCATTTTCAAATCACTCATTTTCAACTCACAAGGATGCTCATAACCTGCCGCATGGGTGATTTCTAGCAGCTCTTTTCTGAAGGCCTTGAAATAATTTGCAGCCCGTTCAGATTTATCTGAAACAACCAATCCACGTTGCAACCATTTGTTTTGTGTAGCAACTCCAGCCGGACACGTATTATTGTGGCAATTCTGTCAGTTGTGCTAAGTTAAAAGGAATATTGAATGCTCCATTCCGATGTGAATAGATACAGCAATTTGTTATTATCTTCCGCCCATGAAGATGAATACCAAGGCATATCGTTACGACGGCAAGACAGATTTGAACCTTAAAAACTGCCTTACCACTCCTGAAGAAACCATTTCGAAAAAGGAATCAAAGAAAATAATTGAGGACAATGTGGAAGAGATTGCAGAGATGCAAGAGATGATGTTTGCTTCTGGTTCCAACGCCGTCTTGGTTGTTTTTCAAGCAATGGATGCAGCTGGTAAAGATGGCACATTGAAAAGGCTGTTGTCTGGAGTTAATCCTCAGGGATGCACCATTTCAAACTTCAGAAAACCGACTCCCGTAGAGGCTGCTCATGATTTTTTGTGGCGGATCAGTAACAAACTTCCGCAACGCGGGCTAATTGGTGTGTTTAATAGGAGTCATTACGAAGAGGTCTTGGTGACACGTGTGCACCCTTCTTTTATCTTATATCAAAACATTCCTGGGATTGAAAAAGTTGAAGACATCACGCCTTCTTTCTGGCAGCATCGGTACGAAGCGATTCGTGGCTTTGAACGAAATATTGCTAAAAGCGGTACGAAAATCATCAAGTTCTTCTTGAATGTTTCTAAGGAAGAACAGAAGCGCAGACTTTTGGATCGTATGAACACGCCAGACAAGCACTGGAAATTCAATTTGACCGATGTGAAAGAACGCGCTCATTGGTCTGTTTACATGGACTGCTATCAAGAAGCCATTAACAAAACGGCGAAGGATCATGCTCCGTGGTATGTGATTCCGGCAGATGATAAAAATACCATGCGCGCATTGGTAACCACCATCGTTCGCGAACAAATGGAAGAAATGAACTTGAAATTTCCTTCTAGCGCAACCTCCATTAAAGAAGATATTGCTGAAGGCAGAAGATTGTTTGGCGAAGAATCTTAATTCAACTTAAGTTCCATGTAGATAGGGAGGTGATCAGAGTAGCCCCCGTAGTAATTCGGTCCGCCGTACGTTCTGCTAGGAAACACGTCACCTTTGTCATTGGTATACATCATCCATTCTTCACGAACGAAACGAACAGTTGATTCGTCTACCTCTAGGTCAAATCCATCAGCCATATTCTGTGAAACGATGAATTGATCTAATGCGCCCCAATTTCCGCGGTAGTTGTATGACCCTTCTCCACGCTTGTGCTTTTCCCACATCAGGTTGTACAACAGCTTTTCATCTTTTCGTCCAGCAGAAAGCACCTCTACCAAACTCTTGTCATTAGGGTGATCATTGAAATCGCCCATGAGAATAATGTGTGCCTCAGGATTTTTCTCCAAGGTCGCATTCACTTCCTGGCGTACGTTGTATGCTACAGTTAACCTGTTCGGTTCAGTTGCATCCTTGCCTCCACTTCGAGATGGCCAGTGATTTACAAATAAGTGCAATTCTTTTCCAGCGATTGTTCCTTTCACATGCATGGCCAATCGGGTGTTCGGTCGGTCGCCTGCAGGCAGCTTCGATTCAATGTAATTTACTTCTTCCAGGCTAATAACGCGCTCATCGTAGAGCAGAGCCACATCTATTCCCCTTCCATCAGGACTGTCTTTGTGAATCACCTTGTAAGGCACTGCTTTGAGGTAAGCAGATTTGGCGAAATCCTCTACAACAGATCTGTTTTCCACTTCGCACAAACCTATTATAGATGGCAGTTCCTTCGTTTGTGAAGCTGCAGCAACTACCTTTCCAAGGTTCAGTAGCTTTTTATCAAATCTTCCTTGGTCCCACGTTAACTTTCCGGTAGGTGTGAAATCTTCATCAAAAGTGGAAGGGTCATCTTCCATGTCGAAAAGGTTCTCAACGTTGTAGAACATCACAGAGAGTTTATCAATTGAAGGTTGTTGCTCAACTTCCGACGAAACCGGCTTCTTTTCGGCACATCCAGATGAAAGAAATGAGAAACCAATGGTAGCGGCTGAAAGTACTGTAAGAATTCTTCTATTGATCATAATTTGTGCTGCCTGTTGAAACATAATAAATACCTTTGCCGGCAAATGTACGAAAGCGATTCTCAATCAATGCAATTGGCTTGTTTCAATGAAATTATCTTCCTGTTAACAGGAATTAGGAACGAAACTTAAAGGCAATTAAATAAGATAGAATAGCTTGCGTTCAACCTTAGAAAAAGCTTTGTTAAAGACCATCACCATTTTCTTTGGAGTATTCTTTCTCCTCCTCGAAGCTCCAGCGCAGGATAAACTTTTCTCTGCAGAGCGCGCTGAATCGAGCATCAAAATTGACGGAAAGTTGAATGACGTGGAGTGGAACAAAGCGGAAGTTCTGACTGACTTCGTACAGAACAACCCTAATCCTGGAGCGCCCTCATCCCAACGCACAGAAGTACGCATGATTTACGATGATGAAGCGTTGTATATCGGAGCCAAGATGTTCGATGTAGCGAAAGATAGCGTGCTTCATCAGCTCACCCAGCGTGACGATTTGGGGAATACCGATTTCTTTGGTTTTTACATCAGTTGTTTTCAAGATGGAATCAACGCCTTCTACTTTATTGCAACGCCAGATGGAGTGCAATACGACGCTCAACTCTCAGCTTTCGGTGAAGATTCAAACTGGAATGCCGTTTGGCAATGCAACACATCTATTGGTGACGATGGATGGGTAGCTGAATTCAAAATACCTTACAGCGCACTGCGTTTCCCTGATAAAGAAGAACAAGTGTGGGACATTAATTTCTTGCGAAACATTCGACGAGTTCGTGAAATGAGTCATTGGCGTTTCGTTAATCCCGAAATTCAAGGTTGGGTGAACCAAAGCGGAACGGTCAATGGTATTAAAAACATTAAACCGCCTGTTCGCCTCTTTTTCTACCCGTATGCTTCTGCCTATGCAGAAGTTCAGAAGCTAGATGACGGATCTACTTCAACGGGCTCTAGTTTCAATGGTGGGATGGATGTCAAGTATGGTATCAATGAGGCCTACACGTTGGACATGACATTGATACCCGATTTTGGTCAAGTTCGAAGTGATAACCTCATTTTGAACTTAGGGCCATTTGAAGTCTTTCTGGAAGAACAACGGCAGTTCTTCACCGAAGGGACCGAGCTCTTCAACAAGGCCGGACTCTTTTACTCCCGAAGAATTGGAGGCTTCCCAGTGAATTATGGCAACGCGTTTGACAACCTGGGCGATAATGAGGAAGTAATTTCAAATCCGATTGAGACACAGTTGTTGAATTCAACCAAAATTTCAGGGCGAAATGCAAATGGATTGGGAGTTGGTTTTTTCAACTCGGTCACCTCAGAGACCACTGCTGTTATTAAAGATACTGAGACAGGAGAAACCCGTGAAGTAGTTACTTCGCCCCTATCAAATTACAACATCACCGTTTTCGATCAGAACTTAGGAAACAACTCCTACGTCTCGTTGATCAATACCAACGTTACCCGCGCTGGATCAACGTATGATGCCAACGTAACGGGAGCGGAGTTTGACTTAAGAAACGAAAAGAACAGCATTTCGATAACGGGTGAAGGGGCTTTCTCCAAGAAGTTTGGGTTTGATGATCCTGACACCGATGCCGGTTACAGGTACCGAATTGGCGCTTCTAAAATCAGCGGTCAATTGAATTTTGGTGCGAGTACTCAAGCTGTGACCAAGCATTACGATCACAACGACCTTGGTTTTCAGCTCTTCCCCAACTACATCAACACGAACGCGTGGCTAGGCTACAACATTTACGAGCCCTTCTGGAAATTCAACCGGATGTGGAGCTACTTCCAAATCAACTATGACCACCTCAAAGAGCCGAATACGTTTACAGGTGCCGGTTATTATGGCGAAGTTGGTTTCAACACCAGAGGTTTTCACGCATTTGGAATCGAATCAGGCGGAGAGCCTGTTGAACAGGTAGATTATTTCGAAAGTAGACGCGACGGTTGGTTCTTCAACAGACCTCAGAATTACAACGTTGGGGGCTGGATTTCTTCTGATTACCGCAGGCAGTTTGCCTTGGACATTGGCTCGTGGTATACTGAAGCGAATGCCAACAACTGGCACATTTGGAACTACCGCATCAGTCCGAGATTTCGTGTGAACGACAAACTCATGCTGGTGTATGTTTATAGCACTGGTAAGCGCTTTAACGAAATTGGTTATACCTCCACAGCCGATGATGAACGAATTATTTTCGGATCTCGTGACGTGGTTTTCCACACCAATTTAGCTACCGTCAACTACATCTTCTCTAACCGAATGGGGCTCACCTTTAGGCTTCGTCATTATTGGTCTACCGTGAAGTATGACCGATTCATGGAGCTGGCCAATGACGGCTATACGTATGGAGATTTGGACACTTGGCAGGTAGACAATGAGGACTATGGTTTCATTACCAATGACGCTGGAACAGAACGCATTAGATCAACCCAAGACCGTTCCTTCAACACCTTCAACATTGACATGGTGTATACGTGGGTATTTTCTCCAGGGTCGGAAATTAGTATCGTTTGGAAGCAATCTATTTTGGATGACGACAATATCATTCCAGACGATTTCGGAACCAATTTGGACCGTACGATTTCCCTGCCTCAGAACAACAGTTTCTCCGTTCGAATTTTGTATTTCATTGATTACTTGAACTTCACCAGAAAAGGGAAGTTTATTGAGAATTAAGGAAACGTCGCTGTATACACTTTCATATTTCCGCGTTCATCCCACACCTTCAATTCAAAATCTTTTGAATCGGCTGT
Source organism: Flavobacteriales bacterium (assembly GCA_029245065.1). Taxonomy (GTDB): domain Bacteria; phylum Bacteroidota; class Bacteroidia; order Flavobacteriales_D; family Sanyastnellaceae; genus JAQWQB01. Next base: position 9,211 of record JAQWQB010000060.1, on the reverse strand, counting down.
AATGACGCCATCTTTCATGTCGTACGTTAATCGCGCACGTTTGTAATTGTAGGCCATACGGATCCACTTTCCATCTACGTATGCTTCGTATTTATCGATTCCAGATAAGTCATCTGAAATAGTGAAGATGACTTCCTTGTTGGTCAACGAACTGTTAACCCATGTATTCAATTTGATTCTTGGTGGGGTGGTATCTATTGCCACGTAGTAATTGCCAAACTCCTTCACGCGGGTGGTTACCCAACCTAGCTTAAAATCGCCACCTCTGTTGTAGCTTCGTTTTTTATTAGGTGCATAGCGCATGATGAACAACTTCGACTGCAATGAATCTGGGTAGTCACCTATTTTTATTTTCACCACATACGGCTCATGCACGGGTGTGAGCGCATCACCAATTTCGTAGCACCCCGAAAGGGCATCGGAAGGTCCTCGTACTTGAGTAATCCATACGTAAGCGTTCTCGTAGAGTCTGCCTTCGGGCATATATACATTGCAACTATCGGTTCGAAGTGCGTTTACTTGATTGTACTTGAACAATTTGCTTCCAGATGGCAACAGCTCTGGGTTCTTTGAAGAAAGAGGACTTCCTTTTTTCAACTTAAACGACGTTTCGGATGAATTCCCGTGTACATCTTTCACGCGCAAAAGGACTGTATGAACTTCTTCATCAAGTAGCACAATCTCTCCGTTATTCTGGATGGTTTTATAGATCGCTAACTCATTGAATGGCAAACGAAAAGAACGGTGAATGCTTCTTTTCTTCGATTTCAACTCCCGGTAATCGGCATGTGCATTCATAAACCGCTTGGTTGAAAAATCGAGTGCATCAATGCGCTGTTCGAAAACCAATTGATCATCTAGAAACAGGCTCATTTCATAAATCCCGCATTTGTTGGAGTTGTTATCCAGCAGATCCAGGGTGTGCGCTCCAATTCCAATCGGACCATACACCTCTATAGGAGCAGTTCGTTGTAAGGAGCTTTTCCCCGTAGCATTTTTGGTGGCGAAGTAGCGTTTCTTCGACGCACCTGAAACCGCAGAAGTATCAGTTAATGGTGTAATTTGAATTCCGTTCAGCAAGGGTGCTCTGTGGTCGTCCACGTCGAAATCCCACAACAGCGGGTTCAACGGAAATTCTGTATCTGTTTGACGAATTTCGAAATGAAGATGCGGTCCGCCGCTACTGCCTGAATTACCAGACCAGCCTATCACTTCAGACGAATCAACCAGTAATTCGTTGGGCCCTGGATAGAGGTCTACTTCCCATGATTCAAGTTCGTACTGAGCAGCTTTAACAAAGGCATCAATTTTCGGAGACAACTTACCCAAATGGGCATAAACCGATGTATTTCCGTCTGGATGATCTATGTAAATGGCATTTCCGTATCCGTAAGCCGAGATCTTCACCCTACTCACCTTTCCACTTGCGATGGCATAAACACTCAAGCCTTCTCTTCCTTGTGTTTTGATATCAATCCCAGAATGAAAATGATTCGATCTAAATTCGCCGAAATTTCCGGAAAGATTCAAGGGAATATCCAGTGGAGAGCGGTAGCCCGAATAAGTGGCATGCTGCGCAAATCCAACCATGCCAATTAAGAGCATACATCCACTTACTATGATACTTTTCATTCCCATTTTACGAAAATACAGCGCAAGTTTCGTGCCTGAGGAGGAAGCGTCTGAAAGAATTTCACAATGGAACAATGACATCTATATACTTGAACCTTTTTTCTTCCGTTAACATTCTTACTTTTGCATAGGTGGCTTAAAAGAACCTTCCCCTGCATTTAGATATGGAAAGCATACTAGGAGAAATCAGAAAGGATATCGAGACGTTGCTTCGTGAAAGAAGCGAAAAGCAACAGCAATTATCTAATCTGACTGAAGAAGTTAGCAATTTGCAAAACGCCCTAGCTGAGAAGGATCAACTGATTGCAGTGATGGAAGAGACTATTAAGACCCAAAAAATCGCTAAATCGTTAAACGGCGGAGATGAAAAAACCGACGCCAAGCTGAAGATTAATGAGTTAGTGAGAGAAATCGATAAGTGTATCGCACTTTTACATAAGTAAAAGCAATATAAATGAGCGAACTATCCATCAAAGTTAAAATAGCAGGAAGGCACTTCCCACTCACGATTAAACGTGAGGAAGAGGAAGCTGTGCGTGCTGCTGCAAAACGCGTTGATGAACAGTTTCGTTTCTTCCAAGATAATTATGCTGTCAAAGACAGGGCTGACCTACTAGCCATGACAGCTCTTCAAATGGCAACGGCAGCCATGAAAGGAGGTTCTGATGAACAATCAGATGAACTTCAACCCGAACTGGAAGCAATCCGCGACACACTCAAAGACGCCCTCTCGTAACTCGGTCTTCACCGAATATTAAGAAGATATGGACATCATGCCCATCCTACTAGGTGCAATAGCAGGAGTTGTTATTGGAACGGGCTTAGCTTATTTGATCTTTACCAAAGTGCTCAATAAAAAAGCGGAAGGTATTGTCAAGGAAGCTGAGGACAAAGGAGAAAACATCAAGAAAGCAAAACTGCTTCAAGCAAAAGAGAAATTCTTGGCCCTGAAAGAAGAGCACGGAAAAGAAATCAAAGACCGCAACAGAAAACTTCAGTCATCTGAAGATCGCATTAAAAGCAAGGAGTCGCAGCTCTCAAAGCAAATTGAACAGAACAAGCTCAAAGACAAAGAAGTTGAGAAGCTCAAGTCTAACCTTTCCCAGCAGCGTTCCGTTTTAGAGAAAAAGCAGGGAGACCTGGACAAGGCGCACCAACGCTCAGTTGTGTTGCTCGAAGAAATTTCTGGAATTTCAAAGGACGAAGCTGCTTCTAAATTGATGGAAGAGCTGAAAGAAGAGGCCCGCACCATGGGTTCTGCTCAAGCACAGGAAATCATTGACGAAGCAAAGCTGAAGGCTACCCAAGAAGCCAAGAAGATTGTTATTCAATCTATCCAACGGGTGGCTACAGAGCACGCCGTAGAAAACTCGGTTTCTGTATTCAACATTGAAAACGACGACGTTAAAGGTCGAATCATTGGTCGTGAAGGACGAAATATTCGTGCGCTGGAAGCATCTACTGGAGTTGAAATCATTGTAGATGACACCCCAGAAGCCATCATTCTTTCTTGCTTCGACCCTGTGCGAAGAGAAATAGCTCGTTTGTCGATGCACCAGCTGGTAACAGACGGACGAATTCACCCGGCACGTATTGAAGAGATCGTGAACAAGGTGCGTAAAAACATCAATGAAGAAATCATGGAAGTAGGGAAACGTACTGCCATTGATTTGGGTATTCACAACCTCAATTCTGAATTGATTCGAATGATTGGGCGAATGAAGTACCGTTCGTCTTATGGACAAAACCTACTGCAACACTCCCGTGAGGTAGCCAACCTTTCTGCAGTTATGGCTGCAGAACTTGGACTGAACGCGAAAGCGGCAAAACGAGCTGGTTTGCTCCATGATATTGGGAAAGTATTTGACGAAGAGTCTGAGCTTCCACACGCAGTGTTGGGTGGAAAATTGGCGGAAAAGCATGGCGAGAAGCCAGACGTTTGCAACGCCATTGGTGCTCACCACGATGAAATAGAAATGACCACGATGATTTCACCTATTATTCAGGTGTGTGATGCCATTTCAGGCGCCAGACCGGGAGCTAGACGTGAAGTGGTTGAAAGCTACATCCAACGTTTGAAAGACCTTGAAAATCTTGCTCTTGAGTATCCAGGTGTAACGAAATCATTCGCTATCCAAGCCGGACGTGAATTAAGGGTTATTGTTGAGAGCGACCAGGTGACAGATGAGCAATCTGATTCACTGTCGTTTGACATTTCACAACGTATTATGACTGAGATGACTTACCCAGGTCAGATCAAAGTCACTGTTATTAGAGAGAAACGTGCGGTCAATTATGCACGCTAATTGCTTCTTGTTTGTTTGAGAAAAAAGCGAGGCTGGATGGTCTCGCTTTTTTTGTGGGGTGATGTCACGAGGGATACCACGAGATAGGCTCGTGGCTACAAAAGCGTTGGTACAAAAGGCTTGGGGCCAAATTCGTAAAATTTCATCTCAATTCTCACGACTTGTGTTGTCTGTACCTCTCGCAACTCGTACTTTTAGGGCTGTAACAATGCATTCAAATGGTCAAATACAATCCTAAGTCGTGGTTTAGCCTCATTTTCAAGTTTCACAAAAGCGATACGTTTCAGCAAATGAAATGGGTATTGTTGGCCCTTGCTGTTTATGCACTGGGGATTACCTATATCGAATTGCACTACCAAGAGCAATTAGGGTTCAAAAGCACCACGACCATTCATTCGCTCCTCGGTTTCGTCATTGGTTTGTTACTTGTTTTCCGAACGAATACGGCTTATGACCGATGGTGGGAAGGACGAAAACAATGGGGGGCTTTGGTGAATAACAGCCGAAACTTGGCCATCAAACTCAACGCGACATTACCCGACGATCATCCTGACCGAAGCTTTTTCAAGGAAATGATTCCCAATTATGTGTATGCGATGAAGGAGCACCTCAGAGGTAAGGTGAAACCAGAAGAGCTTGAACTTGAAGATGAGAACGCGTTGGCTGGAATGGTTGCCAAAGATCACATACCAAATGCCTTGGCTCAGGAGATGTACAAGCGACTGCATGCTATTTACAAAGCAGATACAATTACAGGGGATCAGCTGATTACCCTGGACAAGGAAATGAAGTCTTTTACGGATATCATTGGGGCTTGTGAACGTATCAAAAACACACCTATCCCCTACTCGTATGGCTTGTTCATCAAGAAATTCATTTTCGTTTATATTGTTACCATGCCACTAGGCCTGGTCACTGACTTCCGCTACTGGAGTGTTCCTATTGTGTGTTTCGTGTTGTATGTATTTGCCAGCTTAGAGCTCATAGCAGAGGAAATTGAAGACCCATTTGGGAGGGATGCGAACGATCTTCCAACAGATGAACTATCAGGGAAAATCAAGGCGAACGTCCAAGAAATACTATCATAAGCTCGTTCAAGTCAGCGGATTGCCTGTTGTTTCCACAATTCGTTATTCGTTACTAATTATTCGAACGCTCTCAATCCAACTTCTTTCCCGTTCTTTGAATAAGTGACGTTACGCGATAAATTTATCCGCTCTTTTGGTTGGCAAGCACTGAATGTGTTCAGCCAAGTCTTACTCCAACTGGCCTTTATATCCATCTTAGCTCGATTGATTTCTAAGGAAGCTTTTGGAGTAATGGCTATTGCTTTGGTAGTGGTCGGATTTATCGAAATATTCAGTCAAATAGGGATTGGGCCAGCACTTATTCAGCGGAAAGAGCTTACCCAGGAAAACATCAACGGAGCGTTCTTCATCAGCGTTTTTCTCGGCCTTGTGTTTACGATTGGGCTGTACGTGATTGCTCCTTGGATTGCTGATTATTATGACCACCAGCCGCTGACCAAAGTACTTCGCTGGATTGGACTGAGCTTTATTATTTCGGCCTTGGCCATTGTTCCTCGAAGTCTCATCATCAAAGAAATGAGTTTCAAAAAGCTCTTCTTTTGTTCCATAACGGCTATGACCATTGGTAACTTGGGAGTGGGGTTAACCTTGGCTTATCTCGGCTATGACCTATGGGCTTATGTATTCGCTCTGCTTTCTCAGAATGTACTGATGACCGTTTCTTACTGGTATTTTCATCCGGTCAAAATCACCTTCACATGGAATTGGGCAACTACTGCCGACATGATTCGGTACGGTGGTGGCTCTACCCTATTCAATGTTTTCAATTACGCTGCAACGAAGATCGACACGCTCATTGTTGGAAAATTAGCCAATGCCCCTGAGTTCCTTGACACCCCCAATACCGAATTAAATGGACAGGTCGTTGAGCCTGAATCGTCCTTCATACCCTCTTCGGCAACGGAACTTTCAATAGCTGAAAAAAGTTGGAGCACGACTGGAATTTATGACCGTTCTGTTTACCTCATGAGTTTACCAATCACCGTACTCGGTAAACTTTCCGATAGTGTAATGTTTAGCGGGCTTTCGCAATTGCAAGATGACCTTCCAAAATTGCAGAGGGCATTTCTAAGTGCTGTTTACCACATTGGTCTTTTGGTTATTCCTGGGGCTATATTCATGGTTTTCTTTGCGGAAGAAATCACCATTCTTTTCTTGGGAGATAAGTTCTACGATTCCGTTCCAATTGTCTCCATCTTATTTATCTCCGTCGCTTTTCGTTCCCTCATCAAAATTTCCGACTCCGTCTTTCGGGCCTTGGACAAGGTGTACACAGCGAGTGCCATCAAAGCGATGTTCTTTGTTCTAGTGGCTTTGGGCACTTACTTCGGCTGGGATTTCGGGTTGAAAGGAGTGGCATGGGGCCTTGTCATTGCTGTATTCGTACAATTCATCATGATGAAGGCGTTCACGTTGAAGCTTGTCAAACTGAATTGGTCCAAGTTGATCAAAAAGCTGATCCCAGGAGTCATAGCCGGTATGCTCGTTGCGCTCATTTCCATTCCCTCGCAATGGATCAATACCTTCCTAGCAGATTATTTACTGCTTCGTTTGATGATCGCATTGGCCCTCAATGGAGTTCTGTTGCTTGTCGTGGCATGGTTTGTGCCTTTTATTTTCAGGCAAGGGAAAGACAATGTACTGGCGAGCATCGCAGAAAAACTTCCTATTTCATCCTTGCGTAAACGTTGGGGAAGTAAATCGTAACTTCGCGACCGCTCATTCGTAGATCGAAGAGACCATGTTTCGAATATATTTAACACTCATCCTTTTAGCACTGTTTAGTGTTTCATCTCACGCTCAAGCTGGCGCGCTTCAATTTGTTTCGCCCGATAGTCTCGATATTGAATTGTATTTGGATGGAACGATGGTGGAAGAAGCCGCTGCACTGAATGAAGACGGAGACCTTTCCATTCTGCTTGACTCGCTTTCATTGGCTGAACATTACTTGGATGTGCTGATTCAGGATTCACTGAACACCTTTCTCAGAACAGAATTACAGATTGATTCGCTCACTATTCCTGTGATAGCCTTGACGCAAGTAGGCGAAACGTACACGCTCGAACTCGCCAATCCTGGGGCTGTCACCCGAGATTTTACAAGCTTCGAAGCTTCTCAGGCCACCTTACAAGTTCAGGTTAATGTTTCGGAACAGGCTACCTGCGGCCCGCCGGCATCCCCGGCGATGATGCAGGCTTGGATGAATGAGATTGTCACGTATGAATTCGAACGTGACCGATCAAAACTGTTGAAGCAAGTCCTTGGGGTTTCGTGCTTAACCACGCAGCAAATTGAGTTGCTCGTGAGTCAGGTTGAAGATGAGGAGCGCAGGGTTGAATTGTTGAAGAAGGGGTACGAAAAGTGCTTCAATCGCAGGTCTTATGACCAATTGAGTAACATGCTTTACCTCTCAAGGAACAAGGAAGCGTTTTACAATTGGTTGGAGTCGAATGGGTAGGTTTTTTCTGAGCCCATATTCGCCGTTTTCATTCTATTTCAGGTTTTTTTTCGAATGATTTTACTTGTTTCCAAAACGATGACAAACTAGATAAATACGTCTGCAAAGTTGTGGTTGTATTGGTGGGGAATTGTGCGTTGATTTGGGGGAGAGTTGTGTAGCTTCGGTCGGCAGGCAGGATGGCGGGGAGGGAAGGAGGGCCCGGAACGGGCTGTGTCTCAACCGTAAATTACAAACCTTCAATACCACGAGCTAGGCTCGTGGCTACAAAACAGTCAATGCTATTTAGGGAAGGTCAAAGACTCTCAACTCAAGACTCCCCTCTCAAAACTCATCTTCGTCACTTAACACAAAAAAAACATCATTTCACTGCTCGATTCGTTTTCTTTTTCTGAATTTTGAGGCCTACTAGGAACATTCCTAAAAGCGTACTCAGAAATGAAAAAACATAACTTTTCAGCAGGACCTTGCATTCTTCCACAAAGTGTGATGGAAGAGGCGTCTCAGGCAGTAGTCAACTTCAATGATTCTGGCCTTTCACTCATCGAAATGTCACACCGAAGCAAAGACTTCGTTGCCGTAATGGAAGAGGCCAGATCTCTCGTCAAAGAATTGATGAACCTCCCTTCGAATTACGAAGTTCTTTTTCTTCAAGGAGGAGCGAGTTTAGGATTCTTGACAGCAGCTTACAACTACCTTCCTCAAGGAGGCACAGCATCGTACGCAGACACAGGAACTTGGGCGAACAAAGCCATCAAAGAGGCAAAGCATTTAGGAAACGCAACAGTAGTAGCATCTTCTAAAAACGCCAACTACACTTCGATTCCAACCGGCATTCAAGCCGCTCCTGGATCGTCATACCTGCACTTCACATCAAATAACACCATCTTCGGAACCCAATACAAGGAGTTCCCGAAGGTAGATTGTGACTTGATTTGCGATATGAGCTCAGATATCTTCTCAAGAGAAGTGAATGCAGCCGATTTCTCAATGATTTACGCCGGAGCTCAAAAGAACATGGGGCCTGCAGGAACCGTTGTTTACATCTTCGACAAAGACAAATTAGGGAAAGCTGGAAACAGCATTCCATCATACCTCGATCTTCAAGTTCACTTGGCGAAAGACAGTATGTTCAACACCCCTCCTGTTTTCCCAGTGTACGTTAGCATGCTTAATCTGCGTTGGCTCAAAGCCAATGGAGGCGTTGCAGCCATCGAAAAAGTGAATCAAGCGAAAGCGGACCTAATCTACAGTGAAATCGATTCAAATCCACTTTTCACTGGACACGCAGAAGTAAATAGCCGTTCGAATATGAACGCTACCTTCCGTCTTACAGATGAAAGCCTTGCAGCTGACTTCGATAAACTATGGAACGAAGCAGGTATCAACGGATTGAAAGGACACCGTTCAGTTGGCGGATATAGAGCTTCTATGTACAATGCTCTTCCTTTGGAAAGTGTACAAGTATTGACAGAAACAATGAAAGAATTGGCCCGAGTTAAGGCCTAATTAGAGCGCATGAAAGTATTAGCAAACGACGGCATCTCTCCTTCGGGAAAAGCCAAACTAGAAGCCAACGGAATATCAGTCATCACTGAATTTGTTCCTCAAGATCAACTTATTGACGCCATCAACAACGAAGGCTACATTGGACTTCTCGTGAGAAGCGCAACAAAAGTGCGTGAACCACTCATAGATGCTTGTCCGAACTTGAAATTTGTTGGACG